>JANNEY010000398.1:0-30849 GCA_031379235.1 Opitutaceae bacterium | reverse complement strand
TCATCACCATGCGTGGGTGCGGGGAGCGTCCGAGCCCTGCTCTGCGCTCATCGTTGACTGAAAGTCCGACGCTCCGCGTTCAGCCGCGGGGTGGCAGCGTCTTTCCGTCGCGCCATCCGCCGGTGAGCAAAATTTCGTGTTGATCGGCGGGCACGCCGGTTTCGTTGCGGTGCATGAGCCCGATGAGCATCTCCACCGCGAGCGCGCCAAGCTTCGCGGGATCATAGTAAATCCCGGCGCAGTCCAATTCCGGATGATCGCCGGCCAAATCGATCAGGCCGACAGCACGGGGAACGCGCTGGCCCATGCGATCGAGCCAGCGCAGCACAGGGCCGCCGTGGACGGCCAGAATGGCGTCGGGCTGCCAGTGTTCGAACCAGGCGCGAAAAGTGCGCTCATCCGCCGGCACGGCGGGGCACGGCGGCAGGCGATCAGCGGGCGGGAATTGGTGCTGTTGCGAGAGGAACGCCCCGAGCCAGCGGTCGCCGACGCGCGGGCTGTCGTTGGCCCCGGAGAACACGAAACCCACGCGCCGGTAGCCGAGTTCGCGGCAGCGCTGCATGCCCTGCCACGCGGCGTCGAAATGATTCTCCGTCACGTGGTGGAGCTGCGGCGCGTGCAACGTGAGCCCCAGCGCGACGCAGGAGAAGCGCGCCCACGCCAGATCGATCGTGGCTTGCCCGGGCGGCAGGCGGCCGACGATCAGGCCGTTGATGCCGCGGGCCGAGAGGATATCGCAGAACCGCACTTGCGTCATGCCCGGCTCCGCGAGCCAGAAGTGTTCGAGCCTGTAACCGAAGTCGCGGGCGCGCTCGGCGGCCCCGGGAAAATAATCCGGCCGATCGTGGTGCGGCGGTCGCCAGCCGAAACGGGTCGGATAATTCGTGACGTAGGCGAGCGTAACGTGCTTCACCGTCCGGCCGCTGCGGCGCGACTGCATCAACGCCGAGATGAGCGGATTGATCCGGTAGCCGAGTTTAGCGGCGATCACCTTGACGCGGTCCCGCGTCGCGACCGGGATGCGGGCATGATCGCGGAGCGCGAGCGACACGGTCGTGCGATGCACGCCAGCGCGGGTCGCGACATCCTGCAAGGTGGCTTTGGCCGGCACAAATCAAGTCGCCGGAAAAAGCCACCGACAGTCGAGGTTATTTCTAGGGGCGGACAGACGCCGGCGATCAGCTGCGTCCGGGGGCGAAAGTGCCCGCTACTTTTTCACGCCCAGCGCCATCGCCCGCGGATGTAGGCTGGCAAAATGCTCGGGCGGGATGATCGGGCCCATGTGCGTCACGGTTTCCGAACCGAGCAGAGAAGCCAGCGCGCCCGCGTCGGGCAGCGACCAGCCGCGCAGATGTGCAAACAGGAATCCCGCGGCCCACGCATCGCCCGCCCCATTGGTGTCGACGACGTGCGTGGCCGGCACCGGTGCGATCTGGTGGAGCGCGGCGCCTTGCGCAATCCAGGCGCCGTCGCGGCCGACTTTCACCGCGGCGAGCACGCCGTGGCCGGCGAGACGCTGCGCGAGCGTCGCGAAATCCGAGGTCGTGTCCTGAAACAGCGCGCGAATCTCGTCCTCGTTGGCGAAGACGATGTCGATGCCGCGGCGGAACTGGCCGAAAAGCCAGTCGCGCGAGGCGCCGACGACTTCAAATGACGCCAGATCAAGGCTCGTCGTGCAGCCGGCGGCGCGCGCGCTGGTGAGGACGGCGTCGGCCAACGCTTGATTGAAGGCGAGGTAGCCCTCGATATGCGCATGGCGGCAACCGGCAAAATCGGCGGCGGAGACTTCGCCTGGCGCGAGCGTCATCGCCGCCCCGAGGCAGGTGCGCATC
The DNA here is from genome assembly GCA_031379235.1 of Opitutaceae bacterium. Taxonomy (GTDB): domain Bacteria; phylum Verrucomicrobiota; class Verrucomicrobiia; order Opitutales; family Opitutaceae; genus ER46. The sequence goes on along the minus strand of JANNEY010000398.1, from coordinate 29,017 downwards.
GTGCGCTGCGCATCCGGCGTGACCATGATCATGCTGCGGGCATTGGGCTGCGCGGCGGATTTGAAACGCGAGCTGTCGACGCCGGCGCGTTCAAAGGACTCGCGATAGACGCGGGCGATCGCGTCGTTGCCGAGCTTGCCGAGAAACGTGGCGCGCAGGCCGAGCCGCGCGGCGTTGTAGGTCGAGTTTGCGGCCGAGCCGCCTGTCGCATGGGCGGGCGCGCGGTCGAGCAGGGCGGTGATGCGCTCGATCTCGTGGTCGTCGACCAGCACCATCCCGCCTTTCTCGCCGGCGACGTTGGTCTTCAAAAACTCGTCCGGCACGCGGGCGAGCAAATCCATGATGGGCGAACCGACGCCGATGAGATCAAATTTGTGGGACATGGAAAAATCGGATGAGGAAAAAGCCGGAAGCCATGAAACCAGGAAGAGTTTGATTCATGGCTTCGTGATTTCCCGCTTCAATTTGTTTACCTCCGCTCACCCTGACACCGTCATGCTCGTCGCGAGGATCGGCTCGTCGTCGATCTCGATGATGAGCGAATATTCGCCGGGCTGGGGGAAGCTCAGGTTGCGGATTTCATTGATGAGGTTGATCCGGTGCAGCGGGCTCTGCGACTCGAAGGGGCGCTCCAGCAGCGGCTGCGGATTCGTGGCGTCGAGCCCCATCGCGATCTTCAATTTATGCTGGCCGGGGGCGCAGTCGGAGATGGTGAGAAACCAAATCATGAACGGGTGCGTGACCGGAAACTGCCGGGCCTGAATGTTCGAGAAAATGCCGAGGATCGTATGCTTGCCCGAACCGGGATCGATGTGAACACCGTCACAGGTAAGCCAGGCGAGAAGCTGAGGTTTGGAATGCACCGCGGAAGCAGGGCGGGCGCGTCCGCGCGGCGCAAACGATTTTTCTTGGAGTCGATTCACGAGCGCGGCTTCGTGGCGGCGTGTTGCTGGCCGAGTTAATCCAAAAAGCGTGGTCCGTGGATGTGAGCGAATATCCGCAATGGCTCGTCGTGCTCGTCGGCACGCTCGTGGCTGCGCTGGTCATCTGGATTGCGATGAAGCTGCTCAAGCTCGCGCTGTGGCTGCTGTTTTTTGCGGTGCTGCTGGGCGGAATCGGCTGGGCGTTCTGGCTGTTGGTGAACTGAGCGAGGCTGTGCGTGCGAAGTAGCAGGGCAGGGCTGGGACCCGCCCTTTCTCGCTTTAGGTGTGCAAACCGAGGGCGGGTCCCAGACTCCGCCCGACCGCGGACACGCCGGCGCGCTCCGCGATTGCGCGTCTTGTTTGTCATCGCGAGGAGCGCAGCGACGTGGCGATCCATGACCGATTTGTCGGGGCTAGGACTTCAGCTGGATTGCTTCGGCGCGGCGCCGAGCACGGCTTCTCGCCATGACAAAATGGCAAACCTAGGGAAAACGGCCCAATCGCTGCGATTTCGTGTCGGGCGGCGAACTTTTCCTTGCGCGGGTTGCGGGCGAGTCGTCAGCCTGCTCTCCCGTGAAATACATTTTCGTCACGGGAGGCGTCGTATCGTCGTTGGGCAAGGGGCTCACGGCGGCATCGTTGGGGGCGTTGCTGGAGATGCGCGGGCTGGTGGTCCGCATCCAGAAATTCGATCCATACCTCAACGTCGACCCGGGCACGATGAGTCCGTTTCAGCACGGCGAGGTTTATGTGCTCGAAGATGGCGCGGAGACCGACCTCGATCTCGGGCACTATGAGCGGTTCACGAGCGGGAAGCTCTCCAAGCTCAACAGTCTCTCGTCCGGTCAGGTTTACGAGGCCGTGATCCAGAAAGAGCGGCGCGGCGATTACCTCGGCAAAACCGTCCAGGTGATCCCGCACGTGACGAATGAAATCAAGGAGCGCATCTACGCGGGCGGGAAGGACGCCGATGTGCTCATCACCGAAATTGGCGGCACGACCGGCGACATCGAAGGCCTGCCGTTTCTCGAGGCGATGCGGCAGTTTGCGCTCGAGGTGGGGCGCAACGACGTGGTGTTCATCCACGTGACGCTCGTGCCCTTTCTCAAGGCGGCGGGCGAACTCAAGACGAAGCCTACGCAGCAGTCCGTCGCCAAGCTCCGCGAGATCGGCATCCAGCCGCACGTGCTCGTGTGCCGCACGGATCATCCGCTTGATCGCGATCTGCGCGACAAGCTCTCGATGTTTTGCAACGTGCCGCCGAAGGCCGTGATCGAGTGCCGCGATGTCGAGCACTCGATCTATGAGCTGCCGCTCGCGTTGCAGAAGGAGGGCATGGATCAGCTCGTCATCGATCTCCTTGGGCTCACGAATCCGCCGCCGGCGAAAAATATCTGGACCGAGATCGTCGCCCGCCTGCTCAACCCGAAACACGAGGTGACCATCGGTGTCGTGGGGAAATACATCGAGCTGCAGGACGCCTACAAATCCGTCTACGAATCGATCACGCACGCGGGCATCGCGAATCATTGCAAGGTGAACATCCGGCGCATCGATGCCGAGGATGTGGAAAAGAAGGGCAACGTCCTGTTGCGCGGCCTCGACGGCATCCTCGTCCCCGGTGGTTTCGGCGACCGCGGCACGGAGGGGAAAATCGCCGCCGCGAAATTCGCCCGCGAAAACAAGGTGCCGTATTACGGCCTCTGCCTCGGCCTCCAGATCGCCGTGATCGAGTTTGCGCGCAACGTGCTCAAGCTCGCTGGCGCCAATAGCACCGAGTTCGATCCGCGCCCCGCCCATCCCGTGATCAACATGATGGAGGAGCAGAAGCAGATTCACGACAAGGGCGCGACGATGCGGCTCGGTAGCTACGATTGCGCGCTCACGCCCGGCTCGCTCGCGCACAAAGCCTACGGGGCCGACCTGGTTTCAGAGCGCCACCGCCACCGCTACGAAGTGAACAACGCCTACGTCGGCCAACTCCAGCGGGCCGGCCTGATGGTCAGCGGCGTGAACCCGACGCGCAACCTCGTCGAGGTGGTCGAGCTCAAGGGTCACCCGTGGTTCCTCGGCACGCAGGCGCATCCGGAATTTCAGTCGAAACCGAACAAGGCGCATCCGCTCTTCGCGGCGTTCATCGCCGCGGCGTTGAAGAACAAGGCGGGCGGCAAAGGTGGGTCGAAGCGTGGCTCCAAGCCCGTAAACGCAAAGGCGCGAAGGCGCTAAGACCGAGCGCAGAGCCGCCAGCCATTCTTCATTCTTTCTTGGTGACTGATCTTGGCGGCTTCGTGTCTTTGCGTTTCAAAATCTGACTCTCCCGATGCTTTTCGACCCGCAGAAACTCCTCCTCATCGCCGGGCCGTGTTCGCTTGAAAACGAGCGCGTGGTGCGCGCCGTCGCGGAAACCCTCGTCGAGCTGCGCCGCTCGCGGCCGGAGCTGAACCTCGTGTTCAAGGGCTCGTTCGACAAAGCCAACCGCACCTCGCTCGCCGGCGATCGCGGCACCGGCATCGACACCGGGCTCGCGCTCCTCGCGATGGTGAAGCGCGACTACGGTTTCCCGGTCTTGACCGATGTCCACGAGAGCACGCAGGTCGGCGCGGTCGCGGCGGTGTGCGATGTCGTGCAGATTCCCGCCTTCCTCTGCCGGCAGACCGATCTGCTGCTCGCCGCGGCGGCGACGGGCCGGGTCGTCAACGTGAAGAAGGGCCAGTTCCTCTCGCCGCAGGAGATGGTGCACGTGACCGCCAAACTCCGCGAGGGCCGTGCGCGCGAAATCTGGCAGACCGAGCGCGGCACGACCTTCGGCTACCAGAACCTCGTGGTGGATATGCGCTCGTTTTCGATTCTGCGGCAGAGCGGATTTCCCACGGTCTTCGACGCCACGCATGCCGTGCAGCTCCCCGGTGCCGGCGGCGGCAAGAGCAGCGGCCAGCGGGAATTTGTCGCGCCGCTCGCGAAAGCCGCCCTCGCTGCGGGAGCCGAAGGCCTCTTCATCGAGACGCACCCCGATCCCGCGAACGCCATCAGCGACGGCCCCAACATGATCGCGCTAAAGGATCTGCCGGCGTTGATCGATGCGTGCCTCGCGGTGTGGCGGGCGGTGCGCGTTTAGTTCGAGCGGGAGCGAGGGCTGTTTATTACCTCTGGCTTCATATCCTTCGGTGTGTCTCGGACAATGCTAGCCTTGGTGTTCCAGATTCCGGTAGTCGAATCGTATGATGTGGCTTCGGGTAGAATGGGAACGGAATCATTAGAACCTACACGAATCGAATACTCGGGTTTTTCGCTGCGCCTCGGGAGTGTTCCAAGTGGTGGAAGAATCCAAAGGTAGGCGTTCCACATGAAAGTGAAATCCACTTTGGCTTCTCCCTCGCCGTTTGTGACGACCTCTTCTTTTTGTTGGCGCCATTGGTTCCGCCACGAGATCACGACTTTCTCTCCGCTGACGGGAGCATCGTCCTGCTTCACAACAACCGTAATTCAATCCAAGCCGCGATTGTCCCAAACCCCGGCACAGCCGCTCAGGCTCAATGCGAGCAGTGCGAAAGGAAGGGCCTTCATATGAATAACAGTTTTGCGCCCGTCTGCGGAAGACAAGGTGTAAGCCGCTCGGGGAAATCGTTCGATATGTTGGTTTGAGGCGGGTCTGTGTGATTGACATGGGTGTTACTGTGTAACACCCATGTCCGCGTGCTGACGCTCGTCGAAACCGCGACCTTCACAGGGCAAATCACCGGCCTCGTCAGCGACGAAGACTATGCCGCGCTGCAATCTCAACTTTCAGTCCGACCCGACAAGGGACGCCTTCTTGTCGGCTGCGGTGGCGTGCGCAAAGTCAGGATGGCGGCGAAAGGCAAAGGCACCAGCGGTGGTGCCCGAATCCTCTACCTCTATCTGCCGAACCGCCACCTGATCTATTTCCTTTATCTCTTCACCAAGGGTGACGCCGAAAATATTTCCGCTGACGGCAAGAAGGCCGTCCGGCAAATGGCCGAACAAATCAAAATGGAGCACCGCCGATGAAAAAAGAAATCCCGTTCAACGAAGCCGGCCTGGTCGGCAGCATGAAGGAGGCCCTGGCCCACGCTCAAGGGAAGCTCACGCTGAAGACGACCACTCCGCCGGCTCCGATTCGCCATGTCAGCCCGGCTGAAATCGCGCGCATTCGGCGAACGCTCAACGCCAGCATTCCGGTGTTTGCTGCCTACATGAATGTGACGCCAGTGACGGTGCGCAGTTGGGAGAAAAATCGCCGCCATCCCTCGGGGCCGGCGTTGCGGCTGTTGCAGATTGCCAAACAGCAGCCGGAGATTCTGCGGGCATCTGCGTAGGGCAAAACTGATGTGCATGGGCGCGTGGAGCGCATCACGCCAATCGGCCTTATGTTTTGCCACATTGGTTCGTTGTAGAACCGGCCGTTGGCCTGTTGAGCCCGGCCATCGGCCGGGCCTACAATCGAGCACAGCGCCTCAGTTCACCACATGCTGCGGTGTGCCGGCGAGAAAGGCGCGGACGTTGGCGATGGCGGTGTCGAGCAGGCGGGCGCGGGCGGCGCGGGTGGCCCAGGCGTTGTGCGGGGTGATGAGGCAGTTTTTCGCGGAGAGCAGCGGATTGTCCGCGGGCGGCGGCTCGGCGGAGAGCACGTCGAGCGCGGCGCCGGCGATGCGGCCGGAGTTGAGCGCGGCGGCGAGGTCGGCATCGACGATGAGCGGGCCGCGGCTCGTGTTGACGAGGAGCGCGGTCGGTTTCAGCAGCGCGAGCCGGGCGGCGTTGACGAGGCCCTGCGTCTCGGGCGTGAGCGGGCAGTGGAGCGAGACGATGTCGCTGCGGCGGAAAAGCTCGTCGAGCGCGACGCGTTCCGCGCCGGGCGTCTCGCCGCGCGAGTGTGCGATGATTTTCATCCCAAAGGCGCGCGCGAGGTCGGCGGTCGCGCGGCCGATGCGGCCCCAGCCGACGATGCCGAGCGTGAGCCCGTCGAGCTCCGTGAGCGGGTAATCCCAGTAGCACCAGTCGGCGCTGCGCGGCCAGCGGCCTTCGGCGACGGTGCGCGCGTGGTGGCCGGCGCGGTTGGTGAACTCGAGGATGAGCGCGAGCGTGTGCTGCGCGACGGAGCGCGTGCCGTAGGTGGGGACATTGCAGACGGGGATGCCGCGCGCGCGGGCCGCGGCGGAATCGACGACGTTGTGCCCGGTGGCGAGCACGCCGATGTAGCGGAGCGCGGGGAGCTGCGCGAGTGTGTCGGCGCGGAGCGGTGTTTTGTTGGTGAGCACGATCGCGGCGTCGCGGGCGCGGGCGACGATGTCGGCCGCGGGCGTGCGTTCGTGGATGGTGCAGGCGCCGAGGGCGCGCAACGCGTCCCAGTTTAGGTCGCCGGGGTTGAGGGCAAATCCGTCGAGGACGACAATGTTCATGCGGGTGGGGGAGGCGAAGGTGGGCGCGGCGGGTTAGCCGAGTCAATTTCGCGGTGGCCCGCTTGACGGACCAAATGACCACAATCCACTGCGGCCGGAAAAATTGTTCGTCCAATTTTCCCTGATGGTGCGGTATTGTAATAAGAGCACCCCGATGCCCGATTTGTCCGACCCCGCCTCCAATTCGAACCCGCCCTACGAGGAATTCGTGCGCCTCTTCGTCGCGCACGAGGGGCGGCTGCGGGGCTTCGTGCGCGCGCTGCTGCCCGCTTGGGCCGATGTGGACGAGGTGATGCAGGAGACGAGCCTTGTGGCGTGGCGAAAGTTCGGCCGCTTCGAACGCGGGACGAGCTTCATGGCGTGGGCCGCGACGATCGCGCGCTTCGAGGCGCTCGATCACCTGCGCCGCCGCGGGCGCGAGCAGCTCGTGTTTTCCACGGCGGTCGTCGATCTGCTCGCTGCCGAGACCCTCGCCGAGACCGACGCGCTCGAGCGTGAGCGCACCGCCCTTGAGCGCTGCCTCGCCAAACTCGAGGACGCCCAACGCGAACTGCTGCTGCTCTCCTATCAGCCCGGCGCGCGTTTCCATGAGGTCGCCGCTCGCGCCGGGAAAAGCGTGCAGGGCTACTACAAGACCGTGCAGCGCCTGCGCGCCCGGCTTCTCGCCTGCATCGAAAGCGAACTCAAGCACGAGGCCCCATGATTCCCGACCCGCTCGACCGCCTCATCGCCGACTGGCTACACGGCACGATCACGCCCGAGGATTTTCCGCTCCTCGATCGTCGCCTGCGTGAGGATCCCGCGGCGCGCCGCGCGCTGCGCCGCGCGGCCAACCTCGACTCCGCGCTGCGCGACTGGGCCACGCGCCACGAAATCTCCGCCGCGTGGGCCGGCGCCGACGCACCCGCTCCCGCCGTTGCACCCGCGCCTGCCCAAGCGACTGCGTTTTTCCGGCGCTGGCGTTGGCCGCTCGCGGCGGCGGCCGCCGTCGCGCTGAGTGTCGCGACCTATCATTTCGGCACGCTCTCGGCCCCGCAGCCACTCGGGCCCGGCACGCGCGTGCTCGCCGACGGCACAGTCGTGGAACTCAACGGCGCCGCGGTGATCGTGTCCGACTACACCGCCACCGAACGTCGCGTGCGGCTCGAGCGCGGCGAGGCGCACTTCACGGTCACCAAGGACGCCGCTCGCCCCTTCATCGTCACGGCCGCGGGCGTCGCCGTCCGCGCAGTAGGCACTGCCTTCAACGTCCGCCTGGCCGACGCCGCCGTCGAAGTGCTCGTCACCGAAGGCCAGGTGCGCTTGCAACCGCCGCCCGCCCAAACCGCTCCCGTCGCACCGGGTAACACCGGCACAGCGCTGCCCTCCACGCCCGCCTCGTCGCCCCCGCCCGAGCGCGTGCTGGCTGCACGCCAGCGCGCTGTCATCGCGACCACTCCGTCCGCCGCTCCGCCCGAGGTTGCCACGCTCACGCCCGGCGAGATCGCGCGCGTGCTCGCCTGGCAGCACCGGCTGCTCGACTTCACCGCGACGCCGCTCGGCGACATCGTGGCCGCCTACAACCGCCGCAACGCCACGCAACTCGTGCTCGCCGATCCGGCGCTCGCGGCGCTGCGCGTGAGCGCGTCACTGCGTTCCGACAACGTGCTCGGTTTCGTAAAGCTGCTCGAGACCGGCTTCGGCGTGCGCGCCGAGCGCCGCGGCGATTCCGAAATTTTGCTCAGCCGCTCACCCTGACGCCTCCGCCCGTTCCTTTGCTCCTGCCCCGCCCCAACCCCGTCCGCTCCGTTTTCCCCGCCCCGCGCACGCGTTTTGCCGCCGCGTGGCTGGGTTGGTTGCTGTCGCTCTCTTTCGCGTGCGCTTTCGCGGGCGCGGACAATTCCACCCGCGCGTTCCGCGTCCCCGCCGGCCCGGCGAGCGAGACGCTCAAACAATTCGCCGAGCAGGCGCAGCGCGAGATCCTGTTTCCCTCCGCGCCCGTGGCCGACGTGCGCACGCAACGCGTCTTCGGCGATTATCCGCCGCGCGAGGCACTCGACCGCTTGCTCGCCGGCACGCGCCTCCGCGCCCTCGAGGCACCCGACACCGGCGGCTTCGTAATCTCGCCCGCCCCATCCGCACCTAAACCCACCGCCGACGCACACTCTTCCCCCAACCCCATGAAAACAGAATCCACCCTCGCCGCGATCGCCGGCTGGCTCGCGCTCGGCGCCGCCACCGCTTTTCCCGGGCAGACACCAACCGCACCCGCAGCCACCGGAATCATTGCGGGCCGTGTGTTCAATCCCTACAACGACGAATTCGTCGAAAACGCCCGCCTCACCGTCGAGGGCACGTCGCTCGAGACTCTCTCCGACTCAACCGGCGCCTATCGCCTCAACCGCGTGCCCACCGGCAGCGTGCGCCTCAGCGCGTTTCGCACCGGCGCACCCATGCTCACGCACACCGTCGCTGTCGCCGCAGGGTCCGTAGTCACGCGCGATTTCAGCCTGCCGTCGCGCACCGATGGCGTCGTGCAGCTCGCCCAGTTTGTTGTCGGCACTTCCAAGGAGATGAGCGGCGCCGCCATGGCGATCAACACGCAGCGCTTCGCCCCCAACATCATGAACGTCGTCGCGGCCGACGAATTCGGTCCCGTCGCGAGCGGTAACGTCGGCGAAGTCCTGAAGTCTGTGCCCGGCGTCACCATCGGTCTCGGCGGCCTCGGCGCGCCCTACACCATCTCGCTCAACGGCGTGCCGGCCGACTACGTGCCGGTCACCATCGGCGGCTTTTCCATCGCCGACTCTGCCACCGGCACGGGTCGCACTTCCGGCATCCACCAGCTCTCGATCAACAACATGGCGCGCATCGAGGTCGTCTACACGCCGACGCCCGAGACGACCGGCTCCGCCCTCGGCGGCTCGGTCAACCTCGTGCCTCGCAGCGCGCTCGAACGTTCGCGGCCCAGCTATAATTTCAGCGCCGGCCTGATCATGCGCGACCTTGAGCGCAGTTTCAAAAAAACACCCGGCCCGCGCCGCGACGGCACGAGCAAGATCAACCCCGAGCTCAACCTGTCCGCGGTCGTGCCGCTGACTTCGCGCGTGGGCTTCACCCTCTCCGCGAGCACGTCGCGGACCTACGCGCCTTTCCCGCTGCTACAGAACACGCGACGCGGCGCCAACGCCGCGACCAACGGCGTCGCCTTCCCCGACACCACGCCGGAAGCCCCGTATCTAACCGACTTCGCGATCCGCGATCGCGTGGCCTTCATCGGGCGCTCGACGGCCGCCGCCACGGTTGATTTCCGCCTCTCGCCGCACGACCGGCTCTCACTCTCGCTCCAACACGGCGCCTTCCGTTCGCCGCAGGAGAACCACACGCTCACGTTCCTCGTGGGCCGCACGGCGGCGGGTGATTTCTCACCGAGGTTCACGCGCGGCGCCGCCGGTGCGGGCGAAATCCGGCTCAACTCGCAGTCCAACATGCAAGACGACCAGTTCTGGATGCCCGCGATCAACTACTGGCACGACGGTCCCGTCTGGAAGGCCGAGGCCGGCGTGGGTTTCTCCAGTTCGGTCCGTTGGACGACGGACATTCAGAACAGCCACTGGGGCACGTCCGTCGCCCGCCGCCAAGGCGTGACCGTGTCGTTCGCCGACGTGGGCGACCTCGGCCCCGGGCGCATCACCGTCGCCGACGGCACGACCGGCGCGCCGCTTGATCCCTACTCGCTCAATACCTACTCACTCGTGAGCGCCGGCGCCAACACCGGCCGCCGTGGCGCGCTCCAAACGAAACTCTTCGGCAGCCTGAAACGCGATTTCGCGACGGCCGTGCCGCTCACCGCCAAGATCGGTTTCGATGTCATCGAGGCGATGCGCGACGTGCGCGTCTACGCGCCGACGTTTACCTTCGTCGGCGCCGATGGCCGCGCCGGCACGGCCGACGACGCCGCCGCACCGTTTCGCAACGCCGGGCTCTCCGCCCGCGAAGGCGTGTTCGGTTTCCCGAGCACGGACCGGCTGAACGTCGATGCCCTCCACGATCTCTACCGCACGCAGCCGAATCAGTTTCAGGTCAGCGAGGCCACGGTCCACACCGGCCGCGTTGCGCAGTCGAAGCACGCCGTCGAGCGGATCGCCGCCACGTATTTCCGCGGCGACACCCAGCTCTTCCGCGGCCGACTCAAGCTGACCGGCGGCCTGCGCGTCGAGCAGACCGATGCCGACGGCCAGGGGCAGTTGATCGATCCCACGCGCAACTACCAACGCGACGCCTCCGGCCGCATCGTCACCGTCGCCAGCCCGACGCCCGCCGATCCCAACCGCCGCGTGCCCGCCCTCATCAACCCCGCCGGCAGCCTCGACGCCGTCCGCCTCACCAACCTCGACCGCGGTTTGCGGGCGGAGAAGCAATACCTGCGTTGGTTCCCCAGCCTCAACGGCAGCTTCGCGCTCCGCGATAACCTGATCGCCCGCGCCGGTTACTATTGGTCCGTCGGCCGGCCCGACCTGGTGCAATACGCCGGCAGCCTCACTTTGCCCGACACCGAGAATCCGCCCGGCCCGGGCAATCGCATCGTCGTCAACAACGCCGCCATCAAAGCATGGAGCGCACGCACGTGGAAGGCCTCGCTCGAATACTACTTCGCCGACGTCGGATTGCTTTCCGTCGGCGGTTTCTACCGGGAGATCGAGAATTTCTTCGGCTCGACCGTCTTCACCCCCAGCGCAGAATTCCTCAGCCTCTACGGGATCGATCCCGCGGTCTACGGACGCTTCGATGTGGCCACGCAGTATAACCTGCCGGGGCAGGTCCGGATGTCGGGCGTCGATTTCAACTACAAGCAGGCGCTCACATTCTTGCCGGCGTGGGGACGCGGTTTCCAGGTATTCGCCAACGGCAGCGCACAGCGTGCGACCGGCGAGGCGGCTGATAATTTCTCCGGCTACATCCCGCGCAGCCTCAATTGGGGCGCGAGCTACCAGCGCAGCGGCGGTGTGCTGCGCGTGAAGTGGAACTATGCCGGCCGCGCGCGCCGCGGTCTCATCGCCGCCGGCCGCAGCATCCAGCCGAGCACCTACAACTGGGGCGCCTCGCGCCTGCTCGTCGACGTAAGCGGCGAGTATCCGTTGCGCCGGGGCCTGGCCGCGTATTTCAACCTCAGCAACGTGAACGATGCGCCCCTCGACACCGAGGCCTCCGGCCCCGCCACCCCCGCCGGTTCGCGCCTCTCGCAACGCCAGACCTTCGGCAGCCTGTGGACGTTTGGTATCAAAGGATCATTTTGAAATACATACATCCGCTCCGATCATTCCTCTTCGCCACTCTGCTGCCGCTGCTCGCAGCGCTCGCAAGTGCGCTCGCTGCCGCACCCGCAGCTGCGCCGCTCAACGTCATCCTTGTTACCGCCGACGACCTTGGCCTGCAGGTCGGCGCCTACGGTGATGGTCTCGCGGCGACGCCCCACCTCGATGCGCTCGCGGCGCGCGGCGTGATGTTTCGCGACGCGTGGGTCGTGCAGTCTTCGTGCAGCCCCTCGCGCAGCGCGCTGCTCACCGGCCTTTGGCCGCACCAAAACGGCCAGGTCGGCCTCGTCAACGGCGGCTTCAGCATGAAGCCGGGCATGGTCACGCTGCCCGCGCGCCTCAAGGCCGCCGGCTTCGCCACCGGCATCATCGGCAAGCTCCACGTCGATCCGCCGAAAGTATTTCCCTTCGATATGGCGCACAGCGCGCAGGGCGTGTCGCGCCATGTCCCCAATGTCGCGCAATGGGCCGGCGAATTCTTCGCCACGAACCAGGCGAAACCTTTCTTCCTTATGGTGAATTTTTTCGATCCGCACCGGCCCTTCGTGCCGGAGCTGGCCGGACATCCGAAGAAAAAATTCACCACCGCCGAGATCGCGGGTAGTTCGCTCTTCGATCTCATCGCGAAGCCCGACGCCGCCGAAGTCGCAGCGTTCTACCAGTGCATCGCGCGCTTCGACGACGGCCTCGGCCTGCTGCTCGCCGCCGTCGAGCGCGCCGGCCTCGCGTCACGCACCGTCATCCTCGTGATGAGCGACAACGGCCCGCCTTTCCCCGGCGCCAAGTCCACCTGCTACGAGCCCGGCCTGCGCACGCCGCTCGTCATCGCGTGGCCCGGCGTTGCGCCGCGTGTCGTCGAAACGCCCGTCTCGCTCATCGACATCGCGCCCACCGTGCTCGACGCGGCCGGCCTCCCGCCGGTCGCCAGCCTCGCCGGAAAATCGCTGCGTCGGTATTTCAGCGCCACGCCCGCGCCTGCGGGTGAGACGCTGATCTTCGCAGAGTTCACGAGCCACACCCGCGAGAATTTCTTCCCGATGCGCACCGTGAAGGATGGGCGTTACCAACTGATCCGTAATCTCGGCTCGCTCCGCTCCATCGACGGCGCCGGCGGCACGAGTGGTGGGCCCAAGGCGCAGGCGAAAAATCCCGACATCCGCGACGATGCGCCGTGGCGGCAACCGCCCTACGAGGAACTCTTCGATCTCACCGCCGATCCGAGTGGCCGGAAAAACGTCGCCGCCGATCCCGCGCACGCCGCCGCCTTGATCCGACTCCGCGCCGATTTGATCGCGTGGCAAGAGCGCACCGGCGACCCGCTGCGCGACGCGTTTCCCCGTCCAGCGACTGGCAAGAAGAAGTCATCCGATGAACTCTAATCTTCTCTTCACGCTCACCGCCGCACTCGCCTTGTTTTCCGCCTCGGCCTTCGCCGAGACGATTCACGCCACCGGCCGCACTCTGCGCGAACTGCTCGCGAACGCGCCGCCACACTCCGTCATCCAGTGCGATCCGCGCGAGACGATCCTGCTCACGGAGCCACTGCGCATCACCCAGCCGCTCACGCTGATCGGCCTGCACGCGCGGATCCCGGAGAAACTCGGACGCACCTCTCTCCTCGTGGTCGAGGCCCCCGGCGTGGCCGTGCTCGACTTCGAGCTCACGGGCTGCGGCACGACCGTGCCGCAGGATCAGCGCGCGCCATTAATGAAGGTTCATGCCGGCGATTTCCGCATTGAGCGCGGACGCTTCAACGACAGCAGCAAGGACGGCGTCGCCATCACCAGCGGGCCCGATGGCAAGGATGTGGTCGGCGGCGTGGTGCGGGACATTGTCGGCCGCCGCGTCATCCGCGACACCGTTTCGATCAGCGGAGGAGATGGTGGGCAGGTCGTGCGCCACGTGCTCGTGGACAACGTCCGCGCCTACGGCAGCGAACTGCGCGGCGCGGTCGAGGTCAGCGACGGCTCCGACAACATCACGGTGCGCAAGGTTTACGCTGAGGAATGCTCCTATGCCATCGACGTGCAGGATCACAAAAAGCCCGGCCAGGTGAACCGCAACATCGTGATCGAGGATGTGCTCGCCGTGCGCTGCAAGCAGGCGATCGTGACCAACAACCGCCCGCTCGGCCACCTCAACCTCACCGTGCGCGATGCGACCGCGCTCGACTGCGCTGCGCCATTTCGCTTTTCGCACACCGCGAATCTCCAACTGTCCAACCTCCGCATCGCCTACACCGCGGGTGCGCCCGCCGTCGCCCTGCCACGCGAACTCCCGCGCGCGCCGCTGATTCATCTCAACAATTGCCGCGGCGCCACCCTGCGCGATGTCGTGATCGAGGGCCCGACGCGGGCCGTGCCCGCCGTGCTCCTCGAGGACTGCGACGAGACCACCGTCGACGGGGTCGCGCTGCGCCGCACCGCGAGCGGCCCGACGCACGCCGTCGTCTATCGCCTCGCCACCGCAGGTAATTACTCCGGGCTACGCATCGCCAATGTTCGCGCCGGCCCCAGCGCCGGCGGCATCTTGCTGGAGCGCGTCGGCAAGGAAACGACCACGCTCACCGACTACCGCATCGTCGGAAATCTCTCGCCCGTGACCGACCGCCTTCGCGGTGAGCGCGGCCTCATCGCCGACAACCTGCCGACCGAAACGAAATAAAAGCGATCAATCCTCGGATTTTATGGCCACAAAAAACTTAAATATCGGAGGCTCCGACGCACCCGTGGGTCGCGCCCATAGGCGCGCGGGCGATTTCGTGCCGCCATCCCTCTGTCACGCCCGCGTGCCTACGGGCGCCTTTCGATTCCCCATCGCCCTCCGATTTTTGTGTTTTTTGTGGCCAATCGGTTTGGTCCTCAGCGCCTCCGCACGCGCCGCCACATCGGAGCCGCCACCCAACATCATCGTCATCCTCGCCGACGATCTCGGTTACGGCGATCTCGGCTGCTACGGCTCGACCACCATCGCTACGCCGCGCCTCGACCGCATGGCGCGCGAGGGCCTGCGGTTCACCGACGCGTATGCCGCCGCGCCGTTTTGCAGTCCATCGCGCGCAGCGCTGCTCACGGGCCGCCTGCCTGCGCGTTGCGGCCTGCCCTACGTGCTGTTTCCCACCGAACACCACGGTCTGCCCGCCGCCGAGATCACGATCCCTGAAATGCTGAAGACGCGCGGCTACGCGACGGCGTGCGTCGGAAAATGGCACCTTGGTTGGGGCGCGCCGTTCCGCCCGCTCGCGCAGGGCTTCGACCGTTTCCACGGACTTCCGCACACGAACGACGTGCGCGAGTGGAAGGTCGGCGACACGTTCACGCAGCTCTCGATGTTCACGCCGCTCACGCGCGTCGAGGGCGAGCGCGTCGTCGAGTCGCCCGTCGATCAGGCGGAGCTCACGCGCCACTACACGGAGGCGGCGGTGGCCTTTATCCGCGCGAACCGCGACCGGCCGTTCTTCCTCTACCTGCCGCACACGATGCCGCACGTGCCGCAATACGCCTCGCCGCGCTTCGCCGGCAAGTCCAAGGGCGGCCTCTATGGCGACACGGTGGAGGAACTCGACTGGAGCACGGGCGTGATCCTCGACACGCTGCGCGAGCTAAAGCTCGACACGCGCACGCTCGTGATTTTCACCAACGACAACGGCGCCCCTTTCCGCGGCGCCACCACCGCCACGAAGAAGGCGGGGGCGGCCAAAGAAAACTTCCCCGGCCGCCAGCTCGCCGGCCACAACGGCCCGCTCCGCTCCGGCAAAGGCACGACCTTCGAGGGCGGCGTGCGCGTGCCGTTCATCGCGTGGTGGCCGGGCCGCATCGCACCGCGTGCCGCTGTCACCGCGCCCGTCTCGCACCTCGATCTGTTTCCCACGTTCGCCGCGCTCGCGGGCGCAGCGTTGCCGACCGGCGTCACGCTCGACGGCGCCGATCTCACCACGCTCCTGCTCGGCAGCGGTGCACGCGCAGACCGGCCCATCCCCCACTACTTCGGTTACCAGCCGCAGGCCGTGCGCGACGGAAAATGGAAACTCGTCCTCGCGGTCGACACCCGCCCCGAGCCGCGTCCGGTGAGCCTCTGGTGGGAGCACAACCCCGCCGGCTTCAACAGCCAGCACCGCCTCCTCGCCGCCCCCGAGCTCTACGATCTCGAGGCGGACATCGGTGAAACGAAGAACCTCGCCGCGTCGCACCCCGAGCTCGTCGCGCGCCTCACGTCGCACATGCGCGACTTCGACGCCGCGCTCCAGCGCGACAAACGCCCGATGCAGTTCGTGTCCGGCCCACCCCCGCCCGCCCCCGGCACGGTGCGCACGACCGACACGGATTTGTCGGGTTTCCGCGCCGCACCGTAGGTCGTCTCGGGCGAGCGGCAGGATTGCCCTGTCTCAGATTTTCCGCAGCGTTTCATTCGACCCATGAGTCTTCGCCGTCGCCTAACGTTGGTCAGCCTCGCCCTCGCCGCGCTTCCGATCGGCGCATCAGCGTCTGAGGCCGAGGCGCTCTTTGTCCGCCGCGTGCTGCCCGTCATGCAGGAAAAATGCCTCTCCTGCCACGGCAAGGACGAGGCGAAGATCAAGGGCGGTCTCGACCTCCGCACGCTCGCCGAGACGCTGGCGGGCGGCGATAGCGGCAAGCCCGCGTTTGTCGCCGGCAAGCCGGAGCTGAGCCCACTCTACCTCGTGATCACGCGCACACACGACGACTGGGAGGCGATGCCGCCCAAGGAGGCCGATCGGCTCTCGGCCGAACAAGTCAGTTGGATCAAGGAGTGGATCACCGCCGGCGCCCCTTGGCCCGACGCCGCGAAACAAAAACAGATCGCCACGACCAACCACGAGAAATGGTCCGCCGAGGACGGCATCACCATGAAGACCAGCGGCGGCCTATCCGCCGACTGGACGAACCGCCGCTACAAGCCCGAGGGCATGTGGGCCTATCAGCCGGTGAAGAAACCGGCGGTGCCGGCGGCGGCGGGCTCTCAGCGCTCAACCCTCAGCTCTCAACTCTCGGGCAATCCCGTTGACGCTTTCATCGCCGCGAAACTCCCCGCCGGCCTCACCCCCGCGTCCGCCGCCGATGCGCGCACCTTGCTCCGCCGCGCCACGTTCGATCTCACCGGCCTCCCGCCGACGCCCGAGGAGGTCGCGGCCTTCGCTCCCGCCTACATCGCCAATCCTCAATCGGCCATCAGCAATCTCATCGATCGCTTGCTCGCCTCGCCGCACTACGGCGAGCGCATGGCGCAGCACTGGCTCGACGTCGTGCGCTACGCCGACAGCAGCGGTTTCGCCAACGACTTCGAGCGCGGCAACGCCTGGCGCTACCGCGACTACGTCGTGCGCTCTTTCAACACCGACAAACCTTACGAACGCTTCGCCCGCGAACAGATCGCCGGCGACGAACTCGCTGACGCCTCTCAACCCTCAACTCTCAACTCTGAACTCATTATCGCCACCGGCTTTCTCCGCATGGGCCCGTGGGAACTGACCGGCATGGAGGTCGCCAAGGTCGCGCGTCAGCGCTTCCTCGACGACGTCACCAACAGCGTCGGCGAAACCTTTCTCGCCCAGTCACTGCAATGCGCCCGCTGCCACGATCACAAGTTCGACCCTGTGCCGACGCGCGACTACTATTCGATCCAGGCCACGTTCGCGACGACGCAGCTCGCGGAACGCCCCGCGGCGTTTGTCCCCGAGGAAAACGTCGCCGGTTTCGACGAGGCGAGATACCTCGAGCCCCGGCGCGAAGCCTACCTCGCGACGTTGCGCCGCCTCGACGCGCAGATGCTCGCCTCGGCCGAGAAATGGTTTCAGGAAAAAGGCCTTGACCCCACGAAGTGGAACGCCGCCGTCGCGCAAGGCCGCACCCAGGAACGCGGCGCCAAGCGCAAAGAATTCGAAGGCGCCTTCAACCTCGCCCGCGGTGCGATGACGCGCCAGAAAGTGCCGGAGGATCAATTCCCCCCGAAGCTCGTTGGCTTCAGCCCCGAAGATTACGGCAACGAGCGCGTCGCCCGCAAAGGTCTCGAGCGCCTCAAGTGGGAACTCGACCGCTACGAGCCGTTCGCCCTCGCGGTCTACAACGGGCGCACACCCGAGCTGAAGTCCGTCTTCAATCCGCTGCGCATGCCTGCCGCGCGCTTGACCGACGGCGAGTTGGAGCAGACCTGCATCTTGACCTACGGCGATCCGTTCGCCCTCGGAGAAAAAGTGTCGCCCGGCGTGCTCAGCGCCATCGGCGTCGCCTCGAAAACGCCCGTGCCCGACACCATCGAAGGCCGCCGCGCCGTTTTTGCGGACTGGGTCGCCACCGCCGACAATCCTCTCACCACGCGCGCCATCGTGAATCGCGTCTGGCTCTGGCACTTCGGCCAGCCGCTTGCCGGCAATCCGAACAACTTCGGCAGCACCGGCAAAAAGCCCACGCACCCCGAACTCCTCGACTGGCTCGCCGCCACCTTCGTCGAGGAAGGCTGGTCGTTCAAAAAACTCCATCGCGTCATCATGACGAGCGAGGCCTACCGCCGCAGCTCCGCGCACCCCGACCGCAAACTCCTCGCTGAAAAGGATCCCGCCGGCACGAGCTACGCCGCGTTTGCGCCGCGCCGCCTCACCGCCGAGGAACTGCGCGACGCGATGCTCACCGCCACGGGCGAACTTAACCGCACGCTCGGCGGCATTCCGAATCGCCCCGAGATGAACCTCGAGGCCGCGCTGCAACCGCGCCAGGTCATGGGCACCTTTGCCTCCGCGTGGATTCCCAATCCGCTCCCCGCCCAGCGCCACCGCCGCAGCCTCTACGCGCTCAAAATTCGCGGGCTCCCCGATCCCGCGATGGAAGTCTTCAATCAGCCCGCGCCCGATTTCTCCTGCGAACGCCGCGACGCCTCCACGGTCACGCCGCAGGTCTTCAGCCTCTTCAACGGCGCCGCGAGCCACGCCCGCGCGCTCGCGTTGGCCGCCCGTGCGGTGAAGGAAAGCACCTCGGATGCCGACGCGATCACCCGCTGCTTCGCCCTCGCCTATTCGCGTGCGCCCAGTGCCGCCGAACTCGCCGCGTGCCTCGCACACTGGAAAGCCATCACCGCACTCATCGCCTCCGACACTCCCACCACGCCCGCGCCGCCGCTCGAAGTCCGCCGCGAAGCGGTCGAGGAAAACACCGGCGAGAAATTCGCCTTCAAAGAAACGCTCCACGCCAACGCCGACTTCGTCCCCGACCTCCGCCCCGCCGACGTCCCGCTTCGCACCCGCGCCCTCGCTGACGTCTGCCTCGCGCTCTTCAACGCCAACGAATTCTCGTATGTCGACTGAGCAGAGCCCGAACCTTTCAAACCGGATGGCCACAAAAAACGCAAAAATCGGAGGCCACGACGGCGCCCTGCGTCGCGCCCATAGGCGCACGGAGATTTTTCTGCCGCCATCCTGTAGGAGCGCGCTTGTGCGCGATGAGCTACGGCGCGCCATGCATCCCGGCGGAAGCATCGCCCGCAAGCCGCCTCCTGCCTACATTCCCGCGCGCCTATGGGCGCCTTTAGATGTCCCATCGCCCTCCGATTTTTGCGCCTTTTTGCGGCCGCTCCTTCCGAGCCTTAGCCCTCGATTAATGATCACACTATGAGCACGCCTTACTTCCCCTGTGCCGGCGGCCGTGCCCTCCACGCTCCGACCCGACGTGATTTCCTCTACGGCCTCGGCGCGAGCCTCGGTAGCGTCGCCTTCAGTGCACTTCTCGCCCAGTCCTCCTCGGCCCGCGCCGCAGAAAAGGCCAATCCCCTCGCCCCCAAGCCCGGGCATCTCCCGGCCAAGGCCAAGAACTGCATTTTCCTCATGATGGAGGGCGGGCCCTCGCACATCGACACCTTCGACCCGAAGCCGATGCTCGCGAAGCTCCACCTCGAGGAATTCACGCGCGAGGGAAAGCAAAAATCCGCGATGGAGAGCGGCAAACGCTACTACGTCCGCAGTCCCTTCGAATTCATCAAGGCCGGCCAAAGCGGCGCCGACATGGCCACCAACTGGTCGCACCTCGCCAAGGTCGCCGACGACCTCTGCTTTTACCGCGGCGGCCAAGTCGACAGCGTCAACCACCCGACCGCCATGTATCAGATGAACTGTGGCAACCGCTTCGGCGGCGATCCCGGTCTCGGCGCGTGGGTCAACTACGGCCTCGGGTCCCTCAACCAAGATCTCCCGGGCTTCATCGTTCTCCCCGAGGTTTCCTACCCGCAAGGCGGCACTGCCAACTGGAGTAACGGTTTCCTCCCCGCGAGTTTCCAAGGCACGCCGCTCCGCGCCAAAGGCTCGCCGATCCTCGATTTGACCCCTCCTGCCGGCGTCACACCCGAACGCCAGCGCGCCAATCTCGATCTCATCGCGCAGCTCAACGCCACCCACGCGGCGCAGCACCCCGGCTTCGACGAGCTCGCCGCGCGCATGGACAACTACGAACTCGCCTTCCGCATGCAGATGCAGGTCCCCGAGACGCTCGACCTTTCGAAAGAGGACGAGAAAACCAAAGCCCTCTACGGTATCGGTCAAGACGCCACGGATTCCTTCGGTCGCAAGTGCCTCCTCGCGCGCAAACTTGTCGAGAAGGGCGTGCGCTTCGTGCAGCTCTACAACGGCACCTGGGACAGCCACGACTACATCGAGCGCGCCCACGGTAATCTCGTCCGCGGCGTCGACCAGCCCATCGCCGCGCTCATCAGCGATCTCAAACAGCGCGGTCTCCTCGACAGCACGCTCATCGTCTGGTGCGGCGAGTTCGGCCGCACGCCCGACAATGGCGTCCGCGGCGGCACCGCCTACGGTCGCGACCACAACCCCAACGCCATGACGATGTGGTTCGCCGGCGGCGGCGTGAAAGCCGGCCACACCATCGGCGCCACCGACGAGACCGGCATGACCGCCGTCGACAAAGTCCACCACGTCCGCGACGTCCACTGCACGCTCCTGCGCCTCCTCGGCCTCGACGACAACAAACTCACCTACTACCACGCCGGCCGTTTCAAGCAGCTCAGCCAGTTCGGCGGGGCGGTGATCAAGGAGTTGATCGCGTAGAACCGGCGCTTGCGCGATGCAGAAATCCGCCCACGCTCCGCGCATGGTCACTCTCCGACTTCCCCCGGCGCTTGAGCGCAAGCTCGCCCTCGAAGCGAAGAAGCGCGGGCGCACCAAAACCGCGCTCGCCCAGGACGCCGTGATCGAGTTGCTCCAGGACGCCGAGGATGGTCGCGATGCCGATGCCGTGATGAAGCGAATCGCTCGCGGCGAAGAGCGCGTCCATTCGTCCGCCGAAGTGAAACGTGAATTGGGACTACAGCTTCGCTGACTCCGCGCGCGAAGCGCTGCGGAAGCTGGATCGGCAGGCTCAGGCGCAGATCGTGCGTTACTTGGATGAGCGCATTGCCGGCACGGAAGATCCCGACGCGCTTCGGGAAACCGCTGCGTGGCCGGCAGCATGGCTACTGGCGACTACCGCATCATCGCAAGCATCGAGCGCCAACGCGTGCATGTGCTCGTGGTCAAGATTGGCCATCGCTCCACCATTTACGATTAGAGCTGCGCGTTCGCGTCAAAACAGCTTGTCGAACTCGTTGTGCGTTCCGATTCACACCCAGCGGACGGTGTCGCCCTGACGCACGCCGACGGAGCGATACTTTTGCCCCACGCGCACCGAGCACAAATCGCCCGCGCCCTTGAGAGTCTTGAAATGCAACGAGGGATGGAACGGATTCTCCATCCACAGCAGGTAGGCTTTCTTCGCTTGCGCCCGGGCCTCCGACGGCAGGCCGTGGTAAAGCTTCCAGAACGTGGCCGAGGTGAGCGACCTCACAGCCGCTTAATGTCCATCGGCTCGGCTTTTTCCTCGCGCAGCACGCGCTCGACGAAGGCCCGCAGCTTTGGGCGCGGCTTCGAGTCGGAGATGATCCGTTCCCACGCCGCGTCGCCGTTTTCCACCGGCATAGTGGCCGGGTTTTTTTTCGTGCTCTGCGCGTAGAGTGTCCGCCCATATTTCAGCAACTCCTGACGCTTCTTCGGAGCGAGCTTGCGGCTGATTTCCATCAACTCGGTTTCAGCGGTGGCGGCTTTCATGATGCGGACCGTGGAGCCTTGGCCCGCGGAGTGCAAAATTTTTCCATGACAGCGCGCCGCCCTGCCGCCATGTCCTGAATCAGCTCCACCCCGAACCATGCCCCTCCGCCTCCTCCTCACTCTCTGCCTCGCCACGCTCGCCGCCCACGCCGCCACGCTCGCGCGTCCGCCCAACATCCTTCTCGTCGTCGCCGACCAGTGGCGCGCGCAGGCGTTCGGCTACGCGGGCGATCCCAATGTCCGCACGCCGCACTTCGATCGTTTCGAGCGTGAGAGTGTTCACTTCACGCAAGCGGTCTCCGGGATGCCGGTGTGCACGCCCATGCGCGCCACGCTCCAAACTGGCCAGCGGCCGCAGACGCACGGGCTCTTTCTCAATGACGTGCCGCTCAGTCTCAGTGCCGTCACACTCGCCAAGGAACTGAAGGCCGCCGGTTACGCTACCGGCATGATCGGCAAGTGGCACATCGACGGCCACGGCCGCTCCAACTACATCCCGCCCGAGCGCCGGCAGGGCTTTGACTACTGGAAAGTCCTCGAGTGCACGCACGCCTACAACCGTTCGCCCTACTACGCCGATGGCCCCGAGAAACTCATGTGGGACGGCTACGACGCGCTGGCGCAGACGCGCGACGCGCAGCAGTTCATCCGCGACCGGGCGAAAGCCGCGCCCGCGAAGCCCTTCTTCCTCCAGCTTGCATGGGGCCCGCCGCACAATCCCTACGAGACGGCGCCGGAAAAATACCGTGCGATGTATTCCGCCGACAAAATTCAGCTCCGCCCCAATGTGCCGCCGTCGCACGCCGTCGCGTCGCGCGTCGCGCTCGCCGGCTACTACGCACACTGCACCGCGCTCGACGACTGCTTCGCCGAACTCCTGCGCACGCTCGACGAGGCCGGCGTCGCGGACAACACGATCATCGTCTTCACCTCCGACCACGGCGACATGATCGGCTCGCACGCGCAGCAGCGGAAGCAGCGGCCGTGGGAGGAGTCGGTCCGCGTGCCGATGCTGTGGCGTCTGCCGAAATCCCTCGGCATCGCCCCGCGCCGCACCGCCGCCACGCTTAACACCGAGGACATCATGCCCACGCTCCTCGCTCTCTGCGGCCGGCCGATTCCGCAGAGCGTCGAGGGTTTCGATTTCACCGCGCACCTCCGCGGCGGCGCCGACCCTTCGGGCGGCGCGACGGTCATCCGCTGCACCTCGCCCTTCGGCGAGTTTCAGCGTGACGCCGGCGGCAAGGAATACCGCCAGGTCCGCACCGCGCGCTACAGCTACGTCCGCGATCTGGCCGGGCCGTGGCTCCTCTTTGATCACCAGACGGACCCGCATGAGCTCAACAATCTTGTGGGCAAACCTGAGCACGCAAAATTGCAGGCCGAGCTCGAGGCGTTGCTGAAGAAGAAGCTCGCCGAGCAAAAGGACGAGTTCCTCCCCGGCCCCGACTACATCGCGAAGTGGGGCTACAAGATCGACGCCCGCGGCACCGTGCCCTACATTCCGTGAGCGCCGCGGCCGCAGGCGCGACGAAGATGAAGTCGCTCCTTGCGGAAATTTCAAAATGCGCGGCGTGCGCGCGCTTCCTTCCTCATGGCGTTCGCCCGGTAATGGCGGCGAGCCCGCGTTCGCGCATTGCGATCATCGGGCAGGCGCCGGGGCGAAAGGTCCATGCTTCGGGCGTGCCGTGGCAGGACCAGAGCGGCGACACCCTGCGCGCGTGGCTAGGCGTGACGGCTGACGAATTCTACAACGCCGACCAGTTCGCACTCGTGCCGATGGGATTTTGTTATCCGGGCACAGGCACCACGGGTGATTTGCCGCCGCGGCCGGAGTGCGCGCCGCTGTGGCACGACCGGCTGTTTGCGCTGATGCCGGAGATCCAACTCACATTGCTCATCGGCCAATACTCGCAGGCGCGCTACCTTGGGGAAAACGCCGCAGACTCGCTCACAGAAAATGTGCGCGCCTTCCGCGTCCATCAGCCGCGCTTCCTGCCGCTGCCCCATCCGTCGCCGCGCAACCGCATCTGGCAGAGCCGCAACCCGTGGTTCGAAAAGGATCTGCTGCCGGTGCTCAAGGCCGCCGTGACGCGCGTCCTGCGCAGTTCACTGAACGGGAGGCCTTGAAGCGTGGGAGCGCGGAAGGCCGGAGACGCGAAAAATCTGAAACCCGCCTCAGCGTTTCCGCTCTTCCGTTCTTCCACGATGGCTCCGACCGATTGTCTGGCTCATACCAACGTCGCATGATTTCTGGACTTTTGTTGGATCGAGGTAGGGTCGGGACCTCCGGGTCCGGCCACGGGTGAACCGCAGACCGAAACCGTCGGGCCCGGAGGTCCCGACGCCACCCTCAAAAGTCAATGTTTCACCAGCCGTTGGTATCAGTTGTTCGGCGCGGATCGCTTTGCCGGCGCATGCACGGAGAACGGCGCGGTGGAGTGATCTTCGCGGCGTGGCTGCAGCAGCTTCGCGACGAGACCGGTCCAGCCGGTTTGGTGGGACGCGCCGACGCCGCGGCCGGTGTCGCCGTGGAAATATTCGTGGAAGAGAACGAGGTCCTTGAAGTGCGGATCGCCGGAGAGCTTGGCGTGGTATTTTAGCACGGGGCGCTCGCCGCTTTCGTCCTTGAGGAAAAGTTTGGTGAGCCGGCGGGAGAGCTCGTGGGCGATTTCTGCGATGGTGAGGAAGGTGCCCGAGCCGGTGGGGCATTCCACCTTGAAGTCGTCGCCGTAGTAGTGGTGAAATTTTTGGAGCGATTCAATCAGGAGGAAATTCACCGGCATCCAGATCGGGCCACGCCAGTTGGAGTTACCGCCGAAGAGACCGGAAGTGGATTCGGCGGGCTCGTAGCTCACACCGACGCGGACCTCGCCCGAGTGATACTCGTAGGGCTGGTCGAGGTGCTGGCGCGAGATGGCGCGCACGCCGTAGGGCGAGAGAAACTCCGTTTCGTCGAGCATGCGGCGGAGGATGCACTTCATCCGGTGGCCGCGGAGGAGCGAAAGGAGATTGCGCTGGCCGGCACCGGCATCGCTCCAGCGCGAAACGAGTTTCGCGAGATCCGGCCGGTGGCTCAGGATCCATTCGAGGCGTTGTTTGAAATTCGGCAGCTCGTTGAGGAGCGCGGGATCGAGCACTTCGACGGCGAAGAGCGGAATAAGCCCGACCATCGAGCGAATCTTCAACGCGCGCGACTCGCCGTCGGGCGTGTTGAGCACGTCGTAGTAAAACTCGTCCGCCTCGTTCCAGAGACCGATGCCCTCGTCGCCAATGTTGTTCATCGCCTCCGCGATGTGGAGGAAGTGTTCGAAGAACTTCGACGCGATGTCCTCGTAGACGTGGTTGTGCCGCGCGAGCTCGATCGCGATGCGCATGAGGTTAAGCGAATACATCGCCATCCAGCTCGTGCCGTCGGCCTGGTTGATGTGGCCGCCCGTGGGCAGCGGCGCGCTGCGATCGAAGACGCCGATGTTGTCGAGGCCGAGGAAGCCGCCCTGGAAAATGTTGCGGCCCTGCGCGTCCTTGCGGTTCACCCACCAGGTGAAGTTGAGCATCAGCTTGTGGAAGACGCGCTCGAGGAACGCGAGGTCGCCCACGCCGCCGCGCTGCTTGCGGTCCATCTGGAAAACGCGCCACGTGGCCCACGCATGCACCGGCGGGTTCACATCGCCGAAAGCCCACTCATAGGCGGGCAGCTGGCCATTCGGGTGCATATACCATTCGCGCGTGAGGAGCAGGAGTTGGTCCTTCGCAAACTGCGGATCGATCATCGCGAGCGGGATGCAGTGAAACGCGAGATCCCACGCGGCATACCAGGGGTATTCCCATTTGTCGGGCATCGAGATGATGTCGGCGTTGTTGAGATGGAGCCACTCGTGGTTGCGCCCGTGTTTGCGGTCAGCGGGTGGCGGCGGCTGTGCTGGATCACCGGCGATCCATTCGGCCACGTCGTAGTGGAAAAACTGCTTGGACCAAATCATGCCGGCGAGGGCCTGGCGTTGCACGAGCCGCGCGTCGGTATCGGCGAGGCCGCGCTGGAGTTGGATGTAGAATGCATCCGCTTCCGCGAGCCGGGCCGCGAAAATCGTGTCGAAGTCGGCGAACGCATCGGGGCGCTTTTTCTTGCCGGCGGGTGTCGCCGCCGCGGGCCGGAGCCGGACACGCACCGCGACGCTGCCACCCGCGGGAACGTTGAGCACGTAGTGCGCGGCAGCCTTGGTGCCGGTGCGGGCGGGATTCACGGCGTCGCGCCGGCCGTTGACGACGCAGTCGTTGATCCCGTCCTTGAAGTATCCCGTGGCATCGGCGAAGCCCTGGATGCGGCGGGCGTTGGTGTCATTGTCGCAGAAGAGAAGTTCCGGGGTGCCGTCGCAGTCGAGTTGGAATTCGCCGAGTTCAGCGTGGCTCGCGCGAATCGTCGTGTCACTGGTGGCGGCGAGCGAGGGGCGGGCGGAATCAGGCGTCCACGACCAGGTGTTGCGCAACCAGAGCTGCGGCAGCACATGCAGGGTCGCGGCCTCGGGCCCGCGATTATGCGCCGTGATTTTCATCAGCAGATCGTCGGGCGCGGCCTTGGCGTATTCGATCACGACGTCATGGTAGCGGTCGTCGTCGAAGATGCCGGTGTCGAGTAATTCAAATTCTGGCCGGTCCTTGCCGGCGCGGCGGTTCTCCTCGACCAGCTGCGCGTAGGGAAACTCGCGGTGCGGATATTTGTAGATCTGCTTCAGCCACGAGTGCGTGGGCGTGGCGTCGACGTAATAGTAGAGTTCCTTGGCGTCTTCGCCGTGGTTGCCCTCGCTGTTGGTCAGGCCGAAGAGGCGTTCCTTCAGAATGGGATCGCGGCCGTTCCAAAGTGCGACGGCCAGACAGAGCCGCGCCTGATCGTCGCTCACACCGGCAAGGCCATCCTCGCCCCAGCGGTAGGCGCGGCTGCGCGCGTGGTCGTGCGGGAAGTATTCCCAGGCGTTGCCGTGCGGTGAATAGTCCTCGCGCACGGTGCCCCACTGCCGTTCGGAGAGATACGGGCCCCAGCGACGCCACGCTTCGCGGCCGGCATCGGCGGCGGCGAGACGCTGGGCTTCGAGGGTGAGGAAAGGAACGGCGGGGTCGGTCATGCAGGGGAAAGGTTTGGTTGGCGCAGCGTAGCTTGGGCCGGAATGGCGGCCGGTGCCGCGGTTGGTTCCGGCTCCGTGAGCAGCGCCGTCAGGCGAATCAGTTCACTGAGCGACCAAGCCTGCCACGGGCAGCCCCGCGGCGTGTGCGGCGCCTCGCCGTCGGCGATTTCGGAAACGTGACCGAGGCCGGCGGCGCCGAGATGTGCGAGCAACGGTGAGAGGAACCGCTCGCGCGCTTCCGCCCGCGTGGCGGGCGTGGAGCCGTTGACCTTCAACCACGCTTCCACAAACGCGCCGATCAGCCACGGCCACACTGTGCCCTGATGATAGGCGCCGTCGCGCGCGACGACTCCGCCTTCGCAGCGCGGGCGGTAGGCCGCTTCTCGGGGCGCGAGCGTGCGCAGGCCGAGCGGCGTGAGGAGATGAAATTCGACGCAGGCCACAACCTGCGCGGCGTGGTCGCCGTCGAGCAGCGCGAAAGGCAGCCCGCCGACGGCGAAAATCTGGTTGGGCCGGATGCTGTCGTCGGTGCGCCCGCGCACATGGTCGGCGTCGATGATGTCGTGGAGACAGCCGAACTCGTCGTTCCAGAAACGCGCCCGAAAGGCTGCGAGCCCACGGTCGAGCACCGGCTGCCAAGGCTGCGGCGAAAACTGTGCGACGATCCAGAGCGCATTGAGCCAGAGCGCCTGCACCTCGACGGGCTTGCCGATGCGCGGTGTGACGACCCAGTCGCCGACCTTCGCATCCATCCACGTGAGCTGCACCCCGGGCTCGCCGGCGGCAAGCAGTCCGTCGTCGTCCATCTTGATCCGGTGCCGCGTCCCGCCGGCGTAGCCCTCGACAATCGTGGTGATGGCGCGGTGCAGATGTTCGCGCTCCTCTGCGGCCACGGGAAAATGTTCGCGCGCCGCGGCGGCAAGAAACTCGTGCGCCGCCACCACGAACCAAAGCGACGCATCGACGGAGTTGAACTCCGGCTGCTCGCCGTGATCAGGGAAGCGATTTGGGACCATGCCCTCGGAGATGGCGTTGGCCCACGAGAGCAGAATCCCGCGCGCATCGGCGAACCGGCCGGTCGCGAGGCAGAGCCCGCGCAGCGCGATAAACGTATCGCGCCCCCAGTCGGTAAACCACGGATAGCCTGCGACGATGGTGTGCGCTGCGCCTTTCGCGATGATGAAGGCATCGGCCGCGCGGTGCAGCGGGGAAGAAAAAGCCGCGCGGCGCAACTGCTCGCGCTGCGCCAGGCGCTCAGCGGTGGCGACAATCGCGTGAGCGCCGGCCGTGAGATCGGGGAGGGCGGAGTCGGCGGCGAAAACCAGCACGGCATCGTGCGAGGACAGATCCCAGGCAAACGTGCCGGGGCTCGCGAGGTCCTCGGTGTCGTCGAGGCCCCGGGCCCGTTCGTCCGCGTAGAGGAAATTCCGAAACCAAACCGGCTCCGGCGTGTAGCGCGCGTTGGTCAGCGCGTGGATGGCCGGCACGCCAACGTAGGGCTGCCACGTGGTGCGTTCGCCGTGCGTTTCGGCGTCGAAGCGGAAGGCGCCGTTCTCGTGGTGCAGCGCGTGATAGTCGCGGTTCGAGAGCAACGGCCGCACGCGCAGCGTGACGCCTGGCTTCGGCGTGAGCAGCCGCCAGACCACCACGGTGGCGCGCAGCCCCTTCGGCACAAAAATCTCCTGCGTGACGCGCGTGCCGTCCGGCAATGCAAACTCCCAGCGCGGCCACGGCTCGCTCGTGAACGAACGGATGTGGTTCGCGCCGTCGGGCGCCGTGACGTCCGGCTGATAGTATTGCGAACTCAGGGCGAAACGGCCGGCCGGCGTTTCGACGAAGGCATCCAGGCCATTGACGAGCACGCGGCGGCCGGCCGGACCGTGCTCACTGGTGAGCAGCAGCGCATGGTAGCGGCGCGTGCGGATGCCCGTGGTCGTGCCCGAGGCGAAGCCGCCGAGCGCGTCGGGCTCCAGCCATTCGTGGGGCGTGATCATGCGGGTGAGGGGAGAACGTTACACGGTGCAAACGCGGCCACCGTGCCGCCAGCTTTGCCTCGCACTATACTTACGGCGCAACCGCGTGTGAACAATCTATCAATCTTTGGTTTTCGCCTCGGGGCGAGCCCACTCAGCCGTAACTTTGCAGCCGGAAAGGTGGGCCGTGCGCTCCG
>JANNEY010000357.1:0-1533 GCA_031379235.1 Opitutaceae bacterium | reverse complement strand
TGCGGCTCGAGGATGTAGCGCGGGGCGGGCACGGCGCGGGCGAACTCGCCGACGACCGCGCGCGTGTGGTCGGTCGAGTTATTGTCGATCACGAGCACCTCGAAATGATCGCGCGGGAACTGTTGCGCGGCGATGCCCGCCAGCGTCTGGCGGAGAAAGTCCGCGCGATTGTAGGTCGGGATCGCGACGGTGACTTTGATGGTGTTGCTTGTCATTGCGAGGAGCGGAGCGACGAAGCAATCCAGCCAGATGGATCGCCACGGCCCTGCGGGCCTCGCGATGACAACGGGAGGATATGCGCGGCGGCAAAGAAAAAGCTTCCCGCTTCGCATGGCGACAGGTTGCCTCGCGCCATGGCGTTCAAACACTGGCCTCTCGTGCGCGACGCGCGCTTCGCGCAGAAGTGCGGGCGCTACCTGCGCGGCGCGCGCAAACGCCGGCCGGATCTCGCGTGGCCGGAGTTTCACCGCATCGCGCGTCATTTCAAACAGGACGACATGGGGAGCTTTCCGGAGCGCGGCTATCTCTTCCAGCTTGCGAGTGATTTGCCGGCCAACGCGCAGGTCGTCGAAGTCGGCTCTTGGATGGGGGCGTCGACGTGCTTCATTGCCGGCGGTCTAAAAGGGACGAACACAAAAATATTCGCCGTCGATAATTTCCAGGGTCTTTCCACCTGCGGCGAAGATGCCGCGTGGTATAACCGGCATTTCCAAAAACTCGGCGCGCAGAGCACGCTGGAAATTTTCCGGAAGAATTTCTCCGACCTTGGTTTCGCGGCGCGCGCCGAGCCGGTGGTGAGCGATTCACTCGCGGCGGCGAAAACCCTCGCGGCCAAACTCGGCACGATCGATTTCATCTTCATCGACGGCGATCATAGCTACGACGCGTGCAAAGCCGACATCGCGGCGTGGGCGCCCTTCGTGAAGCGTGGCGGCGTCATTGCGTTTCATGATTTCGGCAGCCGCGCCGATGGGGTGACCCGAGCCATCTTCGAGGCGATCAAGGCCGGCCGCTTCGCCGAGATCATCGGCGTGGCGGGGACGATCATCGCGTTTCGGATGTAGCCGTGCGGGCCTGCTGCCGCTGCCACGCGAAAAGAAATTGCTGCGCGAGGCCGGCGAGCGGGCCGAAGTGGGCGCGGCCGAATTGCGCGACCTGCGCGGGCTTCCAACCGACGAGATCGTAGCGGCGGGCAAGGGCTTTCAAAATCCACGTGTCGACGGGAAACGCCTCGAGGCGGCCGGCGCCGAAGAGCAGCACGCAGTCGGCGATTTTTTCCCCGACGCCCGGGAGCGAGCAGAGGCGTTCCTTGGCCACGGCGTAGGGCGCGGCTTCGGTTTCCTCCAGCCACCCCGGATGTGCGGCGAGGAACTGTGCCGTCTGGGAAATGAATTTGGCGCGAAAGCCGAGCTGGCATGCGCGCAGGTCGGCTTCGGAAATCGCGGCGAGCTCGGGCCAGGTCGGCAGGCGGTGGATTGATAGCAGGGCGGGGTCGCCGAACCCCGCCGTTGGGGAGAATGGGGAACCGTTTTC
>JANNEY010000339.1:0-3052 GCA_031379235.1 Opitutaceae bacterium | reverse complement strand
CGGACAAGGACAACGAGTATTTCTCGGACGGGCTTTCAGGAAATATTTTGGACAAGCTCGGGCGCGTGCCCGGTCTGCGCGTGATCGGGCAAATCTCTTCGTTTTCCTACAAGGGCAAGAACGTGCCAGCTCAGCAGATCGGGCAGGAGCTCCGCGTGGGCACAATCGTCGACGGGAGCGTGCAGAAGATGGGCACTCGCTTGCGGATCACCGCGCGCGTCATCAACGCCGTCGACGGCACGCAGGTTTGGTCGGAGCCGTTCGATAAAGATCTCACGGCTGCCGACATCTTCGCGATGCAGGACGAAATCGCGTTAAAGATTGCCGCGAAGCTCGCGCCCGGCGCCGCCTCCGCTCCGGCCGCCGGATCCACGCAGCCGACGCAAAATCTCGCGGCTTACGAAGCCTATCTACGCGGTCGGAGTGTCGACGCGCGCGGCTTCTCGCAGGTGAAGTTGCTCGCCATCCCGTATTACGAGGAAGCGGTTCGGCTCGATCCGGACTTTGCGCTGGCGTGGGCGCGGATCGCCTATGCGTGGGCGTGGGTTTACTGGGGCAACGGCATCGTTGCCGGCGATGAACTCGCGAAGGCGCAGCAAGCACTCGCTGCCGCGGTTCGTCTGCAGCCTGATCTCCCGGAGGTGCATCTGGCGCGGGCGGCCATCGTGAAAGCGGACGGCGTCAATCTGGCGGAGGCGGAGCGCGAATTGAAACTGGCCGAAAGCCGCCAGCCGGCCAATCCGGACATCATCTATGAGCGGGCGTCACGGTCTTTTTTTTCCGATTTTTAAGCAGAGGCTGGGAACGGGAGTTGCGTTTGGGCTAGACAAAATCGGGCTGTGAGACTCTGGTCTGTTGGGATGAACTCTCTTCTTCCTGTTCTCCCGGGTGCCTTGGCCGTGGCGGCGAGTCGCGGCGAACTAACCGTGGAGGTCGTGGCGGCACCCGACTTCGCGTGGTTCGACGAGCAACTGGCCGAGCGGCATTACCTCGGCGCCGGCCGGCCGGTCGGCGACTACCTCCGCCAGGTCGTCCGCGTGCGCGGGGTGCCGGCCGCCCTGCTGGTGTGGGGTCCGGCCTGTTACGCGTTGAAGGACCGCGACCGGTGGCTCGGTTGGAGCGCCTCACAACGCGTCGAGCGCTTGAAACTCATCGTGCAAAACCGCCGGTTTCTGGTGCTCGCCGACAAACAGTCCGCCCCGAACCTCGCCTCGCAAACCCTCGCCGCCGCCCTGCGCGCCCTGCCGGAGCACTGGTCGCAGACGTTCGGTTACCGCCCGCTCCTGGCTGAGAGCTTCACCGACCCGGAGGCGTATGAGGGCACCTGTTACCAAGCGTGCAACTGGGAGGCGGTGGGGAGCAGCGCCGGTTACAGCCGGCACCGCGCCGATTTTTACGTGGCCAACGAGCGACCGAAGCGGCTGTGGCTGTTCGCGCTTGATCCGCACGGCCGCGCCCACTTGCGCGCGGCCGAGGTGCCGGCCGAGTGTCGGGCGGGCGTGGTCGCGCCGCCTTCCGGGGTCTTGCCGGTGGATCAGCCCCAGCTGCTTTCGCTCTTCGAGGTGTTGCAAAAGGCGCCCGATCCCCGCGCCAAGAACACACGCTTCCGGATCGGGGCCGTGCTGACACTGGTCGCGCTGGCGCTCCTCGCGGGTCGGCGCGACCTCGCCGCGATCGTGCGTTTCGCTCGGACCCTGCGCCCGCGTCAACGCCGGCTGCTCGGTCTGCCGTTGCGCAAGGGCACGCTGGGTTTTTACGAGGTGCCGGGCTACGGCGTCGTCTATGCCGTGCTCGGGCGGCTCGATCACGTGGCGTTTGCCGCGCTTTTGAGCGACTGGCTGCTGGCGCACGCGGGCACGCTCCCGCAGGCCCTGGCGATGGACGGCAAGATGATCCGCAACCACCTCGGCCTGCTCACGCTCGCGCAGCACGAGGACGGCGCCCCGCAGGCCGTGGCCGTTTACGATCAAAAGGAAGGGACCGCGCGCTGCGAACAAGTCGTCGCGACCGCGCTCCTGGAAAAAATCCCGGCCCTCGACGGCAAACTCATCACTGCGGATGCCCTCCACTGCCAGAAAGCCAACGCGCGCGCCGTGGTGGAAAAAGGCGGCGACTATCTCTTTCAAGTCAAAGCCAACCAGCCCGGATTGCTCGCGCAGGCGCAGGCGTTGGACGCGGCGGCGGCGGCGGGCCCCCCTTTTTTGTCCAGACGACGTGTGGCCACGGTCGGATAGAAGTGCGCGCGCTCGCCGCTTTTGCCTTCGAGGCGAGCGCGGCGGAGTTTCCCTTCGCCCGCAGCATCGTCGTGATCCGCAGCGCCACGACCCACAAGAAAAAGGGCACCACCGCCACCGAGACGCGCGCCTACGTCTCGAGTGCGGAGGCGACTGACTACACGCCGGCGCAATGGCAGGCGCTGGTGCGCGGCCACTGGGGCGGCGTCGAGAGCCGCAACCACTGGCGCCGCGACGCGGTCTGGGGCGAGGACGATTCCCGCACGCGCCACGGCGGTGTGCTCGCCAGCGTCGCCCTCCTGCGCAACGCCCTGTTTGCGCTTTTACCGGAGCACTTTCCCGGCGTTTCCCACCCTGAAATCCACGAACAATTGCACTCCCATCCCGCCGCCTGCCTGCGCGTCCTCCGTTCCACTTGAGTCAAACCGGGCCTCAAAAAGACCTCAAAAAGAAAGACCGTGGTCGCCCTGGTGCTTCGGATCGCGCGGTTCACCGTTGTTTGTGCCGATGTAAACGCGCCCACCGGCGATGATCGGCGTGGAATGGGTCTCGGTGCCGAGCTTGGCCGTCCAGAGAATATTTTTGCCGGAGGCGGGATTAAAGGAGTCCGGCAACCCGCGTTCGGCGGAAACCAAGCTGCGCGTCCAACGCTGGCCCCATTGCGGTTGGTCAGCGGCTCGCGACGCTGCGCAGGCGAGTAGGAGCAGCCCGCACGGCGCGAAGAGCCGCGCTGAAAAGCGAGCGAGGACGGACGAGCCAGCGAGGAAGGTCGAGTTCATGGCGTGTTCGACGAATGGGTGATGGAGGCGGTTGCGAAT
>JANNEY010000331.1:0-13478 GCA_031379235.1 Opitutaceae bacterium | reverse complement strand
TTCGGCGACCCCGCCCTACAGTCTGACCGGCGTCGCCTTCGCCGCTGCGCTGGCAAAATCCAAGGCCGACCTGCGCGGCATCGTGCCGCGTTTCTGCGATCAGCTGCGGGAAATTCTCACGCTGCGGCAGGCGCTGATGGTGCAACCGCACCCTTACGCCGGGCTCGAGCGCGATGTCGCGGCGTTGTTGCCACCGGATTTTTTGCGGACGACGCCCTACGCGCAGCTGCCCCATTTTCCGCGCTACCTAAAAGGAATGAAGTTGCGCGCCGAACGCTGGCGGCAAAACCCGGGGAAAGATGTCGAGCGCGCCGCGCTGCTCGCGCCGTATGTCGCCGGCGCGGGCAAGTTGCGCGAGCGTGAAGGCGGGGACGCGTTCCGCTGGTTGGTGGAGGAATTTCGAGTCAGCCTGTTTGCTCAGGAGCTAGGCACGGCGGAACCGGTTTCGACCGTAAAGCTGGATCGAACGCTCGCCGCACTGCAGCACGGGATTGTTGGAGGCGGCGTCGAATCGCGTGAAACATCACCATTGGTGGCCGCGGCGAAGCCGATTCTGGCCGCAATCGTGACCGAGAAAAAGAGCGCACCGTTGAAAAACCTTAACGCGCTCGATAAATTGTTTGGGCGTTGAATTGTTCGGCGGCGGCGGGATTCGAGTTGCGCGGCGATCGGTTGGACGCACACTCCGCGTTACCCCGCTAGGTCAGTTACCCACCCTATGAATGCACCGATCTCCGCCCTGTTAGATCGGAAAGGACGCAAGGTCTTTTCTGTTTTGCCCACCGTTACGATTTCGGAAGCTGTCGCGGAAATGAACCGGCAGCGCGTCGGCTGCATGCTCGTGATCGAGAACGACCAGTTGGTCGGCGTCTTCACCGAGCGCGACGTGTTAAAACGCGTCGTCGGCGCCGGCGTCGATCCGACGCGAACGCGGGTGGCGGAAGTGATGACGGCCAATGTCATCACCATTTCACCCGATGCGACCGTCGAGCAAGCGATGGTGATTTTCACCGAGAAGCGCTGTCGTCACTTGCCCGTGATCGAGCAAGGCCGCCTGGTCGGCACGATTTCAATCGGGGACATTACGCGCTGGATGGCCGACTCGTCGCGCGCCGAGGCGGAGCATTTGAAGAATTACATCACGACGGGATTCTCGACCGCACCGTTTACCGGCTGACGGGGGCGGGCCGCATGAACAAAGTGTGAAATTCGCTGTGGAGCGAGTGAGTGGCGGGGTGCGACTTGCGCCAAAGACCGCGTTCCCCTTGTTCGTGGTTGATGGACTTAGAAACGGCTCGTGGCCACATCCACGCTACACTTGAGCGCATGCGCGCCTGCTACCTGCAGCCGGTGTTCGATGAGTGGGCGATTCTCTCCGTGCCGGCGAAGACGGGTGGCGTTGTGACCTACAGTGGTCCGCGGCCGGATGGGTTTCGGCGCCAACTGCCGGTGGATGCCGAGCCCCTGCGGGCGATTACGGCTGGAAAGAAATTTGCCGAAGGCGACCTCGAGTTCGTGCCCGACGCGGCTGACACGCATTACGACGCCTTCATGAAGACTGGGCCGGCCAGTTATCTGGTGCTCAACCACACGGTGAGGACGATGAACCAGATTCGCGCCGACGCGAAGTGGCTCACGGCGCAGGCGGCGCTGTTCCAGTTGAGCGAGAAATTTCGGGAAGATCCGCTGGCGACGTGAGGTAGGCCGTCTGTCTTGCAGACGCCGGATGGGAATCGTCGAACGAAGGCGTCAGCAAGACGGACGCCCTACGTTAAACCGACCGCCAGGAACCACCCGTAGCCCGCGAGCAGCGGCCAGCCCATCCAACGCGGCAGGCCGTCGCCAAACAGCACGAATGCTCCGTGCGTGAGCGCGGCGCCAATCAGAATGAAAATGCCGGTCTGGAAAAACGCCGGCACCGCGATCGGGTGGAGCATCGCGCCGAGGCCGAGGCAGAGCGGGATGCACACGTGGCCATCGCCGATTTGCGACGCATAGGTGATGTCGGCGCGGCGGCGGGCGGCGTAAAAGAACGCGAGGAGGGCATTGGGCAGCACCATCAGCCAGCCGCTGAGCCAACCCAGGTTCTTTCCACTTACAAAGCCCCCCTCTTGCGCAGCGATCCAGGTGACGAGCCAGTCGATGCTCACGTAGAGCCCGTAGGCCCCGACGAGCACGGTGCCGACATCGAAGAAAAACCGCGGGCCGAGGCGCACCCGCTGCCGGAGGTTGTGCTTCATCACGTCGAACACCTGAAAGCACTGCCAAAACAAAAACAGCGCGATGAGCACCAGCCCGTCACTCGCATCGAGCTGACCGTCGGCGCCCAGCGCCCACGTGATGCCGCAAAAGATGAGCGCCGCGGCGATGGTCAGGAGCAGGGAGAGGCGCGTGAGCTGGCGCTCCGTGCCGGCTTTGGCCGATTTTTTTCCCCGGCCGAAATGCAAACCCCAGAACAGCGCCGGCAGCCCGAGGAGCAGGGTGAGATTGGTGACGTTGTTGACGAGGCAGTTGGTCAGCACCTCCGTGCCCGCATCCTTCCGTGCCGCGGTGAGCGCGACGAAGATCAGGTTTCCGAGTCCCGAGCAATAAGGCATCACGAGCGTGCCGAGCGCCGTGCCCTCGAGTCCGTGATCGAGCAGCGCCTCGAGCCGCCAGATCATCAGGAGCGAGGCGACGAGGAAGAGCCCGAGGTAGGTCCACGCGCCGGTGTAGCCGAGCGACTCGAGGGCGGAGGAGAGGGGATTCACGCGGGCCGCAGCTGATTCCAGCGCCGATGCGTCGAAATCAGGCGGCTTTGTTCCCGTCCCAGCGAATCGAAACAATCTGGTTCACCCGCAACAGCTCGGTGCCGCCGCGCTTGCCATGCGAGATCACGAGTTCGCTTTTGTGGGGCTGCACGAGCCAAACAAATTCCGGATGCGCGATGGAAATCTTGCGTCCGTCGGTGAGAAACAGCGCGAATGGCCTTGGCTGGCTCAGGGCTTTTTCGAGTGAAGAGACGGTCATGGTGGAACGCCGACGATGCTGGTCAGATCACAAATTCGGTCAAGAGCCGGAATCCCGATGAAACGGGCGGCAATCCCGCCAGACTTCACCGTGCCGCGGGAGCATGACCAACGGCGACGTCCAAGACCTCCTGCTCGGTGGCGCGACCGGGCAGAACGTCCGCCCACTCGGCGTCGGCGCGCTGCCGCTCGATGTGCTTCAAGTAGTGCAGCACTTCCTGCAACACCGGCTCGGGCTGCCTTTGGATTTCCGCCAGCAGGGCTTCTTTCGCGCTCATGCCCGGAAAAATGGCCGCAGCGCCTTCGTTTGCAATTCCGCACTCACCGTTGAATGAAGCCGACGTGGTGCTCGACCAGCGTGTTCAGCGCTCCCTGCGGCTGAGGCGCATCACTTCGTCGGTGGTGAGCTTGCTGCGCCACTTGCCGCGCATGGCGGCAATGAGCTTGGCGCGGCGATGCCTAGCTGTGGGCGACTTCTGCAGCCGCACGCCATCGTGCACGTCCCGAGTATTGGGGACCGGAGTTCTCTTTCTGACGTTCACTTCTTCGCGTCCGCCTCCGCGAGGAGGGCTTGGAACCACGGCTCGTTGCGCACGCTGTCGAAGTCGGGGTCGAAGCGAATTGCGGACCCGGTATCTGAGGCGGACGGTCGGAGGCCCCTTTTGATCCCCTCGACCAGCTCGCCTCGTTCGCCAAGCCCGAGACGTGCCGCCATGGCGCGCAATCCGAGGCCGGGGGCCAAATTTGGCTCCGACATTTGTTCGTAAAGCGCCAGCGCCTGACGAGCATCGGCCTGTTTTCCGAGTCGCCAGAGCAGGACTCCCCTCCAACCGACGAGCGACCGAGAATTGGGCTGCGCCTCGAGTCGCTTTTCCACCGCCCTTAACGCAGCTTGCCACGAATTGGTGGCCGCGTCGCGCCGACCGTCGAGCCACTGCGCCACGCCCGTCAGGTAGTCCTTCGGTCCGCCGAAGCTCGAGATTTCGACGTAGTCCTGCGTGACCGATTGCCAAAGTGAAAGCGCCTTTTTCGGCTCCCGCGACCAAAGCCAGACTGTCATCGCCGTGTAGACATTTAGAGGCTCGACCAAGGCGGGGCCGGGAACCTTCTCCAAGATGCCACGAGCCGCCGGGAGATCACCGCGCTGGAGTGCGATCGTGACTTTGCGCACCAGGAAAACGCCATGCGGGTGCAGGGTGATCGCGCGATCGACGGCGGCCTCCGCTTCCTCCAAGCGACCGAGTGAACGGAGGGAACCAGAAAGATTGTGCAGTGCGAGCGGATCGCCGCCGGGCAAATCGGCGGCCTGCGTGTAAACGGCCAACGCTTCCTCGTTCCGCCCGGATCGGCGGAGCGCGTGGCCGAGCGTGCGCAGCGCGTGCCTGTGATCCGGTCGCCGTGCGATCACCGCGCGCAAGATGCGTTCCGCCTCGGCCGCCGTGGCCGCTTCGAAACGATAGATGTCGGCGAGGGCGACTTGGGCTTCGTCCGACGTCGGAGCCAGCTTCGTAGCTAGCTCGGCCTGGGCGCGGGCCGCCGCGCGGCGCTCGGGTGATCGGTCGTAGCCGAGGCTGAGGTAGTTCGTGAGCAGGCGCGCATAGACGGCGCGCACTTCGCCGTCCTGCGGGTCGAGCGCCACGGCTTGTTTGGCGAACGTCTCGGCGAGATCGAGGGTGGCGGGCGGGGCTTCTTCGTTCTGGTCGAACATCGCATCGGCCTTCGCGGCGAGCTTGCGGGCTTCGGAGAGTTGCGGGGCGGGCGCGGACTTTGGGGCGGCGGGCGGTGCGTCGGCGGATTTCTTTGGAAAGAGCACGACGGCCACAACGCCAAGAACCGCGACCGCGGCGGCCCACGCGGCGACCGGGATGCGGCGTGTCTTCGGAGCAGAAGCGGCGCCCTCGCCGCGTTGAACGGGGCGAGGTCGCCCCGTCTCCAGCGCCGAACCGCCGGCGAGCAGGTGCTGCACGCGCGCGGCGAACTCGGGCGGCGTTTCGCCATCGCGCAGTCGCGTCCATTGCACGTCGCGAAACTTGTCGGGCACGCGCGCGCCGGCATCGGTCGTGGCGTCGATGACGACCGGCACGAGGAACGCCGCATCGTCCGCCATCAGGCGGGAACGCTCCACGGCCAGCAGCCACTCGAGGCGGAAATAACCCTCGGCGCGGGCGTTGGTGTTCGCCGAAATCAACGGTAGGAACAGCGTGCACTCGCGGATTTGCGTTTTGATTTTCCGGTCCCACGTGTCGCCGCCACGCAGCTCGCTCTGGTCGAACCAGACCTCGATGCCGGCGGCGCGCAGCGCCGTGACGAGGCGTTGCGCCGCCGCCGCGTCCTCGTGCGCGTAGCTCAGGAAGACGGCGCCGGAGGCAGGCGGGGGCGCGGGGTGGTCGGGAGCGGAGCTGGACATTGACGCGCGTGAAGGTGGCTGCCGCTGCCGGGGGAGACGAGGAGAAAGGCGGGTGACGTGCGGCCGCGTGCAGCTTGTAGGGGCGCGCCTCGTGCGCGCCCGTCGGGCAAAGGCGCGCACGAGGCGCGCCCCTACCCAATGCAAGCAACGGAGATGCGCCCCCTTGAGTCGCGCTCAAAGCTTTTCCTTGCCGCCGCTGCATGAAACGGCTCTTTCGCGGGTTCGCCGTTTTGCGTCGGTGCGTTGGCAACCGAGGCCGGCGCCACACACTGCATTTTATCCATGTCGTCCCACTCACCCACTCCTCCGCCCGAGCACAATCGGGCGTCCTTCATTGAGCGCGCGCTCGAAGGTTCCATCTTCGCCAGCCGCTGGCTCCAGGCTCCGCTCTACGTGGGTCTCATCGTGGCCCAGACGGTTTATGTCTGCCAGTTCGCGCGCGAACTCTGGCACCTCATGCATACGTTCATGGGCCCGGGCACCGTGGATGACATCAGCACGAAGATCATGATCGGCGTGCTGGGCCTCATCGATGTCGTGATGGTCGCCAACCTCGTGATCATGGTCGTCATCGGCGGCTACGAGACCTTCGTCTCACGGCTCAATCTCGACGAGAAGGCCGACAAGCCCGAGTGGCTCAGCCACGTGAATGCCGGCGTTCTCAAGATCAAGCTCGGCACTGCGCTCATCAGCATCTCATCGATTCACCTGTTAAAAACGTTCATCGAAGTGCGCGAGCCCTCGTTCGTGCTGAACAACGATGCCATCCGCTGGCAGGTCACGATCCACGTCATCTTCCTCGTCTCCGCCATCGTGCTCGCGTGGACGGACCGGATCATGATGGCCGGCCTGCGGGAAGCGGGCCCGAAGCACTGAGCGGCGGAAATTCCCGCCCGTCCTTGCGCCGGCGCGGGTCGCCCGCTCTGATCCCGCCGTGAATTCCCCCCACGACGAGGCCGCCATCCTCGCAATCGAGCGGCCGCACCCGAGTCTGTTCAAATACTATGCGCTGTCGCTGTTGGTGATTCCACCGCTTTTTCCGATCCTGATTCTGCCGCTCTATTTCCGCTATCACACGATGCGGTATAAGTTCACGGATCAGGGGATCTCGATGAGTTGGGGCATCCTTTTCCGGCGTGAAACGATCATCAACTACGCACGGATTCAGGACATCCATCTGCGCTCCAATTTCGTCGAACGCTGGCTCGGTCTCGCCCGGGTGCTCGTGCAGACGGCCAGTGGTAACTCTTCCGCCGAGATGACCCTCGAAGGCCTCAAGGAGTTCGAGACCGTGCGCGATTTTCTCTACTCGAAAATGCGCGGCGTGAAGGACCACACGCCGTCTCCGCCGCCTCCGGGCTACTCCGGCGCCGCAGCCACCACCGAAGCGGAATTGGCGGTCACCCTCCGCGAGATCACCGGTGAGTTGCGCGCGCTGCGCGAGGAGCTCGCCCGCCGCGCTCGCGGCTGACCGGAACCGACGCCGATGTATCACCGCATCCGCGAGCTTGTCCTGCGCTGGCTCAAGGTCCCACCGGAGCCGCATCCGCCCGCCGGCGCGCCGGCGTCGCTGCGCATTTTTCGAGCAGGAAAAAACTACCTCCCTCTACGCCTCTGGACCTGGGCCGCCGCACAGGCGGCTGCGCTCGCCGGCATTGTGTTTTGGACCGTGGTGCTGCTCGAGGTCGAAAGCACGGCCCATATCCAGCGCGCGGCCCGCGCGGAGGCTCCGGCTTCGATGCCCCTCACCGCGAGCACTGAAGCCGCGGCGCCAACCCCGCCCACACCGCCGGTAACATCTCCTCCCAAAACAGCGCGCAAGCGCCCGCCCATCGTCCGCATCGACAGTTGGGCTCGGTTCAAAAAAAGCGTAGTCGACGTGGCGTTGCTTCTGCCGCCCTGGGCGTTTCCGCTCATCTGGTTCCTGAAACTGAGCGGCATTTCGCTCTACCTCGCCCAGATACCATTCACCTATGCCGTGCGCCGGCTCGACTACGAGATGCGCTGGTATGTGGTCACGGATCGGAGCCTCCGGATTCGCACCGGCGTGCTCGGCGTGCAGGAGCTCACGATGAGTTTCGCTAATCTCCAGCACGTCGCCGTCACGCAGGGTCCGCTGCAACGCTTCCTCGGACTCGCCGATGTGCGGGTGCAATCCGCCGGTGGCGGTGGAGGTGAAGGGCATCAAAGCGGTCACGGTGATTCGTTGCACACCGCCACCTTTCACAGCGTCGATAACGCGCAGGAAATCCGGGACCTCATCCTGGAGCGTCTACAGCGCTATCGCGCCACGGGCCTAGGCGACCCAGATGATCATCACGATCAACCGCCCGCCGCAATCGCCACGGCGAGCAGCGCGCTTTCACCGGCGCTCGCCGCCGCGCGGGAAATGCTCGCGGAAGCGCGCGCGCTGCGCCTCTCGCTGAATTCCTAGGCACGCCGGGTTTGGGCGTGTTTGCAAAAACGATTCCCCGCGCGAGGCGCGCGCAGACCGCCGTGATCCTCCAGCTGGATTGATACGTCGCCGGGTAGAGCGCGGCTTCTCGCGATGACGGAATCTGAAAACCCGCCCTAGCGTTTCAATTTCAGCAGCCGCTCGCCCGCCGCGTGCAACGTGGCTGGCCTCTTCGCGAAATTCAGCCGCACATAGCGGTTTTCCGGGTAAGGGAAAAAACTCGAACCGGGCACCGGCGCGACGCCGATCTCGCGCGTCATCCAGTGAGCAAACTCCACATCGCTCGCATAGCCAAAGGGCGAGACGTCGAGCATCACAAAATAGGCGCCTTCGGGCCGGGTGTAGCTGAGGCCGGTCCGATCGAGGTAACTGAGTAACACGTCGCGCGACGCGGCGTATTCCGCGCAGAGTTCATCGTAGTAGCTCGGCGGAAAATTCAGCGCCGTCACCACCGCGTGCTGGAGCGGCGCCGCCGCCCCCACCGTGAGGAAATCGTGCACCTTGCGCGCCTGCGCGATTACCTCGGGTGCGGCCTGCACGTAGCCGAGTCGCCAGCCGGTGATCGAAAACGTTTTTGAGAGCGACGAGCACATCAGCGTGCGCTTCGCCATCCCGGGCAACGTCGAGAAATACGTGTGCCGATGCGGCGCGAAGACGATGTGCTCGTAGACCTCGTCGGTGAGAACCCACACGTCGAACTCCTCGGCAAGCGCCGCGATCTGGAGTAATTCCTCGCGCGTGAAGACACGACCGCAGGGATTGGACGGGTTGCAGAGCACGAATGCTTTGAGCCCGCTGGCAAACACGCGCCGCAGCTCCGCCGGATCGAAGCGATAGTGCGGCGGGTGCAGCGGCACGTGCACGGCCAGCGCGCCGGTGAGGATCGCGTCGGCGTTGTAGTTTTCGTAGAAGGGAGAGAAGAGCCCGACTTTGTCACCCGGATCGCAGACGGTCATCATGGCGACCATCATGGCCTCCGTGGCCCCGCACGTGACGACGAGTTCGCGTTCGGAATCCACGGGCATGCCGGTGAAGCGCGCGATCTTGGCGCCAAGGGCCGCGCGCAGCTCGGGCGCGCCCCACGTGACGGCGTATTGGTGGCGGTGCGCGTCCATCGCATCCTTGCCTGCC
The DNA here is from genome assembly GCA_031379235.1 of Opitutaceae bacterium. GTDB lineage: Bacteria > Verrucomicrobiota > Verrucomicrobiia > Opitutales > Opitutaceae > ER46. Next base: position 4,477 of record JANNEY010000331.1, on the reverse strand, counting down.
TGCACGAGCGCAGCGGGCGGGTCCCAATCGGGAAAACCCTGCGCGAGGTTAATCGCGTTGTGCCGGGCGGCGACTCGCGACATCTCGCGGATGAGCGACTCGGTGAAGACAGAGGTGCGGAGCGACGTGCGCGGCATGGGAAATTGAAGCCGGCGAGCGACCGGCTATCGCCCAGTGGCAGGAATCTTGAGCACGGTGCCGATCGGGACGGCACTCGCGTTTTTGATCCCATTCGCCGCGGCGATTTCCTGGACCGTCACGCCGTGTTGCTTGGCGATCGCGTAGAGGGTTTCTTTCGGTTTCACCGTATGCGTGCGAACCGCGGCAGCCGGTGGGCGGGCCGGCGTCGGCGCCTTCGTGGGATTAGGCGAAGGATTGGACGGCGTGACGCGACGATCGAGAATCGGTGCGGTCCGCGGCGCCAATGGCGGTTCCGGCGCATCGACCACGGTGACCGCAGACGGCACCGCCCGAGATCCGAGGACTTCATCCGGCACGGCAATCATGCGGGGCAAACGGTTAATCGGGGTCGCACCACCGCCCCGCAACGTCGCGATCTCGGCGCGAAGTTCCTCGTTCTCCCGGCGCAGATTAATGAGGTCACCTTCCGCTTGGAGTCGAACCGATTGATCCTCCAACGGCCGACCGGGGATCTGTTTGGCAAATTCCCGCATCGCAATCTTAACCATCCCGCGCACCCCTTCGGCTTCCTTGGTATTGGGCCGCAATTCGAGGTATTTGCGGAAATGGTGGTAGGCCTCCACCGGATCCTTCGTGTTATTAAGGTAGATCGACGCGGCCTCGACGTGCGACTCCGGGGCCGCGCGCGTCCCGCGTTTATCAATCACCTTGAGGAAGGCGGTCAGCGCCTCGGCATGGCGGCCCTGCTTCTTCAATTGCATCGCCTGCACGTAAAACGGCTCGTCGGTCTCGACCAGCGTCGGAACGGGGTTCCGCTCGGTGCAGCCCGATGCACCCGCAAGCAACGCGGCCAGCGCGAATACGGTGAAAAAGTGACGGCGGACAGTCATCAGACGGGAAAAGGCATTGAACGATCGGTCTTAGTGCCTAAATTCCGCCCCTTTACCAGCGACTCAAACTCTAAATGGCGCTCCAATCGAAATCCGTTCTCTCCCGTGCGCGCGCATGCATCCGGATCGAGCAGGACGCGCTGAGCGAAACAGCGAAGGACCTCGGCCCCGAGTTTGTGGCCACCGCGCAGGCCGTCGATGCGCTGAGCCGCGCCGGCGGGAAATTGATTTTCAGCGGCGTGGGCAAGAGTTCGCACATCGCCCAGAAAATCGCCGCCACCTTCAACAGCACGGGCGTCTCGTCGTGCTTTCTCGATGCCACCCAAGCCCTGCACGGCGACCTCGGCCTGGTGGACGAGGGCGATCTCGTTTTCCTCCTCAGCAACAGCGGCCAGTCCGACGAGATCCTGCGCCTTGTGCCCGTGCTCAAGCGCTTCGGCGCCCGCATCGTGGCATTCACCAGCAATCCCGCCTCGGATCTGGCGCGCACGGCCGACCTGAAACTTTTCTTTCGCGTGCCGCGCGAGGCCTGCCCGCTGAAGCTCGCGCCGACCGCCAGCACCACGGCGGCCCTGGCGCTGGGCGATGCGCTGGCCATGGTGCTGCTCGAATCGCGTGGCCTCACGCGCGATGACTTCGCGAAATATCACCCCGCGGGCAATCTGGGCCGCGTCCTGCTGTTGCGCGTGAAAGATATCATGCGCACCGGCGACCGCCTCCCCACCGCCCCCGACACCGTCTCGACCCAGGACGCCATCCTCGCGATGACGAAGGCCAAGAGCGGCAGCATCGCCCTCGTCGCGAAAAAAACGGGCAAGCTCACGGGGATTCTCACCGACGGGGATTTTCGCCGCAGCGCGCTCACCGGCCCAAATTTTTTAGCGCAGCCCGTCGCCCAGTTCATGACGCGGCACCCCAAGGTGATTTCGGAAAATGCCCTCGGCGTCGATGCAGTGCGGCTCTTCGAAGCGCACAAGATCGACGACCTCATCGTCGTGGATGCCCGCGGTCGGCCCGTCGGGCTGATCGACGGACAGGATCTGCCCAAATTCAAAATCGTGTGAAGCCCCCCATCCGTATCGCAATCGTTGGCATGGGTGGTTTCGCCGGCTCCCACCATCACGCCGTGGCCAAGCTTGAGGAGCGCGGTCAGGCCAAATTGATCTGCACCTGCGATCCGCGGGCCGAGCAATTCGTGGGCGAGCAACAGACGTGGAAACTTGGCCCCCGGGGCGTGCAGGTTTTCAACGACTACCGCGCCATGCTCGATGCGCACCACCGCGATCTCGATCTCGTGGTCATTCCCACGCCGATCCAGCTCCACGCGGAAATGCACGCCGCCGCGACCGCGCTCGGCCTCCCCACTTACCTCGAAAAGCCGCCGACCCTCGATCCCGTGGAGTTGGAAAAAATGATCGTCGCCGACGGCCGGGCGCGCCGGGCCTCGCATGTCGGATTTAACTTCATCATCGAGAAGCCGCGACTCGCGCTGAAGGAGCGGCTACTGGCCGGCGAATTCGGCGCCATCCGCGGCGCGGCTCTCGCCGCCCTTTGGCCGCGGCCCGCTAGCTACTTTGCCCGCAACAATTGGGCCGGCCGGCTCATGATGGACAATCGCGTCGTGCTCGACTCGTGCTTCGGCAACGCGATGGCGCACTTCGTCCACAACCTCCTCTTCTGGACCGGCGGCCCCGCGCTCTATTCGTGGGCCCAGCTCGCCGCCGTGCGCGCCGAACTCTATCGCGCCCACGCCATCGAGGGCGCCGACACTTTTTTCGTCGAGGCCGACACGACCACCGGCGTGACGATGCGCTTCGCCCTCTCCCATGCCTGCGCCGGCGCCAGTTCGCACGGCGAGACGATCGTCTGTGACAAGGCCACGCTGCGCTACGCGGTCGGCGGCAATGTCGAAATCTGCTGGCGCGACGGCCGGGTGGAGAAAGAGCCACTCGCCCCGTTTGACGCCTTGGTGGAAAACCATCTCGACTACTATCGCTACCTGCGCGGCGAAAGCCCGCGGCCCGCCACCTCCCTCGTCGATTCGCGCCCGTTCGTCGCACTGAACGCGCTCGCGCATGTTTCGAGCGGCCGCATCACGCCGATTCCCGCCAGCCAAGTCACCGGTGTCCGCGATGAGAAGGAGCAAAAGGACTACCTCAGCGTCGCGGGCATGAACTCCACCCTCGATCATTTTCTTTCGCAAGGGGTCTGGCCGAGCGCCAGCGGCTGGGGCCGCGGCCCGGCCGAGGTCGCAACCCCCGCCGATCTGGGAAAATTCCACGACGTCGTGCGGGCCATGCTGGTGAAATAATTTCCCGGCCCGCGGCGTGAAACGCACGCCGGGCCGCCCCTTGTCACGTTCGCTTTTTCACCTACATTTCCCGCCATGCCCACGCCGCCCTTTGTTTATCAAGACCCGCTGCCGCTCGGTGACGATGCCACCGAATATCGCCTGCTTTCCCAGGACGGGCTGAGCACGTCGACCTTCGAGGGCCGCGAAATTCTGAAGGTCGCGCCCGAGGCGATCGCGTTCCTGACGCAACAGGCGTTTCACGACACGTCGTTCATGCTGCGCACTGCACACCTGAAGCAGGTCGCCGCGATCCTCGACGATCCCGAGGCTTCGCCCAACGACCGCTACGTCGCGCTCACGCTGCTGAAGAACGCCGAGATCGCCGCCGAGGGCATTTTGCCGATGTGTCAGGACACAGGCACCGCCGCGATCATGGCGAAGAAAGGCCAGCAAGTGTGGACGGGGGCAAACGACGCCGAGTGGATTTCAAAGGGCGTCTACGACTGCTTCACCAAGGAAAATCTCCGCTACTCGCAGACCGCGCCGCTCGACATGTGGAAGGAAGTGAACACCGGCACCAACCTGCCCGCGCAGATCGATGTGCTCGCGACCGAGGGCGCGAAATATGAATTCCTCTTCGTCGCGAAGGGCGGCGGCTCGGCGAACAAGCTGTTCCTGTTTCAGGAAACAAAGGCGGTGCTCAACCCGAAGAGCTTCGAAAAATTCGTCGCCGACAAGCTGCCGCTGCTCGGAACCTCGGCGTGCCCGCCGTATCACCTCGTGTTTGTCGTCGGCGGGACGAGTGCGGAGGCCTGCATGAAAACACTGAAGCTCGCCTCGGCCAAATACCTCGACGCGTTGCCGACGACGGGCAACGCCCACGGCCGGGCGTTTCGCGATCTCGCGATGGAGGAGAAAGTGCTGCAGATCGCGCGGTCGACGGGGATCGGCGCGCAGTTTGGCGGAAAGTATTTCGCCCTCGATGTGCGCGTCGTACGGCTTCCCCGCCACGGAGCCAGCTGCCCGGTGGCGATGGGCGTCTCCTGCAGCGCCGACCGCAACATCAGGGCGAAAATCACGAAGGACGGCATCTTCCTCGAAAAAATGGAGCCGAAGCCGGGCCGTTTCATTCCCGCGGCCAGCCGGCTGTGGA
>JANNEY010000296.1:0-8267 GCA_031379235.1 Opitutaceae bacterium | reverse complement strand
AGAGCATTTTCAATAAGACTGTAGCCGAAAGCCAACGCCCCGAACCGAGTTGAACAGGAAGATCGGGGAGTTCGGGAAGCGAAGCTCCGCTCTTTCCGGCCTTCCCGATCTTCCTGTTTCGCTCCCCTGTTTATTATTCCGGTCGGGGAATGTCGGCTACAGTTTTTCTGAAACCGCTGTAGCTGCGCGATCGCCGCCCATAATCACCGTGCGTTACTGCACAAGCTCCGGATGCCACGTTCTCGGGTTGTTCGCGGCCAGCGCAGCTTCCACCTTGCCTAGTTCAGCCCCCGCCCCTCCTCCATCTTTCCCGGGCGCCGAGGAATTAATTCCACCGGCTGTTGTTTATTAGACTTTTGTCATCGCGAGGTGCGCGAAGCGCGCCGTGGCGATCCAGCTGGATGGCTTCGTCGCTTCGCTCCTCGCCATGACAATCCAAATAGTAACAGACGTTGGTAATAGCTGTGCGCCAATCGGCGGTCGCGGAGGCGACAGGTTCAAAAGTGATGCGCTCAAGGCTGCTACCCGCGGTTGAGCCACCAGATCGTGCCATTAAGATAGGTCGCGAAACCGACCCAAGCCACATAGGGCGACCAAAGGATCGCAGCCAGGCGGTCGGCGCGGGCAAACCGCACCAGCAATGTCACCAGCAAGGCGAGAAACAAAACGATCTCGATTAAGGCGAGACCAGGGCGGTGCAGCGAAAAGAACAGGACCGACCAGAGGGTGTTGAGGACAAGTTGGGCACCGTAAAGACGGAGTGTTTTTACAGCGTCCGCGGGAGTTACGGCCGCTCGCCAAGCCAGCCAAGCGGCGAGCGACATCAGCAAGAAAAGGGTAGTCCACACGGGAGCGAAGACCCAGTTGGGCGGATTCCACGATGGTTTGGTGATAGTGGGATACCACGTGGCGATGGCTCCCGTCGTCGCGGCGCTCCCGAGGCCCCCGGCAAGGAAACTGACGACAATAAATACTGCGAGGGCGCCGAGTTTTCGGTTTTGCATCGGCTTGCAACGTTTCGGCCATGCTGTGGGACGCAACCCAAACGCATCGGTGTGAGTGCGGACATCGTGGTTCAGACTCGTGCCACCGCTACGGAAAGGTCGTCGGCCACGAACGGGGCGGCGCCAAATCGCGACTGTTTGCGGATTCCGAAGCCTTCATCCCGAGAATACCTCATTCTATTCGCAGATGCCCGCCTCGGGGCCGAGTGGACACTGGTTTCAGTCAAATTTCCCCTAAGAAGGCGGGGCCCAAATTTGCGCTTGCGGGGGCGCAGCCGTTTTCGGAGCCTGTGCCCTTGCGTCAGTGGATATCCGCCGGTTGCGGGTGTCCACCACACTGGTCCGGCATTCCGCCGGATGAGAACGGTGACGCCGGCTCACCCCGATTTCCATTCGGGCGCGGCGGGTGTCACGGAGCCCACCCGGGTTCCCTACAGTCGTGAATCCAACCATAAAACCATGTCCACCACAGTCGTTAAGCCCACCATCATCGCCGAATACAAAACCCACGAGAAGGATACCGGCTCGTCCGAAGTCCAAGTCGCGCTCTTGACCGCTCGCATCAATCACTTGACCGAGCACTTGCGCACGCACCGGAAGGACTTCCACTCGCGCCGCGGGCTTCTGCAGATGGCGTCTCGCCGTCGCAAGCTCCTCGACTACTTGAAGCGGCACAACCTGCCCAAGTATAACGAGCTGCTCCAGAAGCTGAACCTCCGTAAATAACGCTTTCGTCTCACGGGCGACCCATCCGCGGGTCGCCCGTTGTCGTTTCCGACACTCGAAGCCGGCCGGGACATTTCCGTTTGGTTCTCTTACGAACCGGGCGCCAAGCGGAAATCTCTCGCGCCAAAAGCGAGCTGACCGAAGCGGGTTGGGAACCCCAGTTAGTTCAACCCGTAGCGCGGCTTCACCCCCCCCCGAAGCTCCGCCACCGTCCCGCCATCGCGCGGGACCCACGAATCCAATCCAGCCGCGTGTCGCTGGCCGGTTCGTTCTTATCCGTCGGCACGCAATCCGTCCGAATCGTCCGAAAGAAAGATCATGCAACAGAAACATTCCGTCACCGTGCCCGGCCTCGGGCTCACGTTCTCCACCGGTTCCATCGCCCAACTCGCGGGCGGCGCCGTCAACGTCAACGTCGGCGAGACCAACGTCTTCGTCACCGCCTGTGCCGCGCAGACCATGCGCCCCGGCCAGGACTTCTTCCCGCTCACCTGCGACTACCGCGACAAATACGCCGCGGCCGGCCGCTTCCCCGGCGGCTACTTCAAACGCGAAGGCCGCCCTTCCGAACGCGAGATCCTCATTTCCCGTCTCTGCGACCGCCCCTGCCGCCCGCTCTTCCCCGAGGGTTTCCTCAATGAAGTGCAGATCATCGGCCAGCTCTTCTCGGCCGATTTGATCAACGATTCCGATATCGCGATGGTCAACGGCGCCAGCGCCGCTCTCGCCATCTCCGACATTCCGTGGAACGGGCCCATCGGCTGCGTCCGCGTCGCCCTCATCGACGACAAGTTCGTCGCGAATCCCACCATCGAGCAGATGTATTCCTCGTCGCTCGACCTCATCTACGTCGGTAACTCGAAAGACATGCTGATGATCGAGGGCTCGGCGGACCAGATCTCCGAGGAGCGTTTCATCGAGGCGCTCGCCTTCGGCCACGACGCCATCCAGCCGATCATCGCCGCGATCAAGGAACTCGTCGCCCTCGCCGGCAAACCGAAGGCCGTCTTCAAGCTCATCGGCGCCACGCCCGAGGCTCGCGCCATCATCGAGCGCGTCGTCCCCGCCGAGCGCGTTTCCGCCGCCATCTTCGGCTTCGAGAAAAACGTCCGCACCGCCAACGTGAAGAAGCTCAAGGACGAGGCCAAGGCCGCCCTCGTCGCCGAGCTCGGCGAAGGCAAATTCACCGACGTCGACCTCAACGTCGTCTTCGAAGACCTTCAATACAAAGCCTACCGCGCCACCGTGCTCGCCAAGGGCACGCGCTCCGATCACCGCGACGCCAAGGCGCTCCGCCCGATCAGCGCCCAAGTCGGCGTCCTCCCCCGCGTGCATGGCTCCGCCATGTTCCAGCGCGGCGACACCCAGAACATCGCCATCGTCACCCTCGGACCGACGAAGGAAGCCCAGGACATGGACGGCCTCACGGGCGGCGCCACGTCGAAGAGCTTCATCCTCCACTACAACTTCCCGCCGTTCTCCGTCGGTGAAGCCGGCCGTTTCATCGGCCCCGGTCGCCGCGAAATCGGCCACGGTGCGCTCGCCGAGCGCTCCCTCGTTCCGATTCTCCCGCCCGAGGACGCGTTCCCCTATTCCATCCGCGTCGTCTCCGAGATCATGGCCTCCAACGGCTCGACCTCGATGGCCTCGATCTGCGGCGGCTGTCTCGCCCTCATGGACGCCGGCGTTCCCATCATCGCCCCCGTCGCCGGTATCTCCTGCGGTCTCATGACCGAGATGGACGCCAACGGAGCCATCACGAAGTGGACGACCATCACCGACATCCTCGGTGAGGAAGATCACTTCGGCGACATGGACTTCAAGGTCGCCGGCACCACGAAGGGCATCACGGGCTTCCAACTCGACCTGAAGATCAACGGCCTGCCGTTCGAGATCGCCAAGGTCGCGATCATGCAAGCGCGCGATGCTCGCGTTGAGATCCTCCGCACGATGATGGCCTCGCTGCCCGCGCCGCGCGCCGACCTCAGCAAATACGCGCCGCGCATCCAGACGATCCAGATCGATCCCGAAAAGATCGGCCTGCTCATCGGGCCCGGCGGCAAGACGATCCGCCGCATCACGGAAACGACCGGCGCGCAGATCGACATCGCCGAGGACGACTCCGGCAAGGTGTTCGTCTACTCCAACAACGCCGAAGCCATGAACCGCGCGATCGCCGAGATCGACGGTCTCTGTGGCGGTGGCGCGGGCGGTGGTGGCAGCGGCGGCGCCCCGATTGAAACCGGCAAGCTCTACAACGGTCGCGTCACTGGCATCAAAGACTTCGGCGCCTTCGTCGAATGCACCCCGGGCAAGGAAGGCCTCGTGCACATCAGCGAACTCGCTGACTTCCGCGTCCGTCGCACCGAAGATGTCGTGAAGATGGGCGAGATGATCTGGGTCAAGTGCGTCGGCATCGACGAGCGCTCCGGCAAGGTCCGCCTCTCGCGCAAGGCCGCGATGAAGGAAATGGAAGGCCAGAAACAGGGCGGCGAAGCCGCTCCCGCCGCTGCTCCGGCCGCCCAGTAAACATCGCCCAGCGATATTCTCTCAAAGCCGCGACCTTCGGGTCGCGGCTTTTTTGTGGCCGAGTCACCAGTCGGTTACCTGGGCCGAAAGGCGAAGGCGCCGCGGGCGTTTCCTTTTGCCCGCTGCACCCGTTTTTGCGCGAATCAATCTCGTGCGTTTTCTAGTCACCAACGACGACGGGATCGACAGCGTCTTTTTGCATGAGCTCGTGCATGCGCTCCGCGCGGCCGGTCATGAAATTTTTGTCGTCGCGCCCAAGCGCGAGCAGAGTTGGGTCGGCGCCGCCAAGTCCCGTAATCGTCCCGTCCACGCGGTCGCCGCCGACCGTGGCCTCGGTTGCCCAACTTGGATCATCGACGGCACGCCGAGCGACGGCGTCAACATCGCCGTCGGCCACCTCTTGCCGCGCGACCTGCACATCGACGCCGTTGTCAGCGGCATCAACGTCGGCCTCAATGCCTCGCTCGGCTTCATCATCGCCAGCGGCACCATCGCCGGCGCATGGGAGGGCGCGCTCCACGGCCTGCCTGCGATCGCGTTTTCCCAAGATCTCACCGCGGCGGTTTACGACCGACTCAAGGCGGCCCACGACGTGCCGGACGCTGCGCTCCACGCGATCTTGAAAACGTCCGCGCAGCACGCCGCGCGCCTCGCCGCGGAGTTTGCCGCCACCACCGCGCGGCGCAGCTTCATCGTGCACAACGTCAATTTCCCGCTGCCCTGCCGCGCCGATACCGAGGTGCACCGCACCGTGCCCGCGCGCGTCGTCGTGCCCGGTCTCTTCAGCCCCGCGGGAGACGACGGGACACACCGCCTAATTTTCCGTCTCGGTGACGATCTTTCGCCGCCGCATCCGCTGACCGACCGCGCCGCGCTCACCGCCGGCTTCATCAGCCACACGGTGCTCGACTACAAAACGCTGGGCGGCCTCGGCTAATCTTTGCCGAACGGCGGATCGGCGCGCACCACGATGCCGCCGCGGAGCACCACCTCGCGAATTTCTGGGGGACGCGGCGGCGTGACCATCGGTCCGCCCATGCCGGTGCCACCCATTCCGCCGATGCCACCGATGCCGCCCATCCCTCCGATGCCGCCACCACCGATGCCCGTGCCGCCGATGCCGATGCCACCCGTGCCGCCAATCGACGTGCCGCCGCGGCCCGTGCTGATGCCGATTCCAGGGCCCGAGGAACCGATGCCAATTCCGGAACCGCCGATGCCCCCTCCGCCAATTCCCGTGCCGCCGATGCCCGTGCCCATGCCGCCGACACCGCCCATGCCACCGCCAGGATACATCACCCCGCCCGGATCACCACCGCGGGAATAAATCCAAATCTCGTCGCCCGCCGGCGATGTCGCGATTTCCGATGGCTCGCCCCACGCGACGCGCACCATGTCGGTGTTCATGCCGGCCTCCACCTTGCCGTCGAGCACCGCTTGCCGAACTTCCAGCGGCCACGTTTCATAAATATCGCGATTCCGATCGATCCGGCTCATCTGCGACGACGAACAGCCAGCGCTCAGGGCGAGCACGAAGGAAAAAAACACATTCAACGGCGGCCGGCGTTTCATGGTGCGCGGACAATACACCGAACACTCCGGTCGTAAAGCCCGCCGTGCGCAAACGTGGCCGCCTCGCACGGCTTTCCGGTTTGGCCGGCCCGTCGTAGGGGCGCGCCTCGTGCGCGCCCTGAGGCGTGGACGAGCCACGCCCCTACCCAAACCGGAAAGCCGTGGGCCGCCTCGTCTGGGGCGCCGAATTTCCAGTTGCCGCCGCCCGTCGCCGGGCACAATAGGAAGGCGCCATGCGTCTCGGGTGCCTCACGCTCGGAAATCGGTGGACCGCCGGCCTCTTCGCCGCCGGCGTGTCGCTCGCCCACGGCGATTCCGTCTATCTCAACGAAGCCGGCCGCAAAAACCTCGAGACCATCCGCCAGCAGATCGCGCCCGCTCCCGTGTTCGAGGATCCGGTGCGTCGCATGCCCTACATCCGCTGCATGATCGTCGGCGAACGCGCCGCGCTCAATCCCACCGCCCGCGCCGACGAGGCCGCGGGCCAGCCGGACTACGATCTCATCGCCTTCGATGCCGGCGGCGATCAGCGCAGCGCCACCGCCAAGATCAGTGGACTTTGGATCAACCACATCGATCCCGACTTCGATACCGACCTCGATGTGCGCTGGTTGTTTTCCAACCGCGATCAGGCGGCGGGCGTCGCGCTCGCGAGCCGCGCCTATTTCGGGATGGCGCGTCGCGCCGTCGATCCGCAGGGCCAGCTCGGGCTCTGGCGCCACGACCTCGCGCTCCCGCCCGAAACGGCCGGCGTCAAGGAAGGCGCCCTCATCCGCTTCCTCCTCGACCCGCCGGTGCTCGACGCCAGCGGCAACAACACCGCGTGGGCCGCGCGCAAGCAGGCCGAGGATCTCGCCGCCATCAAGCACATCATGGCGCGCCGGCTGCCGCTGGCGCATCCGCCCACCTACGAAATCCGGCCCGTCACCGTCGCGGCGCAACTGATCAACGCCGTCGCGCGCGAGCGCGCCTACCGTCTGTCGCGCGCCGGCTTCGACCGCACCGCTTTGGGCATGCTTGTGTTTCTCCTCGACCTCGCGGTCGTGAAACACCGCGAGAACCCCATGGCCGACGATGCGTCGGACGCCGTCTATCTCGAAGGCATCGGCGCGTTGGAGCAGGCCATCACCACGATCACGGAGGCGACCCCGACTGCGGCCGGGCACGCCGAGCCGCCGGCGTTGATGGCCTTGATGGTGCGCCACGCCTCGACGGACAACGACGCGGCGAAACGAAAAATCGCCGCCGACTACGCGACGTTGCAGGCCCGGCTCGCCGCGACCCCGCGGACCTCCTGCGCGATCCACCGCCAGTTTTGCCTGGATGAATCGCAGCGCGCCGCCGCCGCCATCGATGCGCTCATGGCATGCGAGGGCGTCTATGCCGTCCCTCAGCATGCGCTCGGCCTCGCCGGCCGGCTGCTCGACCTTCTCTCGGAAAGTCCGACCGGATTGAATTTCCACCAGCACGATCGCGTTGATGTGCGCGACGCGGCCCTACGCCTGCTCGCCCAGCTCCTGAATCCGCCCAAGAGTCCGCACGCCGATCGCCAGCGGCAGCGGCGGGACTGCGCCCGGGAACTCCGCGCCGATCTTCACGGCCTCCTGCAAGGCCACGACGAACGGAGCTACCAGCACGCCGCCGCGCGGCGCGCGCTCGCGGCCGGCGGCTGGGGACCGGCGGACGAAGTGCAGCCGTTTGTGACCACGCTCTTCGACGCCGCGCTGCACTACGCCGCCGACTCCGTGCGCGAGCCCGAGCGCCGGCAGTCGTCGCGCGAACTCGCCGCTTCCCGGATCGCCACCTTGCGCGCGGTGGCTGAGCTCATCGGCTCGCAGACGGAGGCGGACCGCGCCACGGCCAACACCGTCCTCGGCCGCCTCGACCAGATGCGCCGCGATCAAAGGGACAAGGACAAGGCCGAGCCGCGCATCGCCACGTTCCTGGAAATCTGGGACGCGATCCCGCCCGCACCATGAACATGGCGCGTTCGTCTCGCACGCTCCTCGCCCTGCTGGCGCTGGCCTGGGTCGGCACCCGCGTAGCCGGCGCCGAGGACAATGCCGAGAAATTCGCCGCCGAACAAAAATTGCGGCGCGAGACCGAGCAGGCTCTGGTCGCGCTCCGTCCCGCGGTCGCGCAAGCGGAGATTCGCTGGCGCGCGCAATTGCTGGGCCGGGTAAAAACGCGCACCGGCCAGCCTGTGGCCGAGTCCGCCCTGCTCACGGAAATCCGTCGCGCAACGGAAACGACCGGCGGCGCCGGCCCCGGCATCGAGGCGCTGTGGCAGGATCTGTTGCGCGACAAGATCGACCGCCGCGGGTTTGGCGATCAACTCGACGAGATTTTTTCCCAGGCGATCATCACGAGCTGGGACGTGCACCTCGCCGAGGCGCGCCACCGGCTCGCGGTCATGCAGGCGCTCCTCGCCGGATG
>JANNEY010000287.1:0-2988 GCA_031379235.1 Opitutaceae bacterium | reverse complement strand
GCAAATTGACGGACAGCTTCGATCGGATCGTACTCGTGGATGCGCCTCGTCCTGTGCGGCTCGAGCGACTCGTGCGCGAGCGGGGCCTTCGAGAGACCGAGGCGATGGACATGATCGTCGCACAGATGCCCGCCGAGCTCAAGCGGGCGCGCGCCGACATCGTGATCGACAATGCGGGGAGTCGCGACGACCTCGCCACAAACGTCGCGGCGGCGTGGCGCACGCTCGCGGAGCGCGCCTCCGCGCTTCCTTGACCGTCCGCGCGCCTGCGCGGTACACTTCCCCGTCATTCTTCCCCTGATTGGAGCACCACGTGGCGGACATTCCAGCCGACCTGTCGTACACGGCCGACCATGAGTACGTGAAGGCCACCGACGACGCCAACGTCGTCATCATCGGCATCACGCACTTCGCGCAGGATCAGCTGGGCGACGTCGTCTTCGTCGACCTCCCGAAGCCGGGCGCCACCTTCGCACCGCACGCCGTCTTCGGCACGATCGAGGCGGTCAAGGCGGTCTCCGAGCTCTTCTCGCCGCTGGCTGGCGAGGTCGTGGAAGTGAACCAGCGCCTCGATGGCGAGCCGGCGCTCGTCAACACCGATCCCTACGGCGACGGCTGGATGATCAAGCTGCGCGTCACGGGCGGCCGCGACGGCCTCATGACCGCCGCCGCGTACGGTGCGCACATCGGGGCGTAGCGCTGCGCGTCCGGAACGAGACAGCCCCCCGCCGGTGAGACCGACGGGGGGCTGTTTCATGGACCTGCGCGAGATGCAGCGTTTTTACGCGTACGCCTCGATCGGCAGACACGAACAGACCAGATTCCGGTCGCCGAACGCACTCTCGATGCGCGTCACGGTCGGCCAGAACTTCCGCACGCGCGTCCACGCCGCCGGGAAGGCCGCCTTCTCGCGGCTGTAGGGCCGCGTCCACGTGTCGCCGACGCACTGTGCCATGGTGTGCGGGGCGCGCACCAGCACATTGTCCTCGCGGCTCGCGACGCCGATCTCGATCTCGCGAATCTCCCCGCGAATCGCGATCATCGCATCGCAGAACCGGTCGATCTCCGCCTTCGTCTCGCTCTCCGTCGGCTCGATCATCAACGTGCCCGCCACCGGGAACGAGACGGTCGGTGCGTGGAAGCCGTAGTCCATCAGCCGCTTGGCCACGTCTTCGACTTCGATGCCGGTCGCCGCCTTGATCGCGCGCAGGTCGATGATGCACTCGTGCGCGACGCGGCGGTTCTGCCCGCGGTACAGCACCGGATAGTGCGGCTCGAGCCGCTCGGCGGCGTAGTTCGCATTCAGGATGGCCATCTTGGTCGCCTCGGCCAGTGCCGCGCCCCCCATCATGCGGATGTACATCCACGAGATCGGGAGAATGCTCGCGCTTCCCCACGGGGCCGCCGACACGGCGCCGGAGTCGCCCCCCATGGCGATCACCGCGTGTCCCGGCAGGTGCGGCACCAGATGCCTGGCCACGCCGATCGGCCCCATGCCGGGACCGCCGCCGCCGTGCGGAATGCAGAACGTCTTGTGGAGGTTGAGGTGGCAGACGTCGGCGCCGATGTCGCCGGGCCGCGAGACCCCCACCATCGCGTTCATGTTCGCGCCGTCCATGTACACCTGCCCGCCCCGCGCATGCACCGCCGCGCAAATCTCCCGCACTTGCTCCTCAAACACGCCGTGCGTGGAGGGATACGTGATCATCAGCGCGCCGAGGTCCGCGGCGTTCGCCGCGATCTTCGCGCGCAGGTCGCCGAGGTCCACGTTGCCCTTCGCATCCGTGGCCACGACGACGACGCGGTAGCCGGCCATCACCGCGCTCGCGGGGTTGGTGCCGTGCGCGGATGCCGGGATGAGGCACACCTTGCGGTTGCCCTCGCCACGTGACAGGTGCCAGCGACGAATCGCGAGGAGGCCGGCGTACTCGCCCTGCGAGCCGGCATTGGGCTGGAGGCTGACGGCCGCGAAGCCGGTGATCTCGCCGAGCCACGACTCGAGGTCGTGGTACAGCCGGGCGTAGCCGGGCAGCCGGGTGGCGTCGCTGAAGGGATGGACGCGGGAGAAGCCGGGCAGGCCGATGCCCATCATCTCCGTCGTGGCGTTGAGCTTCATCGTGCAGCTGCCCAGCGGGATCATCGAGCGAGTGAGCGTCACGTCCTTCTCGGCGAGCCGGAAGAGGTAGCGGAGCATTTCCGTCTCGGACCGGTAGAGCGAGAACACCGGGTGGCTCAGGATCGCGTCCGTGCGGCGGACAGCGGCCGGAAGCGCGGCGGCGGCCGCCTTCGCGATGGTCTTCTGGGCGGGCTCGACGAGGCCAAGTGCGGCGATGACTGCCGCGACGTCGGCTTCGCTGGTGGTCTCGTCGCAGGCGATGGAGATCCCGGTCGCGTCGAGGCGCCGGAGCTCGTACCCCGCAGCCGCGGCGGCGGCGATGAGGCCATCTGCTTGGCCGGTCGTGCCGGTCTCGATCGTGATCGTGTCGAAGTACTGGTCGTGCCTGAGCGCCAGCCCGTCGAGACCCGCGACGGCCGCCGCGATCGCTGTTGCGCGATCGTGGGCGCGCTCGGCGATGGCGCGCAGCCCGTCGGGCCCGTGCCAGGCCGCGTACATGCTGGCCACGACCGCCAGGAGCACCTGCGCGGTGCAGATGTTCGAGGTCGCCTTCTCGCGGCGGATGTGCTGCTCCCGGGTCTGGAGCGTGAGGCGGTAGGCGGGCGCGCCGTCGGCATCGATGCTGACGCCCACGAGGCGCCCGGGCAGGGATCGCTTGAACGCATCGCGCGTCGCCATGAACCCGGCGTGCGGGCCGCCGTTGCCCATCGGGACGCCGAACCGCTGGCTGTTGCCGACCACGACATCCGCGCCCTGGGCGCCGGCGCTCTCGATGAGCACGGCAGCGAGCGGGTCCGTCGCGACGACGACGAGCAGGCCGGCGGCATGGGCCGCCTCGATGTCAGCGCGAATCGAGCGGACGGCGCCGGATG
>JANNEY010000275.1:0-8359 GCA_031379235.1 Opitutaceae bacterium | reverse complement strand
GTTGAGATCGTCGTCACTAAGCTTGCCCTGGGGGGCGAGCACGGCCTTCGAGTTTTTCCCCTCGTGAATCGACTTCATGATGTCGCCGATCGTCATCTGCGCGGGCGCTTCGGCTTCGGAGGTGGCGGGACCGGTCGCGATGTTGGCGATGATCTCGACGCGCAGGGCATCGCGCGCGTGCACGAGCGCGGCGATCTTGACGCGCAGGCGCTCGGCTTCGGCGGCGCGGTAGAGGGCGGTTTGCAAACCGCTCACGCCATCGGCGGTCACGGTGGTGTCCCAAAGATAAATTTTCTGGAGCGACTTCACGCGACGCAGCGTGGCGAGGGCGGCGTCGGTGACGCGGGTGCGGTTGAGATTGATGGTGGTGAGTTGCTGGAGCGCGGCGAGGGTCGCAATTCCGGCGTCGGTGACGGCGGTGCCGTCGAGTCGGAGGCTTTGCAGATTTGTCATGCGCCCGATGGGAAGGAGCGCGCGGTCGGTGACGGCGGAACGGGAAAGGTCGAGGTGCGTGAGGTTTTCGCGCACGGCGAGCAGGTGCTCCACGTCGGCCTCAGTCGCGCGCGGTGAGGTGATCGTCAGACCGGCCCCGTCAAGGGAGACAAAGCGAACGGTGAAGCTGGCGGGCACGGCCCCGGAGCGGAGGGCGGCTTGGATCTCGGCGCGCGGACGGGGTCGGAGGGTCTCGCGGGCGGCGAGCAGCGGGGCGAGCTCGGTGGGGATTTTTAGATCGCTCGGGCGAGCTTGAGGATCTGCGCCTTGATCGATCCACCAGCTGAGAAGTCGGATAATCTCGGGCGAGGGCTGCGGCTTGTCGCGCGGCGGCATGTGATCCTCCTCGTCGAGGGGAAGCAGCAGGCGCTCGATGAGCGGGCTGTGTTTGCTGTCGCGCGCGACGAAGACGGGGCCGTTGTCGCCGCCTTTGAGCACGTGCTCCCAGGAATCGAGCCGGAGTTTGCCCTTGGATTTTTCCGCGCCGTGGCACGACACACAGTAGTCGGCGAGGATCGGTTGGAGATGCGCGTTGAAAATCGAATCGGCGTTGCTCGCGGGAGCGGTGGCGGCGGAGGCAGCGGACGCGAGTGAGAGAAAAAAGGAAGGGAGGAGGCGTTTCATTTCGGCGCGGGCGGGGGCAGATTCAAATACCACGCTGCGTTATTGCTGGCCCGTCCGGCCAGCACGAAATCGGGTCGGCCATCGGCGTTCAGATCGGCGATTTTTAGGTCGTAAGATTCCTGTTGAGTGTCGGCGTCGATGACGTGCGCGGTGAAGTTTCCCTTTCCGTCGTTCACATACCCCTTCACGACCTTCTGGCTGAACGAAGCGGCGATGAGGTCGGTGCTGCCGTCTTGATTGAAGTCGGCGATGGCCAGGGCGTGGGCGTCGGTGATCGTGCCATCGATCATGTGCTTCTGCCAGTGGGGGCCTTCGAACCACGCGAGGCCGGAGCCGTGGCCGTTGCTGACGACGACATCGAGGATGTGATCGCCATTGAGGTCGGCGGCGTCGACGTTGGTCGCGCCTTTTTCATTGGTGGCGATCACGTGCTTGAGCCACGGGCGGTCGGGCGTGGCGGGATTTTCCCACCACGTGATGGTGTTGCCGCCGGAGCAGGCGACGAGCACATCGCGGCGGCCGTCGCCGTTCAGGTCTTTGGCGTCGAGGTAGTGCGGGCGTCCGTCGGCGGAATTTTTTGCAATGAAGTGCCGGGTGAAACCGGTGCCCGTGTTTTCCAGCCAGACGAGACTGTCTTTGAATTCGCCCTTGATGCAGTTGGCGATGAGGTCGGGGCGGCCGTCGCGGTTGAGGTCGGCGACGTGCAGGCCGTGAATACCATCCATGTCGGCCATAATGGGATGCACGGGCAACGGCGTGCGGAGGTGTCGGAGATTCTGCACCCAGGCCAAACCGAAATCAGGACCGAGGGGATCGGCGAGCGGGTTGCCGGTGGCGGGAGCGGCGGCGGCGCGGCGGGTGCGGAGCTGAATCCAGGGATTGGTTTCGCGGGCGATGGCGAAATCGAGGGCACCGTCGTGGTTCACGTCGATGACCGCGCCGTAGAGCAGGATTCCATCGCGCAAGTCGGCGATGACGGTGGGCGCGGAATTTCGGAGTGGGTTGGTGACGGCGAAGACTTTGGTGACGCCCGTCGCGACGATATCTGGCACGCCGTCGCCGTCGAAGTCCGCGACATCGATGCCGCGGATGGATTCACCGAGGGCAACGGAGTATTTTTTCCACCCGGGCACGGAGGCGCAAACGCTCGCCGTGGACAAAAGTAACGCGAATGCGAAGTTGGCGCGCATGGGAAAGAGCGATGCGGGGATTATTTGGGAGTTTCGACGAGGGTCAGCCCCGTGGCGGCATTTGCGTAGCGTGGCTCGTGGTAAACGGCGGCGGCTTGGCGGAGGATGGGCGCGAGACCGCTGCGATCGGAGTCCTTGATCTGCTCGTAGGGCCACTTCTTTGCCGGGTCCTGCACGTAGGGCAGGAGAAAATCGATGGCCTTGCGGATGCTCCGGCCGTCGGCGCTCTCGTAACGCCAGAGATCGACGCCGACCTGCTCCGCGAGCTGGGCGAGGTTGACCATGCCGCGCAGGTTCATGCTGGAGTAGCTGAAGGACGTGGCGCGGGCCAACTCGAGCGGCTGCCGGCCGTCGGGCTCAATCTGGGCGGCGATGCGTTTTTTCTTTGCGGTCTCCGCGACTTGGCGGACGAAGTCACGGCGTTCGAGCATCAGGCCCATGCGCATGACCTGAACATCGTAGTGCGTGCCGTGGTTGTTGCCGGCGTTGCCTTCCTTGATCCCGAATGGGCTTGTGAGATACCAATCGAGGAAGTCGGCGGTCCACTGCATGAGCGCAATTTGATCGGCGGCGGGCCAGCTCGCGGAGCCGGCGAGCCGGCGGCCCTGCTCGAGGGCGCTGACAATCGTCGTGCCCTCGATGATGCCGATCTGGCGGCCGTCGTTGAGGCCTGGGACGCCCTGGCCGAAATTGAGGTGCGGGTTCATCCGCGTCGCCGGGGCAAGGAACCACGTGCGGAGAAAGAGCGCGGCGTGCGCGGCGTAGTTTTCGTCGCGCGTCGCTTCGTAGGCCGCGGCGAGCACGCCGGCGGTGCGGCTCATAAATTGGGCCCGCTCGATGTCGGAGGCGGCGGTGCGGGACTCGGGATTTATTTTTCCGTCATGGCGGAGGTAGGGTTTGCCATCGGGCTTGGCGGGGTCGGGCCAGAAATACGGCGCCGTGCTGGCGTAGTCGTTCGCGTTGCCGCTCGGCGCGACCTGGGACTTTTGAGTGACGGAAACGGGCTTTTTCGCGAGCGCGGCGTCGGCGTTTTTGACGAGGGCGGCAACCCGAGCCTCGGCGTTGGCGGGGCTGCCCGCCGGACCACCGTCGGGGCGGGGAGCGGGTGCCGCCGCGCAAACGATGGTGCCCGTGATAAACCAAACGAAGGAATGGAGCAGACGGTGCATGGGTGAGCGGGTGGGAAGTTCGAGAGAATCAGACGCGGCGGCGCACGTTGTAGGAGATCGGAAGGGTGAGGTATCGGTCGGCGATACGCCGGTTACGGAGAGCCGATTTGAGCTGGCCGAGTGCGGCGCGTGATTTTCCGGAAGGTGCGAGGCGTGAGCGTGAACAAGGCGTGACGCCGGCGAGGTTAGGGAACGGACGCGGCTTCGGCCGGCAATTGGGTGAGATCGATGCGACGGAACTCCAGCAACCCAAGCTCGGCTTGGAGGCCGACGTGACCACGGAGATTTTTTAGACCACTGGCGCGGGTGACTTCGATGCCGTTGAGCTTTACGAGAAGGGACGAACCGCGGCACGTAATTTCAAACGTGTTCCATTCCTTCACCGGGCGGAAAGCGCGCTTGATGGCTGCGAGATCAGTTTTGTGGTCCGCGACGCCGGCGCCGTAGGGGAGGAGCGCGCCGAGGGGACGCGCACCGTCGACGATGTCCATGCATTGGACTTGATAGCCGTTGTCCGGGTAGCCCTTTTCGTCGGGCTTGCTCGTGGGCCCGGTCCGCACGAAGACGCCGCTGTTGGCCTTCGCCTCG
Source organism: Opitutaceae bacterium (assembly GCA_031379235.1). Classification (GTDB taxonomy): domain Bacteria; phylum Verrucomicrobiota; class Verrucomicrobiia; order Opitutales; family Opitutaceae; genus ER46. The sequence continues at coordinate 4,296 of JANNEY010000275.1, read as the reverse complement.
AGGAAACGGAATTCGAGGACGAGGACAAAGTCGGCATAAGTCTCGTCGGAGCGGAGCCAGCCATGGCCGCGGTCGATGGCGATGACCCCGTCGCGCACGGAAAAACGGCCGCCGTTTTGGATCGACCAACCCTTCAGGCTTTTCCCGTCGAAGAGGGGCGTCGCGGCGGGGGCAGCCGAGGCGAAATGAACACTAGCGATGAGCAGCAACGCGAGAGCCCGGACGAGTTTTGATTTCATGGGAAGTGGACGGAGGGACGAATGGCGGGGACGAAGGGTGCGGTGACGGTCGAAAGCGGAAAAACACTACGATGCATGGGCGCGAAGATGAACCCGGCGCATGGGTAGACGCTATTCCCTAAATCGCGAAACTTGCTGGCGACGCTTAGCGTTCGATATCGAGCGAAAGCAGAAATTCGCGTCCCGCCTGACGGCCGTAGTTGCGCGGGGCGCCGTTGGCGAACGTGCGGGTCAGAAAGACACGCTCGGTGTTGAAGACGTTGTTCACGTTGAGTTGGACGCGACATGACGAATTTGCGAAGGCGCGGAAGCGGTAGTTGCCCATGAGGCCCGTGAGCAGGTAGCGCTCGGAGTAGTAAGGGTTGTCACGGTCGGTGCGCGTGCGGCCCTTGGCGTCGACCTTGTTGGGGAAGCCGATGACGGACGGGGCGCGGTAACGGAAATTTACGGACGTGGTCGCACCCTTGAGGCGGCCCTCGGTAAAGCTGCGAGTGATGACCGCATTCGAGCGCCATGTTTGGGCGTTTCCGCCGGGGTTGCCGAGGCTGGCTTGAACATCGTCGAGCGGGCCCTGGATGAGCTGCGTGTGGGCGGCTTCAACGGTGCGCGTGGTGTCGTATGCGGCAGTCGACCACCCGCCCTTGTAGGCGCGCCACGTGGCGAGCTTGGCGCTGAGGTAGTCATACCATGGCTGGGTCGAGAGGTCGTCGATTTCAGTCTCGGTGCGGCCGGCGTTCATGAAGATGCGCCAGTTGCGCGTCGGGTTGAACGTGAGTTCGAGCTCGAGGCCCTTGCTGCTCCTGTCGCCGGGTAGACGGAAATCGGCGGGGAGCGGATTGCGCGTTTGGAGGAAGAGCGGATTGATCGGATAGGTCGGATCGTTGGTGTAGAGTTGTTGCTCGAAATTGATCAGATTTTGGCGGAGGCCGGAGTCACCGAGTGTCGTGTTGCGGTTGAGCGAATTGAAGTAGTTGACCTTGAAGTTGAGGCGGTCGTCGAGGAGTCGGAGGCGGACGGAGTATTCGTGGGACTCGCCGTAGTTGGGCTCGACGACGGTGCCATTGACGTCGCGGACGACAGCGACCTCGTTGAGCGAGGCGTTGCGTGAGTAGTCGTAGCCGAAGGAGACCCAACGCTCGAGCCACGGTGGGCGGACGATGAAACCGTAGTTCCAGCGGGTGGCGGAGCGGTAGGGCGTCCAGACGGACGCGGGCTCTTTATTGCGGAAATCGGCGTAGGCCCGGTAGCCGGTGCCGAGGGGATTTTGCGGCGTGATCGGGCCTTCGGTGAGGATGGGTTGGAACGAGCCGAAATTGGAATTGCGCACGCGGTCGTAGCGGACGCCGATATTGGCGACGAGGTGGTTCTTGAGAAAGACGCTCGAGGTGCTCCCCGCGAGCGAGCCGCGCTGGAGGTGGTTCGCGGACGGCGCGGTGCCGACGCCGCCGACGGGATTCTGAAAGGACGTGACGCCGAAGCGCTCGCCCGCGGCGGTCGTGAACCAGAGTGTTTCCATCAAGTCGCCGTAGGCGGTCGGGGCGGCGAGGCCGTAGGCGCGCGGGTCGCTCGTGCTGCCGAACGCCGGGAGGTATTGGCGCATGTTGATCTCGCGCTCGATGCTGAGCGGATTGTCGCGCGCGGCGGCCGACAGAAAGCTGGGCTTGCCGATGATGAGGTTGCGGAGCTGCGCGAGCGTGTAGGTCACGGAGTCCTCGTAGCTGGCGAAGACGCCGAGACGGTGTAGGCCGAGGTGGCGCGTCCAGCCAGAGTTTTTGGTGAAGTCCTGCTCGTGGGTGCCGACGACGCGCGCCTGATGCACGGCGAAGTCCGCCCAGTTGCCCTGGCCCGTGGAGCGATTGGACTCGAGGTAGGGGCGGCCGTAGAGCGGATTGGGCGTCACGCCGTCGGGCAAAAAGGCGTTGATGTCGACGAGGATGTCGTAGGCGTTATTGGCGAACAGCTGCGTGGTTTGATTGCGATAGGACTCAAAGGAGTAGCCGAGTTCGACAAACGTCGTGCGCGCGACGCGCTGCTCGATCGTGGCGGTGACGTTGCGGCTGCGGCGGAAATTGTAGCGCCCCCAGCCGGCGGGGTTGGTATTCCAAGGGAGGCCCGGATCGATGAGCGTCTGGGTGTTGCCGGACGTGGAGGCACCGTCGGCGATATTGACAAAGACGGTGTTGCGCAGGTCTTGGAAATTCACGAACGACGGACTGCCATTCTGCGGGAAGACGAAGAGCTGCGATTTTGTGCTGAAGGCATAGGCGCGCGTCGTGCCGTCGCCGAGGGCGAAGCTCGGCGCCGCGGGGCGGCCCGTGGTTGCGGCCGTAGCGGCGAAGTTGCGATACGTCTGCGGAGTGCCGGCGCGCTGCGAGGCGAGCCACGCGAGATAGCCGTTGTCGCGAGCCATGGTAGTCGCGGGGCGTGCGTCACGGCGATGGTGATACTCGCCCTCGACGCGGAGGGTGGTGTTCTTGAACGGCTGCCACGTCGTCGTGAGGAAGGCACGGCGACTGTCGTCGTAGCCGGGCGTGATGAAATATTCCTTGTTCTCGCGCAGAGTGATGACACGCAGCGCGAGCTTCTTCGGCACGATTACCTGGCTCACATCAAAGACTGTGCGCTCGGAGCCGTAGCTGTCGGCCCGGAGGGAAATCTTCTGCTTGTTGCGGGAAAGATTGGCGCGCGCGGAGGTGCTCTCGGCCGTGCCGGCCGAACCGCCGAGGCCGAACTGCACGGCGTTGGCGCCGCTCACCAGGGAGAAGCGCTCGGTGTTGTAGGAGTCAGCCTCGATGGTGGTGCGAAAATAATTCCGCGTGCGGTCGATGTTGCCGAGGCCGCGGGAATTGCCGGAGTCGTCGGCGACATTGCGCGAGCCGGGGCGCGAATCGGCGTTGCCGTTCACATTGTCGAAGTAAGTCTGAGTCTTCGCGTAAAAGAGAAACGCCTCATCGGTCGTGGTCGCGCCGATGTCATCGAGAAAATCCTTCGTAAACACCTGCACCTGTCCGGCGACATCCGCGAGGTCGATCTTGCCGCGACCGCCTTGGAGGATGGCGGTGGACTGGTAGCCGCGCACGGAATCGGGGCCAACCTCGAAGGGCGAGAGGACCACCGGCTCGTCCTTTACGGCCGGAGCGGACACCGGCGCCACGGCCTGGCCAAACAGCGAAGAAGTAGAAAGTGCGAGCAACCCGGCGGTAAGTCGGCGGACAACGGGACGAAGCAAGGGGGAGGGGGGTGGGGTCATGCCAGTGGAGTGGAAAGGGATTTTTGCGCGTTGCCAACTCCGGCTTGCGCGGCGCGACGGATTCGGCGGTGACTCGGTAGCCGGCGATCAACCAAGCGGCGACGAGCGCGACGAGCCGGTCGAGGGCGGCGTGCGCACGAGCGAGTTTCCGAGCGCAGCGATCGTGTCGAACCGCTGCTGGTCGGTCATCACGAAGAGGATGTTGGGCGGAGGCATCGGGCTAGGGGGCGGATGAAGTGATCTGACGGCCATCGGGCAACGCGAGGGCGGCGCGAGCGGCGGACGTGAGGCTGGGCACGGAGGAGGCGAGGTCAGCGAAGGCGGCGCTCGGCGTCGTGAGCGTGTGGCCGCGGAAGCGGAGCGAAGTGCCTTCGCCGAGGTAGAGCGCGGCGAGGGAATCGCGGTCGTCCAGCGTGACGACGGCGTAGCGGCCGCGGAAGGTGAGGTCGAGCGCAGCGTCGGAGAATTCGCTGTCGGCTGCGGTCAACGTGATGACAAGCTGCGTCGTGGTGCGGCCGGCGAGACGGCTGGTGATTTTGAAACCGGCGAAACGGCCGGTGCTCGCGAGCGCGGTGACGGATCGGATGCCGTCGGTTTCGCCCGTCGTCGCGGCACTGCGTGGCTCGTAGATGACAGCGAAGGGGCGCTCCCACGCCTCGCCGCGCTGGCGGATGACGAGGATGGGGGTGGGAGATTTCTCGTAGGGCGAAGGAGCTTCTTTGGTTTCGGGCGCTAGGGCGGTAGCATACTCGCGGCCGTAGGTGCCGGGAATCCAGAGGTGCATCGCGGCGGGCGCGGGTTTGAGTT
>JANNEY010000259.1:0-10606 GCA_031379235.1 Opitutaceae bacterium | reverse complement strand
CTCGCCGCCACCTGCTTCTACGCGACCGATCTCCACAAGGGCGGACTCGGCCAGGGCATGAAGGACGATTCCCTCGCCCGCATTCCCGAGATCAAGGGCGAGCTGCTCATGATCTGGGGACGGCAGGATCCGCACGTGCCCCTCGAAGGCCGCGTGAAAATCCAAGCCGCACTCAACGCCGCCGGCACTCACTTCACGTGGCACGAGTTCAACGGCGCCCACGCCTTCCTCCGCGACGAAGGCTACCGCTACGACCCCGAGCTCGCGCTGATCGGCTACCAACTCGCCATCGCCCTTTTCCGCCGCAAACTCGGCGAAGGCGATCAACGCGCTGCGAGTGCGGGCGGGCCAGCCGAGACGAAGCACTAGCGCACGCGCGTCCCAGCTCATGGTCAACATCATGCTCTTGTTCCTCGTTTTGGGCGCCACGCGCTGGAAACGGCAACCCTATGCCGGAGCCCTTGCGTTCGCGGCGATCAAGGGCGTGCTCTACACTGTCGTCGCCATCGGGACCGTGCCACTCTGGGCCGTCATCTTGAACGGCGTCTTCGGACTCATCGTGTTTGGTGGGCTGGCAGCCGGCATGGTTTATTTCATCCGTCGTCTCGATCGCTATGAGCCGAAGGAAGTCAGCTACGCGTCGCCCGGAGCGGAGCGGGCCGTCTTTAAGTGGGAGTATCTTCCGATCACCGGATTCGCGCTCCTGGTGATTTTTAGCGAGACGCTGCTCGCCCTCGCCACGAGCCGGGCCCGATGAAGCCCGCCCGCGTCATCACCCCTTGGATTGCGGCCGGTATCCTCGCGGCGGCCGGGTTCGCGGTGTATGCGAACAGCCTCCGCGTCCCGTTCTTCTTCGACGATCCGCTGGCGATTCTCGACAACCCGACGATTCGGAATCTCACCGCGCTCGGCGACGTGCTAATGCCGCCGAACAATGGCAGCGGTGTGACCGGTCGGCCGTTGGTCAATCTCTCGCTCGCCATCAATCATGCACTCGGCGGGAGCAATCCGGTGGGCTATCACGCGGGGAACATCCTGCTGCACATCTGCGCCGGACTCGCGCTGTTTGGATTGGTGCGACGGACGCTCATGTCACCGGTGCTACGCGACCACCTCGGTGAAGCGGCGCTGCCCGTGGCGTTTCTCACTGCCGGCTTGTGGATGCTGCATCCGCTGCAAACGGAATCGGTCACGTGCGTGATTCAACGCACGGAGTTGCTCGTCGGCGTTTTCTACCTACTCACGCTTTATTGTTTCACTCGTGCGACCGCCGAGCGATCGCCACTCTGGCCGGCCCTCGCCATCGCGGCGTGTTTCGCCGGCATGGCGAGCAAGGAGGTCATGGTGTCCGCACCGCTGATCGCATTGCTCTATGATCGGACATTTGTCGCCGGTTCGTTTGCGGAGGCGTGGCGGCGGCGGCGCGGAATCTATCTCGGCTTGGCGGCGAGCTGGCTGCTGCTCGGCTACCTGGTCGCAGCCGCGGGCGGCGCGCGCGGTGAGGCCGCCGGTTTCAGCGTGGGCGTCACGTGGTGGTCCTACGCGCTGAAACAGTGTGAAGCCATTGTGCTCTACCTGCGGCTCACCGCCTGGCCCAATCCGCTCGTGGTTTTCTACGGCACCGAAGTCGTCACGCATCCGGCGGAGGTCTGGCCGCACGCGCTGCTGCTGATCGCGCTCGTCACGGCGACGTGCTGGGCCGCATGGCGCCGACCGAAGCTGGGTTTCGCCGGTCTGTGGTTCTTCGCCATTCTCGCACCGAGTTCCAGCGTCGTGCCGCTCGTCACGCAGACCGTTTCGGAGCACCGCATGTATTTGCCGTTGGTCGCGCCCCTCGTGCTGGGCGTCAGCGGGCTTTATCTCGCGCTGGGCCGCCGCGCCTACGCCATCGCCGCACTCGCCGCCTTGTCACTCGGTCTGGCGTCGCGCGCCCGCAATACCGACTACCGCAGTGAACTGAGCATCTGGACCGACACCGTCGCCAAGGTCCCGCGCAACGCCCGCGCGCATATCAACCTCGGCGCCGTCCACGCCGCCGCCGGCCACCGCGCCGCCGCCCTCGCCTCCTATCAAACCGCGCTCCGCCTCGAGCCGAATTCCCCCGACGCCCTCAACAACATCGCGACCATCGCCATCGAAACCGGCCGCCCCGGCGACGCGATCGAGCCGTGCCGCGCGGCCCTGCGACTCCGGCCCAAACACGCGCTCGCCCACAATAACCTCGGCACCGCCCTCGTGCAGACGGGGCAGCCCGCCGCGGGCGCGGAACACCTGCGCACGGCGCTCAGCCTCATCCCCGACTTTCCCGAGGCGCACTGCAATCTCGCCTCCGCCTATCTGGCGCTCGGCGACCCCACGAAAGCCATCGCGCATGCCGAGCGCGCGTTGGCATTGCGCCCCAACTTCGCGCTCGCGCACTTTCATCTCGCAAGCGCTCTGATCCAAACAAATCAAACCGACCGCGCGATCGTGGCATTGCAAGCCGCCCTTCGCCTACAACCGGACTACGCCGAGGCGCACTCCAATCTCGGCAGCATACTCTACCGCGCCGGCAATCCGGCGGGCGCCATCCCCCACTATGAAGCGGCGCTGCGCATCAATCCCACGTATGGTGACGCCCGGAGCAACCTGGCGAGCGCGTTGCTGCAAACCGGCCGCACCGAAGAAGCCGTCAGCCACTACCGCGTGGCGCTTCAGCTCAGTCCGAACCACGTCCCAACCCATTCTAATCTCGCGCTGGCACTGCTGCGTCTCGGGCGCAATGCCGAGGCCGCAACGGAGTATGAAGCGGTGTTGCGCCTAAGTCCGGACGACGCCCGCGCGCGCAACGAGCTCACGCGCTTGCGCGGAAAATAGGGCGGTCTCTGACCTGTCTTCGCACCGTCACCGCGAAAAAAAGCGAGCGAAGGCCCGCCGGCTCAGCCGGAACGTTGCATTTGAACTCAAGAGCGCTCGCCAGTTTATCGGCTGGACATGCCCCTGCCGCGCGCGGAGCGCACGGCAGGGGCATGTCCAGCCGTGGTTGCCGCGCGCGGAGCGCACGGCCCACCCTTCCGAATGCATCGTTCCGGCTCAGAACCCAAGCCTTCGCCTATTGCAGTTTCTGCGGCATCGCCCGGAGGCGAGCGGTGAGTTCATCGAACAGTGCGCCGGTCGACTGGCTGCGGATGTCCGCGCCAGCTTGAATTGATTTCTGCAAGGTGAAGCTCTTAAGCAGCGCGCAGTAATCGCTGTTCACCATGATGCCGAGCAGCTCGCCCGTCTTGGCAAACACGAGGTCCCCGCGCTTCGGGGCGAAGTCGCCAAAGAGCCGCTTGAAAAACCGGTTGTCGACGCGGACGAAATTTGGCTCCGTCGGATCGAGCTTGAAGCCGACCTCGCCGTAACCGCGGCCGCCGCCATCGATCAGGACCGCATCTGGAAATTTGAAGGGATCGGCGGCGATCGGATAGATTTTGGCGCTGAGCGCGGCGGCCTGCGTCGTATCGAGTGGAATCACCACCACGCGCGGATCCAGTGCAAGGAAACCGACGGTGCCCGCGGCATTGCGCGCACTGCCGCTGCGCGACAGCTCGACCGTGAGGCTCTCCCAGTCGAGACCGGCATCGCCGAGCGCGAAAACCGTTTCGGAGACGTGGAGCAACGCGTAAACTTGGCGCCCATCGGTCACGAGCACCGTGTTGGTTTCCTTGGTCCGACTGGCCTGGCCGAGGAAACCCTTGCGCGAGCCGGCAAACGATGCGGTCACTCGGTTCGCGCCGAAATCCGCAAACAACACATTGGCGTTGATCGGCCGGTTGTCGCGAATCTCCTTCGTCAGCTCGACAGATTTTTCGGCGAGCTGGCCGACGCCCTGTGCGAGCTGCGCGGTCGACTCCTGCACCTTAATCCGCTGGCTGCGTTCGACCTCGACCTGACCCTCGAGGGCTTTGGTCTGGCTCTCGAGCGTTTTCGTTTTTTCCTGCAAATTTTTCTTCTGCTCTTCGGCGACAAAGAAGGCGGCCGTGAGCGTTTTGTTTTCCTTCCGCACTTCGTCGAGATCCCTTTCGCGTCGGGCGAGGTCATTTTTAGCCCGTTCCGCCTCGGCTTGTTTCTCGGCAAGCTCACGCTGGATTTGCGCCAGCTGTTCCTTCGTGAGCGAGGCTTCCTGCGTCACGGCGCTCACTTTTTTCGTGAGTTCGGCGGCGGCCCGCTGGGCCTCGGTCAGGGTCGTGGCGACAGCGTTGCGTTCGTCGGCGATGCGATTCCGGTCGGTGCGCAGCTGCGTGAGGCTTTGCTCCCGGGCGGCGAGCGTCGTGTCCGCGGCGGTGAGTTTCTGCGCGAGTTCGTCCCGGGCGGTTTTCTCGTCGTCGAGCGACCGGCGCATCTCCTCGACGAGGTCTTGATCTTTCGTCACCGCGTTGGCCGCGAGTTCCGCCACCGGCGGCTGTTTGGACCGCGGTGGCTCCGCTGCTTCCCAGCGCGTGAGCGCGAGGAGGGTGAGCAGCAGAAAATCACAGAGGATGAGGAGGAGCGTTTTATTCATGGCACGCGCGAGCTACGGTTGGCGACGGCACTCTCCTCTAAAATCAATTGCCGCACATACGGCCGCACGTGGCGGATCTTCACGAGCGCCACGCAGGTGATGCCGAAGAGATTCGAGGAAAACGCCGCGATGAGGTTCGTCTTGGCGATGCCGAGCGTGATCAGCACCATCGCCGCAGCCGTGCCGCCGATCCCGACGTAGAGGCCGAGATCGAAGAGGTTTTCCTCGTTTTTCATCAGCTGCTGCTTCACGACGGGGGAGACATTCTGCTGCGCAATCTCCCTGATTTTCATCAGGCAGAGCAGGTAGACGGCGATTTGCAGCACGGCGAAGACAGCGATCGAGAGCAGGTGGGTCGTTTCCATGATGGGGGGGGATTGAGGCTCGGAGGAGGCCAAGGCGCTCGCAACGACGAGCACCGGAAGGCGATTTTGAAATTCAGAGGCGGGCGCCGCCTGCAAGAGGAAGGGCTCGGTCGAAACTAGGAGCAGCCCGGCAAACAAAATGGAAACTGCCCCGGCCTTCATCCGCCCCGAGGCGCCCGCCAACGCCACGAGCCCGCCCGGTCCGAGCAACCAGCGATCGAGGCCGCGCAGCACGAGCCAGACACCGGCGAGCACGCCGAGATATTTCAGCGCGAGCAGCAGTTGCGGATAGGCCAGCGCCAACTCCGCGGCAAAACCGAGCGTCGGGCTCTCCGTGCGATTGACCGGCACCTTGCGCCCGACGAGTTGCCGCACTGCGCCCTGCCCGGCCGCGAGCGCGAGTTTCAAATCCTCCAAGCCGGTTTTACCAAACTCGATGAGATAAGCCGCCACGCGATCGGCCGAGTCTGAGAACAGCGCCGCTGCGTAAATGATCTGTAGCTGATCCGGTGCGACGCGCGCCAAGTGCGCGTATTCGCCGAGCGTCTTGGTGCTCTCGGTGCGACGGACGAGTTCCGCCAGCTGCGCCCAGTCGAGCCGGCGACCCAGCGAGAGCAGGTTGACCAAGGCCGGCTCGAAGTCGCCGAGCTCCTTTTTCTCCAGCGCTTCATTCGTGAGGCTGCGAATCTCGCGCTGGAGTGCGGGCGGAAAATGCCCGCGCTCATACAGCAAGCCGGTGAGAAGAATCAGCGCATCGAGCGGCTGGCCGCCCGGCCGCATCGCCGGCACAAAACGCCCGGTCCCGGTCAGCTCGCGGATTTTCAAGAGCGCTTGCACGCCCTCCGACCCCGATTTCGCGAGATGAGCACGCAGTGTGGCGCGCGCTTTTTCGGTATTGAAAAACGTCAGGACCGGCGTGCTGCCACGCCGCCCGGCGTCCGCACGCTGATTGAACAACGGATCCAAAATCGGATCCCAACCGCCCCACGCCATCAGGCCGGGCTGCCGCACCGCAAATTGCTTGAGCGCGATCTCGAGCACGTCGGTCCGCGGCTCACCGGTCGCACGGGCGGCGGCCAGCAAGAGGGCCGCCGGGCCGATTTTTTCGACTTCGACCAGATCGCGCCCATAAGCGGTGAGCGTCGGGGTGCCCGCACCGGCGGCGCGCAACAGCGCCGGGCTGACGGACTTCAAATTCACCGGCAGCAGCCAGGCCGCGAGCGCCAGCACCGAGCCGAGCCCAATAAGGAGCGGAGCGGCGAACGCCGCGGACGAACGTTGGCTCGGGGAAGAGACGGTCATCAAACGAAGTATTTATTTGCCGGCGGGAATAGGCAAACTCACGCTGCGCCTCCTCCGACCGATGTCGCTGCGAATTGTTCACTACAACGAGGCCGTTTTGCGCAAGAAGGGCGAGAAAGTTATCGCATTCGACGCAAGTTTGGCGGCGCTTGCCGCCGACATGGTCGACGCCATGCACGACGCCGCGGGCATCGGCCTCGCCGCGCAACAAATCGGCCGCGCACTCCAGCTCTGCGTCGTCGATCTGCGCGAGTCGGACGCGGACTTCGCGTGGGAGCTCGACGGCGCCCGCCCGCCGCTTGATCTTTTCATGCCGCTCGTGCTGGCCAATCCCCAGATCGCGGTGCTCTCCGGCACCGAAGAAACGGTTTACGAGGAGGGCTGTCTCTCTTTTCCGAAGATTCGCGGCGATGTGGTGCGCCCGGACGCCATCACGGTAAAGTTTCAGGATGAGCGCGGTGTGCCGCACGTGCTGAAATGCACCGGGCTCTTCTCACGCTGCGTCCAGCACGAGGCCGATCATCTCAACGGCGTGCTGTTCATCGAACGCATGGACAAGAAAACCCGCGCTGCGATCGATGAAGCGGTGAAGACGCTCGCCAAGGACACCAGGGCCGCGAAGAAATAATTTTCCATGACCCAAATTCAGAAAGCCGACGGCATGAACTACGCCCCCCAGGGCAAACCCAGTCCGGTCGTGCAGGCCGGCGAGTTCGCCTTCGCTGCCGCCCACCTCGACCACGGCCACATCTACGGCCAGTGCAACGGCCTGATCGAGGCCGGCGCCGAACTCAAGTGGGTCTACGATCCCGACGCCAAGAAAGTGGAAGCCTTTCGCGCGAAATACTCGCAGGTAAAAGTCGCCCGTTCGCTCGACGAGATCCTCGCAGACAGTGCCGTGAAACTCGTCACCGCCGCGGCGGTGCCCTGCGACCGTGGGCCGATCGGTCTCCGCGTGATGGCGGCGGACAAGGACTACTTCACCGACAAGACGCCGTTTACTTCGCTCGCGCAGCTCGATGCCGCGAAAGCGGCGGTCGCGCGCACCGGCCGCAAATACATGGTCTATTTTTCCGAGCGACTGCACGTCGAGTCGGCCATGTATGCCACCGACCTCGTGGCGGCGGGCGCAATCGGAAAAGTGATTCAAGTCATCGGCCTCGGGCCGCATCGCCTTGGCAAGGCCAACCGCCCGGCGTGGTTTTTCGAGAAGGCGAAATTCGGCGGCATCCTCACCGACATCGGCAGCCACCAATTTGAGCAGTTTCTCACTTACACGGGCGCGACCGACGCGACCGTCACGCAGGCCGCCGTCGGCAATTTCGCGAATCCCGACAAGCCCGAGTTCGAGGACTTCGGCGAAGCCTCGCTCCTCGGGGACAACGGCACATCGAACTACATCCGGGTGGATTGGTTCACCCCCGACGGCCTCAGCACCTGGGGTGACGGCCGCACCATCATCATGGGCACGAAGGGCACCATCGAACTGCGCAAATACGTCGACCTCGCCCGCGACAAGGCCGGCGACAACGTCTACATTGTCGACGACAAGGGTGAACGCTACCTCAACGTCGCCGGTCAAGTCGGCTTCCGGTTCTTCGGTCAACTGATCCTCGACTGCCTCAATCGCACCGAGAAAGCGATGACACAGGCCCACGCCTTCAAGGCCGCCGAACTTTGCCTGCGCGCGCAGCTCGCCGCGCGGAAGATCGCCTGAGACAAAGCAGAAATTGGATCGGAAAGAGGAAATAAGAAATCGCGCAACACGGCGGTCGCGTCACGTTGTTGATTTCTAATGTTTCTTCTTTCCGACGTTTCTCCTTTTCAGCGATGAGTATCGCCACACGCACCGGGGACGACGGCACGACGAGCCTGCTCTACGGCCAGCGCGTGCCTAAGGATCACCCGCAGATTGAAGCGGTCGGGGCTTTTGACGAACTCAACGTCGCGCTCGGAGGGGTGAAACCGATGCTCGGCGGCGGAGCGCGTGAGGGCGAACTGCACGCGACCATCCTCACGCTGCAAAAAAGCCTCATCGCGCTCATGGGTGAACTTGCCTGCGCCGAAAGCGACGCGGCACGCTACGCCGCCTCCAAATTTGAGAAACTCTCGCGCGATAACGTGAGCGAACTCGACACTGCCGTCGCCGCGCTCGAAGCGCGGGGCCTGAAGTTCGACGGTTGGGCCACGCCCGGCGCCAATGCCCGCGCCGCCGCTTTCGACACGGCCCGGGTGATCGCGCGCCGCGCCGAGCGTCGCCTCGCCGCCCTGCCCGAGCAGGGTCGCACCGTCCGGCCGGAACTCCGGCAATTCGTGAACCGGCTCTCCGACTTGCTGTGGTTGCTCGCCCGCGAGGCGGAGCAGTGACGGCGTAGCGGCTGCCTGGGGTAGCGCGGGGCTTCAGCCCGCGCCGAACCGGTTGCCGCCTTCCGTGCGCGGGCTAAAGCCTCGCGCTACCGGGCAGAAGCCCGCTGCTACGATGCAACGTGGACCAACGCGCGCTTGTCACCGCCACGTGACCGCGCACGCTAACTCCATGCCTCTCGTCGTTTCGCTCCTCGTCCTCGTGCTCGCCGCGGGCTGGAGAATCGCGGCCGCCCACGCGCCCGCCCTCTCGAATTTCGCACCGCTGATGGCGCTCACGTTCTGCGGCGCGGTGTATTTTCGCGACAAACGCCTTTGGCTCGTGCCGTTTGCCGCACTGCTCGTCTCCGATCTCTACCTCGATCACTACCATGCGACGACTTTCGGCGAAACGTGGATGTGGCCGAGCGTCGCACTGCGCGCCGCGTGCTTCGCCACCGCGCTCCCAATCGGAAGCTGGGTAGCCCAGCACAAGAGCTGGCTCACGATCCTCGGCGGCGCGCTCGCCGGCTCTCTTTTCTTCTACCTCGCGACCAATACCGACGCGTGGGTGCGCGATCCGCTCTACGCAAAGACCTTCGCCGGCTGGGCGCAGGCGTTGACGGTGGGCCGGCCAGAATTCCCGCCGACGATTTGGTTTTTCCGCAACACGCTCGCGAGCGATCTCGGGTTCACCGCTCTCTTCGCAGGTGCGATGGAGTTGGCGGCGCTGCGCAAACAGCAACCGAGCCTGCTGGCCAAGCGCGCGCCGGCCTGAGGTCGAACGGGTCCGCGACCCGCACTCGGTTCACTCACTCAGGGCGCGAATGGGCAGGTCACAAACTCGCCCTACTCCAAACCTTCACAGCAAATCCGCCGCCAGCTCGGCGAGCTTCGAGCGTTCGCCCTTCATCAGCTTCACGTGGGCGGCGATGGCCTGGCCCTTCATGCGGTTGTGGCAATAGACGAGGCCGTTGCTCCGTGAGTCGACATAGGGATTGTCGATCTGCGCCGGGTCTCCGATCAAAACGATTTTCGAGCCCTCACTGATGCGGGTGATGACGGTCTTCACTTCGTGTGGCGTGAGTTGCTGCGCCTCATCAAGGATGAAGAACCGCCGCGCAATTGAGCGGCCGCGGATGAAGGCCAGCGCTTCGATTTCCACGAGCCCGCTCTTGAGCAGGCGCTCGTAGGGTTTGACCAAAGGACCGCTGTTGTGACCGCCAAAGTGGCCCGCATGGGGCGGCGGCACGATCATCGGGGCCACAAACTGATCGTCGCGATTTTTGTGCTTCTTCTTCGAGACCTTCTTGGCGGCAAACTGCGGATCCCTCGGCGGCTTCGAGGGGATGAGCACTTCGAGCGCGTCGTGATACGGCTGCAGCCACGGTTTCATTTTCTCCTCCAGCGAGCCGGGCAGAAATCCGATATCCTTCCCCAAGGCGATCACCGGACGGGAAATCGAAACGCCGTCGTAGTGCGAATGATCGTCGTGCGTCTGGTGCAGCGCACAGGCCGTCGAGAGCAGAGTTTTGCCGGTGCCAGCTTTGCCATAGCACGTGACCATCGCGATGCTGTCATCAAGCAACGCGTCCATGAAGAACTGCTGCTCAAGATTACGCGCGCGAATCGGAATGCCGCCAGGCGCCTTCACGAAATCAGGGATCTTCAGCCGGCGCACGACGCCGTCGCCAAAATACCGCGCCGGCATCGTCTTTCCTTCATCCGAGCGCAGCAGGACATATTCGTTCAGGAAAAGCGGTTTCGCCGCCTCGTCGCCCACGTCAAACGCACCCTCGGAGCAGAAGCGCTGCAGTTCGTAAACACTGAGCGCCAACTCACGGTAGCTGTCCTCGTCATCGATGACCGGGACCTTGTCGTTGAGGTAGTCCTCCGACTCCAAGCCCACCGCGCGCGCCTTGAGCTGCACGTTGACATCCTTCGTCACCAAAATCGTCGGCGGAGGATAACGCTCCTGCACAATCAGCGCCGCGGCGATGATGCGGTTATCCTTCTTGGTCAGATCCGGCAAAATCGCCCGCAACCGATCCATCGCCGGCGAACGGCGGCT
>JANNEY010000245.1:0-9253 GCA_031379235.1 Opitutaceae bacterium | reverse complement strand
GTTCGCAGAACGCGTTTAACGAACCGGCGGAGCCGATTCGTGTCCATTGCACGGCGCGAAACTCGTCGGGCACAAGCGCGTCGGCGTCGCGCGTGGCGTCGATCACGATGGGCAGCAGAAACGGCGTGCCGTCGGCCATCGCGTGCGTGCGCTGCGCGGCCAGCTTCCACTCGATGCGGAAATAGCCCTCGCGGCGCGCCTGCGTGTTGGCCGAGATGATCGGCGCGAACAGCGCGCACATTTTGAGTTGTTCGCGAATCTTGCGGTCCCACGCGTCGCCGCCGGTGAGTTCGCTTTGGTCGAACCACACCTCGACGCCCGCGGCGCGCAACGCCGCGCAGAGACGCATGGCGGCATCCGCGTCTTGGGAAGCGTAGCTGAGGAAGACGGCGGCATGGCCTGATTCGCTCATGGGTGGGCCGAGCTGAAGGGCGTGCGCGGGGATAGTCGAACGCGGAAATTGGCGGAAGGGAGATTTGAACGGCACCCGCAGTCCCTGGATCAGCTGGGACCTTGACGGGCCCGGCCGCGTATCTACCGTGCTCACGCCATGGTAACCCAAGCCAAAGTCTTCAAGTCGGGCAACTCGCAGGCCATCCGTTTGCCGAGGGCGTTCCGGCTGAAATCGGCGGTCGTGACGCTGGAGAAAATCCCACAGGGCCTGCTCGTGCGCGACGATGGTGAGGCGGCGCGGCGCGCAAAGCTCTTTGCGAAACTAGAGGGAAGCTGCCCGGACTTTCCCGTGATCGCGGCCAATCGAAACGCCAATCTGCGGCGCGACTGGGAATGATCTACCTGCCGGACACGAATGCGTTCTCGGCGCATCTCGCGAGCAAGTCGGCGGCGTTGAGCGCCCGGCTCAAAGTTGCGCAGCAGGCGGGAGAATTGCGGTTGTCGGTGATGGTGCTCGCCGAGCTGGAATTCGGAGCGGAGAAGGTGCGGGTTGCGCTCGGCGAGACGCTCTACGCGCGACGGGTGCGCGATCTGTGTGCGGTGCTGACGCCAGAACCGCTGGGTGCGCATTTTGCCGGCCACTATGCGCGCGTGCGCCTGCACTTGGAAACGCGCGGCGAAAAAATCGGGGATCGCGACACGATCATTGCTGCTCACGCACTGGCGCTCGGAGCGGTGCTGGTCACACGCAATGTGGCGGAGTTTGCGCGGGTGCCGGGCCTGAAGGTCGAGAACTGGCAGACGGATTGAGCGCGGGTCAAACGGGCATTTCGGACCTGCAAACAAACGGATGGCGGGGTTCGGCGACCCCGCCCTACAACATGCTAACTGTTGCCGAGGCAATCAGCCGCCGAGGTAGGTGGCCTTCAACTGCGGGTCGGCGCGGAGCTTTTTGCTGTCGCCGGCCATCACGACGCGGCCGGTCTCGAGCACGTAGGCTTGCGAACTGACCTCGAGGGCGAGGTTGGCGTTTTGCTCGACGAGCAGGATCGTGATGCCGCGCTCACGGTTAATCTCCACGATCTTCTCGAAAATGGTGCTGATGAGCCGCGGCGCGATGCCGAGCGAAGGCTCGTCGAGCATGAGAAATTTCGGATTGCCCATCAGCGCACGGCCGATGGCGAGCATCTGCTGCTCGCCGCCGGACAACGTGCCAGCGGTCTGCTTGAGGCGCTCTTTCAGGCGCGGGAAGATCGTGAACGCGTAGTCGCGGTTCTTGGCGTTGAGCGCGGCGTCGTTTTGCAGGTAGGCGCCCATCGCGAGGTTTTCGTCGACGGTGAGGTTGGAGAAAATCATCCGGCCCTCCGGCACGTGGCAGAGGCCGCGGGCGACAATCTTGTGCGGGGCGAGCGCCGTGATGTCTTCGCCGAGAAAGGAAATCTTTCCCGTCTTCGCGCGCAGCAGGCCCGAAATGGTGCGGAGCGTGGTGGTCTTGCCCGCGCCGTTGCCGCCGATGAGCGTGACGATCGCGCGCTCGGGAATCTCGAAGGAGATGCCGCTCAGCGCGGAGATGGCGCCGTAGGAAACTTGAAGATCGGTGACTGAAAGCATGCGGAGGGCTTTGAATTAACCACTAATGCACACTCATGAAAGGGAATGAGGGGGAATTCAGAAAGCGCCCGGTTTGAATTCCCAACCATTGCCGTGGATTAGTGAAAATTAGTGGTTTCAAGAATCAGTGATGCGAGAGCGACGTTCTGCTGTCCTCACCGAGGTAGGCCTCGATGACCTTGGGGTTGGCCTGAATTTCGGCCGGCGTGCCCTCGGCGATTTTCACGCCATAGTCCAGGACGGCGATACGCTGGCAGACGCCCATGACGACTTTCATCGAATGCTCCACGAGCAGAATCGAGAGATTGAACTGCTTTTGGATCTGCTGGATGAGCCGGACCAACTCCATCTTCTCGCTGGGATTCATCCCAGCGGCGGGCTCGTCGAGCAGCAGCAGTTTCGGCTTGGTCGCGAGGCAACGCACGATTTCGAGCCGGCGCTGTTCACCGTAAGGGAGGCTCTTGGCCGGAGCATCGCGAAAGCGGCCGAGGTTAAAAATCTCCAGCAGCTCTTCGGCGCGCCGCGCGATTGTGGCTTCGTCGCGCTGAAATCCTCCCAGCCGGAGCAGCGCGTGCGCGGGATGCGTGTCGCGGTGGAGATTGCAGGCAACGCGCACGTTGTCGAAAACCGAGAGCGAGCCGAAGAGCCGGATGTTTTGAAACGTCCGCGCGATGCCGCGTTCGACGATTTGGTTGACGCGCAGGCCGGCGACGCTGCGGTCCCCAAACGAAACGGCCCCGGCGGTCGGCTGATAAACTCCGGTGATAAGATTGAACACCGTGGTCTTGCCTGCGCCATTGGGACCGATGAGACCGCAGAGCTCGCCCTCGTTGACCGCAAAGTCGACCGCGTTGACGGCGGTGAGACCGCCGAAGCGAATCGTGACTTGGTCGAGTTGGAGCAGCGGCATCGGAAGTGAGGGGCGGGGGGCGAGGGGTTGAAGTGGCCGTTCAGTTTCCCGTTTTCTTTAGCTTACCCATTTTGAAATTAAACAATCCCTGCGGCCGCACGAGCATCAGCACGATGAGGAGCAGCGAGTAGATGATCATGCGGAATTCGGCGATCGGTCGGAGCAACTCGGGGAGGAGCGTGAGCAGCACGGCGGCGAGCACGACGCCAAGGGTGTTGCCCATGCCGCCGAGGATTACCATGACGACGATCTCGATGCTCTTGGTGAAATCGAACCCCGTCGGGGTGATTGTCAGCTTGAAGTGGCCGTAAAGTCCCCCCGCGATGCCGGCGAAAAACGCGCCGATCACGAAGGCGACGATCTTGTAGCGCGTGGTGTTGAGCCCAACCGCCTCGCTGGCGACCTCGTCGTCATGTGTGGCGAGAAAACCGCGGCCGTAGGTCGAGTTCACGAGGCAGGTGACGACGAAGATGGAGAGCGCGACGAAGGCGAGGACCCAGAAGATCGAAGTGTAGGCGGGGATGCCGTTGAGTCCGAGGGCGCCGCCGAATTTTTCCACGTTCTGGAAAAACACCCGGATAATTTCGCCGAAACCAAGCGTGACGAGCGCAAGGTAGTCGCCCTTGAGGCGGAGTGACGGCACGCCGACCAACAAGCCGGCAAAGGCGGCGCACAGCCCGCCGAGCAGCAGCGCGGCGGCGAACAACGCGCCCTGTTGCAGTGGCGTGCCGCTCGCCCCACCGAGAAATTGCGGCGCGATAAAGAGACTCACCGCCGCGGAGAAATAGGCGCCGACGGACATGAAGCCCGCGTGCCCCAGCGAGAACTGGCCGGTGTGGCCGTTGACGAGGTTCAGCGAGACCGCGAGGATGATGTTGATCCCGATCCCGATCAGCACGTCGAGGAAGTAGGGATCGATGCTGCTGGAGAATTGGGAAATCCCGAAAGCGACCACCAGCGCGGCGAGGAGGGCGAGATGCGGCTTGGGCATTTCGGAAAAGTTGAAAGTTGAAGGATGAAGGTTGAAAGACCGGAGGGTCAGACTTTCTCCACCGTGAACTTTCCGAGGAGACCGGCGGGGCGGAAGAGCAAAATGATGATGAGAATCGCGAAGGCGATCGCGTCCTTGTAGGTCGACCACTGGCTGCCGTTCACAAACGTCTCGACCGTGCCAAGGAGCAGGCCGCCGAGCGCGGCCCCGGGGATGTTGCCGATGCCGCCGAGGATGGCGGCGACGAAGGCCTTGAGGCCCGGCATGACGCCCATCAACGGATCGATCGAGGGGTAGTTGAGCGCGTAGAGGATGCCGCCGGCCGCGGCCAAGGCGGAGCCGAGACCGAAGGTGAAGGAAATGACGACGTCGTTATTTACCCCCACGAGCTGCGCCGCCTTGGGATTGAGTGAGACGGCGCGCATCGCCGTGCCCATCTTGGTGCGGTAGACGATAAACTGCAGCGCGAGCATCAGCACCACGGCGATCACAATCACGACGATCTGGTTGCTGGAGAGCGTAAGCGAACCGAACTGGAAATTCTTCGACGGGAAAATCTGGGGGAAAGTCCGGGGAGCGGCGCCGAAGAAAACCTGGCCCGTATATTCGAGCAGGAGCGAAACGCCGATGGCCGTGATCAGGACGTTGAGCGTGGGTGAGCCACGGAGCGGGCGATAAGCGAGGCGCTCAATCGTCATGCCGAGCACCGCGCAGCCCAGCATGGCGGCGAACAGGACAATCAGGCCGCCCCAGAGCGTGCCCTCGGGCACGAGCTTGCCGACGTAGTAGCCGATGAACGCTCCGACCATAAACACATCCGAGTGCGCGAAATTGATGAAGCGGAGCACGCCGTAAACCATCGTGTAGCCGAGCGCGATGAGCGCATAGATGGCGCCGAGGGAAAGACCATTGAGGAGCTGTTGGAGGAATTCGCTCAGATGAGTTGAGAGTTGAGGGCTGAGAGTTGAGAGGACGAGCCAGTAAAATCAGTCTCCGAGGGAGCGGCGGAGGCCACTGAGCATCCGGCTGATTTCCTCGGCGGCGGCGTAGAGCTGCGTGTAGCCGGCCGGATTGATAAAGCCTTCGTTGCGTGCGATGGTAGATTGAGTGACGACCTCGTAGAGCGAGCCGGCCGCGTAGCCCAAAAAGCGGGCGTAATCGGCAGGTGGGCGAGCTGAACCTTCTGCGATGTTTGAGGGAATTGAATTCGCCGCGCGACGAATTTGGTTTGTCAGGCCGAACTGCTCCTCTTTCGGAAACGCCTTGGTCACGCGGTAAACTTGGCCGGCATAGGCAATGGATTTTTGCCAGACTTCAAGTTTCTCAAAGTTAAACATCC
Organism: Opitutaceae bacterium; assembly: GCA_031379235.1. Classification (GTDB taxonomy): domain Bacteria; phylum Verrucomicrobiota; class Verrucomicrobiia; order Opitutales; family Opitutaceae; genus ER46. The sequence continues at coordinate 4,009 of JANNEY010000245.1, read as the reverse complement.
GATTGTTTGAAGACTCTCAACTCTCATCACTCAACTCTCAACTTGGCCGCATTCACGGCGCCACCGCATCCACGAACTGCAGCTGCCCATCCTTGATCGTGAGGATCACCGCCGGCTTCGCCGAGTTGCGCTGCGGGTCCATGGTGGTTCGGCCGGTGACGCCGGGGAAATCTTTGGTGGCGGCGAGGGCGGCGCGGACTTTGGCGCCATCGGTCGTCCCGGCTCGTCGCATCGCGTCGGCATAAAGCATCATCGCGTCGTAGGCGAGGGCGGCGACGCCCTCGGGCGTCTCGTTATGCCAGCGCGCGCGGAATTTTTGGACGAAAGCCTTCACCTCGGGCGCCTCGTTGTTGGCCGAGTAGTGCGTCGAGTAGTAGGTGCCCTCGACGGCCTTGCCCCCGAGTTCGGTGAGCTGCGGGGCTTCCCAACCGTCGCCGCCGATAATCGGAAGCGTGAGGCCGAGGGCGCGGGCCTGGATGCAGATGAGCGCAGCCTCGGCGTAGTAGCCGGTCGCGGCGATCACGTCGGGCTTGAGGGCGCGGATTGAGGTGAGCTGCGCGTTGAAGTCCTTGTCGCCCTCGGAGTATTTTTGTTCGCCGATGATTTCGCCGCCGAGGCTGGTGAAGGTGCTGCGAAACACGTTCGAAAGACCGACGCTGTAGGGCGCGGAGGCCGACGTGAGCAGGGCCACGCGGCGGGCGTTCAGTTTGGTGTGCGCGAATTTGGCGAGCACCGCGCCTTGAAACGGATCGATGAAGCAGATGCGGAAAATGTAGTCGCCGATCTCGGTGACCTTGGGATTGGTCGATGAGATCGCCATCATCGGGATGCCGGCATTCTGGCAGATGGGCGCGGCTTCGAGGGAATTGGTGGACGGATTGCCGCCCAGAATGGCGACGACTTTGTCGCGGGAAATTAATTTTTTCACCGCGGTGGCCGACTCGCCGGACTTGGACTGCACGTCCTCCACGAGGTATTCGACCTTGCGGCCCAGAAGACCGCCGGCGGCATTGATCTCCTCGACGGCGATGAGAATGCCCTTGCGGCTGGAGACGCCAAACGCCGCATCCTTGCCCGTGAGCGAGGCGTAGTGGCCGACCTTGATCGTGTCTTCGCGGCGGGCGCAGGAGGCGAGCGTGAGGGCGGCAGCGAGCCCGAGTGCGGCGGGCAGAACGAGGCGGCGAAGGTAAGCGCGGGCAGTGGGAATCACGGCGCGACGGTTTTGTGGAACTGCAGTTTGCCGCCCTTGATGGCGATGATGGTGGCGGGCTTCGTCGCGTTGCGGTCTTGGTCGATGGTGGTCACACCGCTGGCCCCGGCGAAATCTTTGGTCGCGGCAAGGGCGTCGCGGAGTTTGGGGCCCTCGGTGGTGCCGGCGCGTTTGATCGCATCGGCGAGGACGTGGACGGCGTCGTAGCCCAAGGCGGAGAACGCGCCGGGAATCTCGCCGTTCCAGCGCGCCTTGTATTTGCCGACAAATTTGCCGACTGCCGGGTCGGTGTTCTCAGGCGAGAAGTGCGTCGAGTAGTAGCAACCGTTGAGCGCGTCGCCCGCGATTTTAAGGAGCTGCTCGTCCTCCCAACCATCGCCGCCGATGAACGGCACCGTGAGGCCAAGGTCGCGCGCCTGCCGGACGATGAGGGCGGATTCGGTGTAGTAGCCGGGCACAAAGATGGCCTCGACGCCGGCGGCCTTGACCGCGGTGAGCTGCGCCCGGAAATCCTTGTCGCCCTCGGAATATTTCTGCTCGAGCGCGACCGTGCCGCCGCCCTTGGTGAAGGTCTCGGTGAAAAATTTCGCGAGGCCGACGCTGTAGGCGTTGGAGACGCTGGAGATGATGGCGACCTTCCTGGCCTTGAGATCCGTGAGGGCGAATTTCGCCATGACGGTGCCCTGAAACGGATCGATGAAGCAGACGCGGAAGATGTAGTCGCCCGTTTCCGTGACCTTGGGATTGGTCGCCGCCGGCGCGATCATCGGCACTTTCGCGGCCTGGGCGATGGGCGCGGCTTCGAGCGAGCGGCCGGAGGAGACTTCGCCGATCAACGCGACGACCTTTTCGCGCGAAAGGAGCTTCTTCACGGCCGTGGCGCTCTCGCCGGCCTTGGTCTGGTTGTCCTCGTAGGCGAGCTCGAGCTTTTTGCCGAGCACGCCGCCGGCGGCGTTGATTTCCTCGATGGCGAGGACCACGCCGTGGTGCGAGGTCTGGCCGAAGCCCGCCTCTTTGCCGGTGAGCGAAGCGTATTCGCCGACTTTGATGGCATCGCTTTGCTTGGCGCACGAGACCAGCAGCAACAGGCCGGCGGCGAGGAGGGGGAGGAGGATTCGTTTCATTGGATAAATAATAGAAAGGAGGGGGCGGTCATCACGGCGCGATGCTTTCGACAAAGATGAACTTGCCGTTCTTCACCGTGAGCACGACGGCGGACTTGGTGGGATTGCGCTGCTCGTCGAGCGTGATGGTGCCAGTGACGCCGGCAAAATTTTTCGTTGTGGCCAGCGCATCGCGCAACTTCGCGGGCTCGGTGGTGCCGGCCCGCTTGAGGGCATCGACGAGCATCATGACGGAATCATAGCCGAGGCCGGTGAGGGTGTCGGAGACGTCACCCCAGCGCTGGCGGAAACGCGTGTTAAACTTGGTGACGACCGGGTCGTTGTTTTCCGGCGAATAGTGGGTCGCGAAAAACGTGCCCTCGACGGCCTTGCCGCCAATCTCGACGAGTTCGGGGGATTCCCAGCCGTCGGCGCCGAAGATCGGAATCGTGAGCCCGAGGTCCTGCGCCTGCTTGCAGATCAGGGCGGCCTCGGCGTAGTAGCCGGGCACAAAGATACCCTCGACCTTCGCGGCCTTGATGGCGGTGAGTTGGGCGCGGAAATCTTTATCCCCTTCGGAGAACTTCTGCTCGAGTGCCACCACGCCACCGTCGGCGGCAAACCGCTCCTTGAAGTATTTGGCGAGGCCCACGCTGTAGGCCGACGAAGCCGAGGTGAGCAGGCCCACGCGGCGAACCTTGAGTGTGTTTTTGGCAAACTTCGCCATCACCGTGCCCTGAAACGGATCGATGAAACAGACGCGGAAAACGTAGTCGCCCTTGGCGGTGACCTCGGGGTTCGTCGACGATGGCGTGATCATCGGAATGCCCGCGGCCTGACAGATCGGTGCGGCTTCGAGCGAGCGGCTGGACGCGACCTCGCCGAGGACCGCGATCACCTTGTCGCGCGAGATAAATTTCTTCACGATCGTGGCGGACTCGCCCGCCTTCGACTGGTTGTCCTCGGTGAGCAGCTCCAGTTTTTTCCCCAGCACGCCACCGGCGGCATTGACCTCCTCGATGGCGAGGAGGGTGCCCTTGTGCGAAGCCTGGCCGTAGGTCGCCTCCTTGCCGGTCATGGAGGCGAATTCACCGACCTTGAGCGTGTCGGTCTGTTTGGCGCACGAAGCGAGCAAGCACGCGGCGACGGCGAACGCTAGAAATAGGACCGGACGGCGCGATTGAATCATAGGGTGGAAAACAAGGCGCGGAGCCAAGGCCACTGAACGGTGCTTTTCAATCAAACTGTTTCCCGAGTAGTCGTCAGACTGACTTGTCATTGCGAGCCCGGCTTGGCGGGCGTGGCAATCCAGCGAAATGTCAGCTGGATTGCTTCGTCACTGCATTCCTCGCCATGACAACGGGAAAAATGAGCGCGCGCTGCGAGAGGTGGCGTCGTGTCACCGTAGCGGAGCCGCTTCGGCTCTGCGCGGAATCGCGCGCGCGCAGGACCGTTCCGCGACTGCGCACGGTTCTCGTTCCGCGTGATTTTTTCCGCTTTGGGCTTTCCGCGGTGCGGTGCGGGTCCTTTCATCGCGGCTGTGAACACCTTCGATCGGCACCTTCTGCGCGAGTGGCTGACGATGCTCGCGCTCGTGCTGGCCGCGACGGTTGGGCTGCTGCTCGTGCAAGTGCTCTACGACGATTTCCGTGCCCTGCGGTTTCACCCAGTCCGGCCTGCCCATCGGCCTGCAGAT
>JANNEY010000204.1:0-13745 GCA_031379235.1 Opitutaceae bacterium | reverse complement strand
TGCCGCGATCCTTGGCGACGTGGGTGACCGCAGAAAAATCGCGGTGCAGCACAGGATCGTTCCCGAATTTCTGGCGGTGACCGAAGGTCGGCACCGGTAATCCGTGCGCCCGCGCGCGCACTTCCGCCACCTCGATAATCGCAGGGATGTCGAAGGTGTCGCCATCCACCGGGATGCAGCCTTTGATCGGCGCGAACGACAGGCCGTGGGCGCGGAGATATTTTTCGTCGGTGCAGAGCAGCGCGGCGAGCTGCGCGCCGGCCGAGTGGCCCGCCACGATCACGCGCGTGGGATCGCCGCCGTGGCGCGCGATGTGGGCGTGGGTCCACGCGAACGCCTGCGCGATGTCGCGGATGATGTCGCCCATCGGCACGTGCGGCAGCAGGCGGTAGTTGGTCGAGACGAAGACGAAGCCCCGCTCGGTGAACATCTGCGGCTTGAGCTTCACGTCGCCCTTGTCGCCGGCCTGCCAGCCGCCGCCGTGGATCCAAAAAACCACCGGGAAGTTTTTTGCGCCCTCGGGCGCGTGGATGTCGAGCACGTGGCGTTCATGCGTGGAATCGGCGAGGTAGCGGACATCACGCGTGACGGTCGGCGCAGGCGCGGCCGTCGCCGTGGCGACCGTGGCGACGAGGAGGGGCAGCAGGGATGATTTTTTCATGGGGACGTGGCGCGGGGAAATTTTTCTTCGCCTGCGCGTGGCAGTCTTACTCCTCGAACGCATAGAGCTTCGTCTGCGTGCGCAGGTAGATATTTTTTCCGACGAGCGCAGGCGTCGCAAGGATGCGCTCGCCGAAATCCGCGGTGTGCAAAACCTCCGGCTTTGCGCCGCCCGCCTTCACGACCGTGAGTTTGCCGGGCAGCGAGGCGACGTAGATGCGGCCGTCGGCCGCAACCGGCGAAGCGTAGTAGTTGCCGCCCGCGGGCAATTTTTCCTGCGCATAAGACGGCTCGCCCGTCCGCGGATCGAGGCAAGTCATCTGGCCTTGATCGCGGACGAGGTAGAGCCGGCCTTGGTAGAGCAGAGGGCTCGGCACGTAGGGCAGCGCCTTGCGATATTTCCACGCGACGTGCGTCTCGGAGATGTCGCCGCGCCCACCGGGCTTCACGGCGAGCAAGACGTTTTCCGCGCGGGCATCGCCGGCTTTGATGCGCCCCCAATCGTCGGGCGTGATCTTGCCGTCGCGGTTGCGGTCAAAGGAGCGCAGGTAGTCGCGGCGCTCCACGGCGATCTCGTCCACCTCGACGATGCCGTCGCCGTTTTTGTCGTGGACTTTCAGAAAGGCCTCCCACGTTTGGCGTGGGGAGTCCGACTGGCCCGGCGACCACGCCGCGAAAAACAGCAGGCCCTCGCCCACGACCGGTGTGGTGCAAACCGTTCCGGTCACATTTCGAATCGTCCAGCGCTCGACGCCCGTCGCAAGATCGTAGCCCTTGAGCTGCGCCGAGCCGGCGAGGACGACCTCGGTCGCGTCATCCCGCCGCCATAGCGCCGGCGTGCCAAAGCTGCCGCTCGCCTCGGGACGCGAGGTTTCCCACACCGTCGCGCCTGTTTTCACATCGACCGCGAGCAGCGTGGAAAACTGATGTTGGTCGCGGTTGAGCAGCACGACTCCACCCACGATGATCGGCGAGGTGCCGGTGCCAAATTTTCCGCCGCTCTCCGCGACGGGCAGTGGGCGCCGCCACAGTTCCTTTCCTTCGAAATCATGACACACGAGTCCCCACGAACCGAAGTAGCTCACGACGTGCGCGCCATCGGTCACTGGCGTCGAGGCCGCCGGGCTGCCGTCGGCGCGGTGAAACTCCTCGACGCGCTCCGGCTTGAAGGTCCGCGTCCAACGCACCGCGCCGGTCCCGCGCTCGTAGCAACGCACCTCGAGATTGGGCTCGGCAAACGTCGTCAGAAAAATTCGGTCACCCCACACGCACGGAGACGACGGCGACCACGGCACCGCGACGCTCCACTTCACATTTTCATTCGGCCCGATCTTCAGTGGCGGGCGTGCCTCGACGGCGGCGACACCAGCGCCATCGACACCACGGAACTGCGGCCAGTTTTCGGCCGCAAGGAGCGTGGCGGGCAACGACAGTGACAACACCGCTGCCAGGCTCAGCGTGGGGAGGACTCGCATGGCGCCACTGCGGCCGAATCGCGCCGCGCTCGCAAGCTTGGGATCACCATTTCGCGGTTGCGCCAAGAGCCGCTTCGGCCCTCACGATAGCGCATGCGTTTCCCCTTCCCCTTCGCTCTCGCGTTTCTCGTCCTACCTTTCACCGCCGCCTTTGCCGCCGAATCACTGCCCGACGGCGTCCGCCGCGTGCAGGTGCTCAACTACCCCGATTGCTTCGAACTCTCCAATGGTGAGACGCGCGTGACGCTCGGCCACCAAGTCGGCGGACGCGTGCTCGAATACGAATGGCGCGGCAAAAACGCGCTCTACCTCGACCCCAAGGAGGGCGAGTGGACGCCGGCCGGCGGATTGAAGACGGCCCCGAGCGCCGGGCGCCTCGACATCGGGCCTGAGATGATCATCCCGCGCCGCGAAAAATTGTGGAGCGGCGCATGGACCGCCGAGGCGATCGGCCCGCGCGCCGTGCGGCTCACGAGCCAGACCGACGACGCGACGGGCGTGCAGCTCGTGCGCGAGTTCCGCCTCGACGCCAAGGGCACGCACCTGAGCTGCGAGCAAATCATCCGCAACATATCGCGTGAGACTAAGCACTGGGCGCACTGGAGCCGCACTTTCGCCGTGCACGGCGGCATTGGCGTCGTGCCACTCACGCCCGAGACGAAACGTTTTCCCAATGGCTGGATCATGTATGCGCAAGGCGGCGAGCCCTCGATCCTGTCCAAGCCCACCGATGCCAACGTGCGCCAGCGCGGGAATTTTCTCGAGGTGCTCGGGCCGCCGCGTTTCCCGAAGCTCGGCTTCGATACCCACGCCGGTTGGTTCGCCTACGTGATGCCGCACGGCCAGGCCTTCGTGAAGCGCTACGCTTCGCCGCGCGATGCAGTCTACCCCGAGCTCGCGGGTTTTCCGCTCTGCTTCTGGTATCCGCCTGCGAGCATGGTTCCGGCCGTCGAGCTCGAGCCGCACGGTCCACGCAACACCATCGCGCCCGGCGCGAGCGCGAGCTTCACCGAGCACTGGTATCTGCTGTCGCACGCGTTCCCCGCCGCCGGCGAATCGATCGACTTGGAAAAACTCGCCGCCCAGGTCGCGCGCGACGCGCGGTGATACCGACGTCCCCGGCTTCTGGACTGTAGGGCCGGCGCTCGCCGCCGGGCCGTCACGCAGTGGACGCGATAGTCGCGACGGCCTGCCGACCAGCGGCAGCCCTCCAGAAGCGGGACTCGCCGCGCTATTCCGGCCTCACTCCCGCACCGATCCGCCAGACGTGGCCGGCCGTTCGAAAAAAAATCGCCCCGTCGCTCACGGCGGGCGACGCCAGCGTCATCGCGCCGAGCGGATTCGACGCGAGCAACGCAAACTCGCGTGCGGCTTGCACCACGGTGGCGAGACCCTCCTCGTTGACAAAATAAATCCGCCCGTCTGCCGCGACCGGCGCCGCGGAATAGTTGCCGGGCAGGCGCTCCTGCCAGATCACCCGGCCCGTCTTCGCCTCCCAGCAGGTGGCGAGGCCCGCGTCGTTCACGGCGAACAGCTCATCGCCCACGGCGATGAGCCCGGGAGTAAGCGGCGCACCTTTCGAGACGCGCCAATCCACATGGGTGGCGGTGACATCGCCCGTGCCATCCGGCCGGATGGCGAACAGATCGGTGCGCAGATACCCGGCGGACACGAACAGCAGGCCGTGCGCGAACACCGGCTGCGGCCCGGCGCTGTCGCGCGCCATGCGCACGCGCCAGATTTCCCGCCCGTCCGCCGGATCGAGCGACGTGACCGCGCTCGCCCCAACCACGATGATCTGGCGCCGGCCGCCGCCCTCGATGGCCAGCGGCGCACCGAACGTGAACTTCATTTTGCCGGGCACTACGCGCGGCACTTTCCAACGCACCGCCCCCGTGTGCTTGTCGAGGGCCATCACGAACGCCGCCGTCGCGCAGTCGGCGACGTAGATAAAAAGATCACCGGCGATGATGGGTGACGTGCCGTTGGGGGGCACCGGATCAAAGCGCAGGCGGTTGGTGCGCCAGCGAATCCTGCCGTCACGCTCCAGGCAGATGGCACCGTGGTGGCCGACATAGGCGTAGAGTAGCCCACCCTCCGCGATGATCGTCGCGTTGGCGGCGACGTTGCGTTCGTGACCTTCGCGCGGCGGCAGCTCCCCCGTGGGAAACAGCTGCGTGCGCCACTCCAGCTGCCCCGTGTCGGTGCGAAACGAGAACAGGAAAACTCCCGGCGATCCGTTTTCGTCGCGCAGCGCGGAGGTGACGAAGAGCCGTCCCTCGCTCACCACGGGCGACGACAGGCCGACGCCGGGCACCGGCTGCTTCCATGCGATGTTCTTCTCCGCCGACCAAGCTAGCGGCACCTGCCCGGCGCCCGAAATTCCCGCCGCACCCGGGCCGCGAAACTGCGGCCAATCGGCCCGCGCGATTCCTCCAGCAAACCCGACGAGGACGAGCCAGTGCACCCACCCGCGGAAGCCCCGGCTTTCGATCATTTTCCAAACGCCCACAGCTTCGTCGTCGTGCGCACATAGAGGCGCTCGCCGACGATGGCGGGCGTGGCGAGGATGCGTTCGCCGAAATCCGCCTGATGCAAAATCTCCGGCTTGTCGCCGCCAGCCTTGATCACGGTGAGTTTACCCGGGAGCGACGCGACGTAGATGCGACCGTCGCCCGCGACGAGCGACGCGTAGTAGCCGCCGGGCGCGCCTGTGATGCGCTCCTGCGCATAGGCGGGCTCGCCGGTCTTGGCGTCGAGTGACGTGAGGATGCCGCCGTCCTTCACGAAATAGAGGCGCCCGTCGAAATGCACCGGCGAGGGCACGTAGGGCAGCCCCTTGCGGAAACGCCACGCGACGTGCGTCTCGGTAATGTTGCCGGTGCCGCCGGGTTTCACGGCGACGACGACATTTTCCGAGCGCGTCGATTCCGCCTTCATGATGTCCCAATCCTCCTTGGAAAATTTACCGTCGCGATTCGCATCCACGCCGCGCCAGTAATCGATGCTGGCCTCGGCAATCTCGTTGAACGTCACGACGCCGTCGCCGTTCTTGTCGTTCTTCTTGTAGAACTCCTCCCACGTCGGCAGCGGCGAGTCGGCGGTGTCGTTGGACCACGCGGCGAAAAACAACATACCGTCGGCGACGAGCGGCGTCGTGCAAACGTAGCCGGTCACGTTCTCCACGAGCCAGCGCTCCTTGCCCGTCTTGAGATCGAAGCCCTTGAGCCGGCCGTTCGATGCGACGACGATTTCATCGACGCCATTGTTTTTCCAATGCACCGGCGTGCCGAAGCTGCCCGAGGCATCGGTGCGCGGCGTCTCCCAAAGTTTCTTCCCGGTCTTCACGTCCACCGCCAACAACGTCGAGTAGCGGTAAAGATCGCGGCACAGCACGACGGTCCCGCCGACGATGATCGGCGAAGTGCCGGAGCCGTATTGTCCAGCGCTCAGCGCGAGCGGCAGCGGCATCCGCCACAATTCCTTCCCGTCCACGTCGTGGCAGATGAGCCCAAACGATCCGAAGTAACTCACCACGTGCCGACCATCGGTCGCGGGTGTCGAAGCCGCGGGGCTGCCATCGGAACGGTGAAAATCCTCGACCGCGCCCGGCTTCACGCCGCGCGCCCAGCGCAGCCGCCCGTCCGCACGATCATGGCAGCGCGTCTCAAGTTCGCCGTTGCGAAACGTGGTGAGAAAAATCCGCTCGCCCCAGATCGCGGGCGACGACGGCGACCACGGCACCTCGATGCTCCACACCACGCCCTCGGTCGGCCCGACCTTGACCGGCGGCTTCGCGCCCGTGGCGAGCCCGGAGGCATTGGCCCCGTGGAACTGCGGCCATTGGGCTGTGGCGTCTTCTGCGGAGAACGCGGTGAGACCGATGACCGACAAGGTAGCGAACGTCGCGAAACAGTGTTTCATAGTGAAAGGATTTTATTTGCGCTCGACCCGGTAGAGATGCGCCGCACTGCGGATGAAAAGCGCGCCGTCCGCAACCGCATACGAGGCGAGGGTGGGCTCCCCGAGCTTGTTCGTCGCGATCTTTTCGAAGGTGCGTGAGGCTTTCAGCACCGTGCCCACGCCTTCCTCGCTGAGGAAGTAAATTTTCCCGTCGGCCACGATCGGCGAGGCCGAGTAGTTGCCTTCGAGCCGCTCCTGCCAGTGGACGGTCCCCGTTTTCGCATCGAAACAGCTCGCCACTCCACTGTCGGCCACAGCGTAAAGTTCGTCACCCACGACAACCACCGAAGGCGTGAGCGGCGCGCCCTTCGTCGTCTTCCACGCCACATGCGAGTCGGTCACATCGCCCGCACCATCGGGCCGGATTGCCAGCAGGTCGGCGCGGTTGAAACCCGTCGCGATGAACAACAGCCCATGGGCAAACACCGGCCGCGGCACGATCGAGTAGCCCTGCCCATAGCGCACGCGCCAGATCTCGCGCCCGTCCTGCGGATCAAGTGCCGACACCGCGCCGCTCCCCGGCGTGATGATCTGCGTCCGGCCGCCGACGGTGATGACGAGCGGCGTGCAAAACGAAAATTTCTGCCGCACCTCACCCGTGCGCGCGACCTTCCAGGCGACCTCGCCCGTCGCCTTGTGGAGCGCGACGACAAACGGCTCCTTGGTGCCATCGGCATTGAACACGAGCAAGCCACCCACCAACGCCGGCGAGCCGCCGTTGCCGTGCAGCGGATCGTAGTGAAGCCCGGTCTGGCGCCAGAGAACTTTCCCCGCGGCGTCGAGACACGCCGTGCCGTGGTGCCCGAAGTGAATGTAGATGCGATCACCTTCAACGATCGGGGTCGGGCTCGCTGGGCTATTCTTCACGTGCACCGGCTGAACGCTCGCCTCGCTCGCGGAAAAAACCTCCGTGTCCCACAGCATGCGCCCGCTCGCGACGTCCAACGCCAGCGCGCGTAACGACACGCCGCCCCCCGCGTTGGCCACACCCGTGGTGAGAAAAATTCGTCCGCCCGCAATCGCCGGCGACGACCAGCCGGCGCCGGGCACGGCGACTTTCCACGCGACGTTCTTGGTCGCGGACCACTCGGTCGGCAACCCGGTCGCCACCGCATGCCCCTGCCCTGTCGGCCCGCGAAACTCCGGCCAGTCGGCACGCTCCGATGCGTCTACCGCAATTCCCAGCGTGGCACAGCAGAGGACGACAAAGGGGAGTAACGAATCAGGAGTTGAGCGCACCCAAATTGGTTGGCCGGGCCCACAGAAAGGCGCGAGTGAATTTCGCCGATGAAACCCAACGATTCAGTCGCGGCGGTCCGCCAGAGAACTGCAACCGCGGCTCCCAGCCGCTGGCGCCGCGCAAGCGGCTGAAGACTGGCTTCTGTTCGGACTGCGCTGTTCAGCGCAACCCGCCGCGGACCATCGCGCGGCGGAATCCCATCATCCCGGCTACAGCCAAGCCCATGAGTGCCAGTGTCGCACCGGAGTCAGGCGTCCCAGGAATGTTGCCGCCACCGCTGTAGTAAAGCTGGGACTGATTGTGCACGTCACCGGTTGTCAGGTTGAGCACGGACACGCCGAACGAGTTGGCCGCATTCGCCTTCGCCGCCTCCACAGAGCCGAACTGGGCGATTGCCGCCGAGAGGAAGACGTTGGTGTTCGGAAGGTAGGCCCCATAACCCGCAATCAGCGGCGTCTCGTCTTCAAGAAACCAGAAGGCGAGTTGCAGCTGGGAGTTGGATGCGGCGCGTCCAACGGCCGTGTAGTCATAATTCGCCAGCACGCCGGTCGCGAACTGGGAATAAAGCCACGCGGTGCCATTCGAGGCCGGATCGGCCCCGTTCACCGCGCCGCCGCTCCCGAGCGTCGCCGCGCTTCCAAGCGTATAGGTGTAGGACGAGCCGAACGAAAAATGCTCGCCGTATTCCAGACAGAAAGTCGCGAAGGCCCCTGACTGCAGCAGCGAGGTGACGAGCGGACTGTAGCCGGCGTTGCTCAACGTCGCCGACGTCACAGCATACTCGCCGCCGTGGAGCCCGTTGCCGTTCCCAAACGGCGTGGAGTTCATGGTGAGCGTCGCCGAAACGCCGGTGGTCGCAACCGCGCCAAACACGGTGACAGCCGGAACGCAGCGGCGGAGATGCAGAACAAGCGCTTTCACGGTGAGCACGGGATTATTCATGGTAAATATTTGGTTAATACCCGATGAATTCCATATGTTGGCCGCGCCGGCAAACAGTGATTACTGCGGTCTATTATTATTGGATACGTGTTTGCCACCCTCCACGGCTACGTGTTCCCACCCATCCGGTTTCAACCCGTGAAGTCTGCGCCACAACCCTCCCGCGAGACCCGAAGTGCGACCTTGACCACGCTCTGCTCCTGCGGGTCACTGGCCCTCATCGACTTCCCTCGCCTGGTTCCTTCACCTTCTGCTAGCGTCCGAGGTATTCCCCAAGAATCCGACAAGGTCTGCCATCGCTTCGGGGCTCAACACTGATTCAAGCCCTTCGGGCATGAGCGAGCGGCCGGAGCTGACGAGGAGGCGGAGTTCGTTGCGCAGGATCACGTGCTCCGCGCCGTCAAGGCCGCGAAACATCACACTGCTGCTACTCTCACTCACGAGCATTCCCGCGAGCGAACGTCCGTCGAGCAGCGTCGCGGCATACAACATGTAGCGGTCCTCCACCGCGCGGTTCGGATCGAGGATGTGCGTGACGAGATACGGCGCGCTGCGATCCTTGACGACGGCAAGGTCAGGGCCGATGGCGCCGCCGCCCGCCGGGCCGAAGGCGTGGCACGCGCGGCACGTGGCCGCGAATACCTCGGCACCCTTCGCGGCGTCGCCGCGTTTATCATCCATGGCCGCGAGCATTCGATTGATCGCGGCCTGGCGGTTGGGATCCGTGTTGGTTTGGAAAACGCGCGTCGCGCGGTCGGCGAGTTTCGCGTCGATGTGGTGGGTCAGGCGCTGCCGCTGCGCCGGATCAATCTGCGCGAGCATCTCGGGATCTTTTTCGACATGGTCGAGCAGTGTCTGCGACCACGCGACGCGACTAGTCACCAGCTCAATCACGGCGGAGCGCACCGCGGGTCCGTGGCTGCGCCAGCCGGCAAGGACGCGCTCCGGCACGGCCGGTCGGTTCATCCGGCCGAGTGCGGCCACCACGGAGATCTGCACCTCAACGGGTGCCTGCGGCCGGAGCAATTCCGCCAAGAGTTCAAAATCCTCGTCCTGCCGGCTGCGCCCGCGGCCGAGGACGCGCATCGCCGCGAGGCGGTCTGAGACGGAAGCTGCGGCATCGGGTGCGAGCTGCCGGGCCGCAGCGAAAATTTCATCGGCTGCCTCCACCGCGCGCCGCATCGGTTCGTCCGCGGTGCGGTGGAGCTGCGCGAGGGTCTTGTTGCTGCGCTGAAGCCAGTCGAGCAGCCGAGCCAGAGCCTCAATCCTGGCTGGCGGCGGCACCGTATCCCCGTGGGCCGAGATGTCAGCCAGCAGCCACGCGATTGCTTCGGCGTTCTCGGTCATTGTCGCGACTTCGAGCAACAGCGGTCCACTGGCCCGAGGCTCGCGTCGGAGCGCGGCCATGATCATGTCGGCGTGCGGCAGCGCCGAGCTCAACGCTGCGGCTTTCACGAACCGATCGTCCTCACTTCGCAGGAGCCGCGCGAGCGCCTCGCCGACGGCGGGAGACTTCCACTCCCCGAGCGTGTGGCCGATCTGGAGGCGGACCATCACGTCGGGGTCGTTCACCCTCGCCGTGAGCGCGGTGAAGAGGGCTTCGTCGCCACTCCCCGCGAAATTCTCACTCAGCCGCACCGCCTGGCGCCTCACCCCGGCATGCCGATCGGTGAGCGCGCGGCTCACGACTGTGGGCTGCAAATTTCCGAGCGCGGCCAACGTCCACAGCGCCTGCGCGCGCGTTTCGGCCCGGGCAGAAGCGGCGGCGAGTCTCTCCAATTGTGCTGTAGTTGCGACCGCGCGGTCCGTGCGCCATGTGAGCTGTTGCTGCGCGAGATCCCGCACAACTCCGCTGGGGTTCTCAAGTGCGGCCACGAGCGCGGGAGCGTCGGCGCGGGTGAGATCCGGCACGGCACGCAACGGCTTTCCTTTCGGACGAACGCGGTAAATGCGGCCCTGGTTCTCGCCCGCGCGGAGGTCGCCGAGCTGCTTCTGCCACGCGTCCGGGATCCACGTCGGGTGCTCGATCACGAGGCGATACATGTCGGCGATGTAGAGCGCGCCATCGGGACCGGCGCGCGCGGCAGTGAAGCGTGACCAGTGGTCGGCCGAGGCGAAAAACTCCGACTCCCGCTCGTCCGTCGCGCGCTCCCCTACAAACGTTGAGCCGACCGGCCGCACCATCTCGCGATGCACAAGGTTGTGCACGGGCTCACAGACGAAAATGTTGCCCGCGAATTCGGCGCCGAGGAAATCGTCGCGATAAACCGCCAGCCCGCAGGCGGAAGTGAAGTGGTTGAAGCCGTGCGGGTCGTTGAAGCGCGCGAAAGTCTCGCTCGCGGGATAGATGCGCGCCGCGCCCGCGCTCGCGCCGACACTGACGATCGCATTGGGCGGCACGAGGTGCGGATTGCGGCGGAGATAGCGCTCCTCGAGCGCGTAGTGCCAGAGCGGGTTGCTGTTGTTGCAGCCAAACCAGTTTCCCCAGTCGTCGCGCGCCCGGCCATACTGCGAGCCGCCAACCAGCGGCTCAATGCCGCCGTCGTCCGGCGAAATCCGAAAATCCCGCCGGCCGATGTCCAGGGTGCGATCGGTTTTGGTCGAAGTGACTTTTCCACCGCTGTCGCCGTTGGCCATGTGGAGCCAGCCGTCGAGCGACCACTGCAGGCCGTTGCCGAGATGCTGTTCGTTGCCCTCGGCGAGTCCGCGATAAAGCACCGTCGTCTTGTCCGCGCGGCCGTCGCCATCGGTGTCCTGCAGGAAGAGAATGTTCGGCACCGAGCTCACGAGCACGCCGTCGCGCCACGGCAGGACGGAGGTCGGCGACTTCAGGCCGTCGGCAAACAGCGTCGACTTGTCGTAACGCCCGTCGCCGCGCGTGGACTCCAGCACGCGGATCCGGCCGCCGGGTTTGCCGCGGCCATCCATCCCCTTCGGGTAGTCGGCCATCTCAACCACCCACATCCGCCCGTCCGCACCCCACGCGAAATCAATCGGGTCGCGCACGAGTGGCTCGGCAGCGACGAGTTCGACCTCGAAACCCGCCGGCACTTTGATCGCAGCGAGCGACTCGGCGGGACTGCGCGGCTGCGGCAGCACGACCTTCTCCGGCGGCGGCACTTCCTTGTAGGCGAGCAGCGGCAGGACACCCGCGCTAACTGCCGTCACCACCAATGCGCCCCAGCGACAAATGGTCTTCATGGCGTGCAGCTCATAATTTTGAAAATCTCGGGCGCCGGACCGATATTTGTAGGGGCGCGGCTTGTCCGCGCCCGTCGAGCATGGGCGCGCACAAGGCACGCCCCTACCCACCGCAACAAACTGGGATGCGCCGTCTTCATGGCCGGTTGAGAATCGTTTCGTTGCGCTGCGCTGAAAAGCCCGCCGGCAGCAGCTCGTGCACGGTGCGCACGATTCGGTCTTCCGTGTCTTCGGCCAGCCGCGTCGGAAAACCGTAGTAGTCCATCGCGGCGTCAGCTTCGTAGCCGCCCTCCTTGAGAACCTGCCGCGACGGGATGTAACACGGCACATGGTTGGAATAGGCGTTCACCCAGAGGCGCGACACGCCGAGCTCCCGCTTCAGGCGCAGTGCATAGTCCGCCACCACTTCCCCGCCGAGAAAGACCATTGCGAACTCGTCGCCAAACGCCCACGCCTGCACTGGGTAGTTCACCGCTGCTGGCAACGGCTGGCCCGCATCGAGCATCCGCAGGAATTGCGCGGCGGCATAGGCGACATTGGGTTTGCCCTTGAGCCGCGCTTCCAGCTCCGCCCGCGGCACGGTGCGCCCGAGCGGCAACTCGATGCGGCGAAACTGCGCCGACGTCACGCGCCCCAGCGCTTTCATCTCGCCTTGAAAAAGCCGCGCGACCTCACCGGCCACCGTCTTGCCGTGCGTCGCCACTTCCAGGAGTCCGCGTGGCTGCGGGTCCGAGTCGGCGCCACAGCCGATGGCGACCAGCGCAACGGCGCCCGCATAAGCCTCCTCGAGCCTTTTGGCGGCGTCACCGGCCCAGTCGGGATGCACAAAATTATCCCCGCCCTTCAGCGTCGTGCAGTGGCACGCGTAGTTCACGAGCACGGCGCGCACGGCCCCGCGCTCGTCCACCGCGCGCAGCACGGGCAGCGAGTGATCCACCGGCCCGCCGGGCGTGGCCTTGTAGCCGGTGTGTTTGCCGTCGGTGATGAGACGGCGGTTGACCGCGAAACTCGCCGTGCCCTGCGCCCACGCGAGCCGCGCCGGTTTGCGATCCGCGAGCGCGGCCAGCGCCACCGCGATCAGTTTTTCCTGCAGCGTCGCGGCGTAGCGCTCGATGCGCGCCGTGGTTTCCGCGGGCAGATCGCGGGAGAACATGAACGGAATCGTGCCCGCGATTGCCGGCCCCGTGTGCTGGTGCGTGGCGCACACGGCAATCCGTTCACGTGGGATCGCATGCCTGGCGCCAATCGCCGCCGCCACCGCTTCGCTGATCGCCTCGCTCATCGCAATCACCTCCGCCGTGATTAACACGACTGGTCCCTCCGCGTCCGAGCCAATCGCCAGCGCCCGCGCCGTCAGCGGCATCTCGACGCGCGGCGCCTCCGTCGTCCGCTGCTGGTAGCCGGCCAACTGAATCGGCAGGTCCGGCGTGATATCGATTCGGGCCGCACCCACGGAAACCAACGAATCCGCCGCACGCAGCGCCGTCAGCAGCAGGAGGCCGAGCACCGCGCCACGGGAGAGGGAGACTAGGGGTAACATGGGCAAAAATTATTCATCACAGAGACGAACGAACACCCGCGCCCGTTGGCCTATCTCACCCGGCGATACGGAAACTCCACGCGCCGCGACTGGCCGTTTTTCGTTCCATCGATCGCGGCGAGCAGCGAGCCATCGTCCTTGAGCACATACGAAATCTGCTGGGGATAATCGTGCGCGGGATTCTCGAACACCACTTCACGCGCGGAATGCCGCACGAGCTTGAAACTCGCCTCCGGCTGGCCCGACGGCTTGGCGATGTAGAGCAGGTCGCCCGCGGCGTCGGCGCGAATCACCACAAACTCGTATTGCACGGTGCGCTCGCCCGCCACCGTCTGGCTTGTGCCGATCATCATGCCGCCGGTGGGCGCGGTCCAGCGCTCCGTCACGACCCGGCCGTTGCGGGCAAACGACCATTCGCCGGTCAGCCACGCAAGGGCCGCGACCGTCGGCTTGGCCGCCGGCAGATCGGCGGAGCGCAGCATCGGCGCACCCATCACCGTCAGCCAAAATCCGAGAAGGAAAAAGCGCGCGCTCATTTCTTTTTCGCGGTTTTGCGTTTGGCCGGCGGCGGCTGCCACAACTCGATCCGGTT
This sequence comes from Opitutaceae bacterium, assembly GCA_031379235.1. Lineage (GTDB taxonomy): Bacteria > Verrucomicrobiota > Verrucomicrobiia > Opitutales > Opitutaceae > ER46. Next base: position 132 of record JANNEY010000204.1, on the reverse strand, counting down.
GCCCTCGCCGTCCTTGATCCAGCCAAATTTCCCGAACTCGGATGACTCCGTTTTTGCGTCCACCCAGACACCTTCCCGCTTCAGGAGCGCGAGCACCCGCTTCAGGTCGGCCACGCGATAGTTGAGCATGAA
>JANNEY010000201.1:0-7110 GCA_031379235.1 Opitutaceae bacterium | reverse complement strand
TCGAAGCCCGGCTTGATCTTTCGCGTCGGCGTCACGCGCGGGCCGGGCGTCTTGTTCCAGTCCCGGTAGTTGTCCTTCATCATCAGGAACACGCTCGAAGTGAGCACCGGCCGCGATCGCTCAAACGCGCTGCGCGGCACGAGGTTGATCGAGCCGGCCAGGGCCGAGCCCGGCGACTCGGGCGTCGGTGAGTGATGCACCTCGAAGCGCGCGACGTTGTTGACTGAGGTCTGCTCGAGCTCGATCTGGCGCGAGGTGCCGGACGACGCTGCGCTCGCCAGGCTGAAGCCGCCGATTGTAATCGGCACGTTGTTGGCCGGCACGCCGTTCATCGAGATGGTGCGCATGTCGCCGCCGCCGGTGTCGACCGTGATGCCGGGGAGGAATTTCAGGAAGTCGCCCGCATTGCCCTCGACCACCGCGCCGAACTCGTCGGCGGAAACGACGTTCACGATGTTGGCCGCAAACCGTTGTTCGTTGATCGCGATGGCGGCGGCATCCATCTCCTTCGTCGTGGCGACGACAAAGGAATCGAGTTTCACCACGGCACCAGAGGCGATTGGTCCGCGGCCGCGCGCCGCGAGTTCGAAGTCACGCTGCGCGATCGCGCCGGCGGTGACGTTCACCGTCGCGGTCTGCGCCTCAAGTCCGGTGTAGAAAATCCGTAGGCGCGCGACGCCGGCCGGGACGTTGGTGAGGCGGTAGGAGCCGCTGGAGTCGGAGAACGCCTCGAGCGTCGTGCCCTCGACGGTCACGCGCGCGCGCTCGATGAACTCGCCATTCGTCGGATTGGACACGCGGCCCTCGATCGTGCCGGTGGCGGCGGATTGGGCGGAGGCGAGAGTGGCGAGCACCGCGAAGAACAGCAACGCGGCGACACTGCGGAGGCGTGAGGGATTTCTCATGTGCCCAACTTGCTTCGGCGTGCGGCGCGCGTCTAGCCCGCGATTTTCGGACGCTTCGCACCGACCTGCGTCGCCTGCTCGAACATGTGCGCCATCCGTAGTAGCTCGAAATCCTCGCGGTAGCGCCCGACGATCTGGATTCCCACCGGCAGGCCCTCCGGCGTGAAACCCGCCGGCACCGACACCGCCGGGCATGACGTGACGGTGATGCGGTAGGCGGACTTCATCCAGTCGGTGTAGCCGATCATTTTCACGCCCGCGATTTCCTTGGGCCAGTCGAGCGTTACGTCGAAGGGCGGCACTTGGTTCACCGCGCAGAGCACAAATTCGTATTTCCGCTGAAACGCGATCATGCGCTGGATGATCTGCGCCTGCCGCTCGAGCGCCTTGGCGACCTGCGTGGCCGTGACCTTGGCGCCCGCCTCGATCTCGCCGATGGCCTCGGGCTTCATCTCGGCGCGGTGCTTTTCGAGCAGCGGGCCGAGGGTGTTGAAGTTGCGCCACGCGCGGAGCGTGAGAAACGCCTCGTCCGCGCCATCAAGATCGGGCACGGCCTCCTCCACGATGCAGCCGAGCCGCTCGAAGGTCGCGCGCTGCGCGGCGAGCACCGCCCGGACGCGCGGATCGAGCGGCAGGCCGCCGAGGTCGGGGCACCACGCGACGCGCACGCCCTTAAGGTCACGCTCGAGCGGCCGCAGGAAACTCGGAGGGTCGGACGGGTAGCCACCGGGATCGCGGTTGTCGGCCCCGGCCATCACGCTGAGGAGCAGCGCGGCGTCGGCCACGCTGCGCGCGAGCGGGCCCTTGGTGACCATCGAGCCGAAGGGCGCGGTTGCCGGCGCGAGCGACACGAGCCCCGCGGTCGGGCGGTAGCCAACGACGTTGTTGAAATTGCCCGGATTGCGCAGCGAGCCGCCGAGGTCGCTGCCATTCGCCAGCGGGAGCATCCCGGCCGCGAGCGCCGCGCCGGCGCCGCCGCTCGAGCCGCCGGCGCTCTTCGTGGGAGCGTAGGGATTGCGCGTGGGGCCGTAGACGGGGTTGTAGGTGTGCGAGCCCATCGCGAACTCGGGCACGTTCGTCTTCGCGATCGTGAGCACGCCAGCGGCCTCGATGCGGTCCACGGCCGCCGAGTTGGCCGCGGGCATGCGGGTGCGGTAGATCGGCGTGCCGTTGGTGAACGGAAAACCGACGACAGGCTCCGTGTCCTTGTGCGCGAAGGGCAGGCCGTGCAGTGGGCCCACGGCCTCGCCGCGCGCGAGACGGCGGTCGGCGGCGTCGGCGAGCGCGAGGCATTTGGCGTCGTCGAGCTTGGCGACGAGGGCGTTGAGGAGCGGATTGATCTTCGCGATTTGCGCAAGATGCGCGGTCATCAACTCGCGCGCGGAAAGTTTCTTCTCGCGCATGAGCCGCGCGAGATCGCGCGCGCCCTTGAAGCAGAGTTCGTCCGAGGACGATGCCGCGGCCGCGCGGGCGCCGGAGCGCAGCAGACTCGCCGCCAGCGCAGCGGTGCCGCTGAGGAGAAATTCACGGCGGGACGGGTTCATGCCGTCTTCCTCGGCTTGAAGATCCATGCGACGGACAGCGTGACGATGGTTCCGATGAGCGTGAACCACGGCCAGAAGACTTCGCCGCCGAACGTCTGCAGCCACCAGTCCTTTGTCGCGGCGATATTCGCGGGCCAGTAGATCAGGTTCATCACGACCACCGAGGTCGTCATGCCGATCATCGCGGCGCGGGCGCCGACTTTGCGCCCGAAGATCGCGAGGATGAGGCCGCCGAGCAGCGCGCCGGCGGTTAGCCCACGGAGGGAGAAAGCGGCATTGAGGACGAAAGTCACTTCACGCGTCAGCCAGGCGGTAAACACCAGCACGCCGGCCCAGAACACCGTCGAATATTTGCTCCAGCGCAGGAAAAAATCCTCGTCCTTTCCTTTCACCATCTGCTTCAAAAAATCCATCGTCGAGACTGACGCCAGCGAGGTAATCGCGGAGCTGATTGACGACATCGCGGCGGACAGAATCGCGACAATCAGGAAGCCCTTCAAAATGTGCGGCACCTCTGTCATCATGAAAATCGGGAAGATGAAATCGATCGACTTGATGCCGGGCCGCGCCTCGGGCAGCGGGATTTGAAACGGGTGCCCGGTGCCTTGGTAGAACACCCAGAGCATCACGCCCACGAGGAGGAAAATCAGGAAGAGCGGAAAGATCAGCACGGCGCTCAGCGCGAGCGCCTTGCGGCCGTCGGCTACCGTGCCGCAGGCGAGCACGCGTTGCACGATGAGTTGCTCCGCGCCGTGCGTGGAGAGCACCATCACCGTGCCGCCGATGACGCCCATCCAGATGTTGATCGGCGCCGAGAACGTGAAGTGGGTGTTGAGCCATGCCAGTTTTCCCGCCTCACCGGCCTTCGCCATTGCCGCGGCCCAGCCCCCCTCAATGAGGGTAGGGATGTAGAAGAGCGCGAAGAGCCCGCCCGCAAGAAAGAGTCCGAACTGCACCGCGTCCGTCCAGATGACCGCCTTCACGCCGCCGATGTAGGTGTAGAGCAGCGAGAGCCCGACAAAGATCAGGATCGCGCCGAGGATCGGATCGACGAGCCCGCCGAGGCTGCACACTTGTTCGCCGAGCAGGAGCCGAATCGGGATGCACGCGACAAAGACGCGCACACCCGCCGCCATCGTTTCGAGGAAAAGGAAAAACGCCGCCGCGAGCCGTCGGGGTCCGACGCCGAGGTGGGTTTCGAGCAGCTGGTAGGGCGAGTAGATTTCGCCGCTCAGATAATGCGGCACCATCACGACCGCCAAAATGATCCGGGCGATCACGTAGCCCACGATCATCTGGATGAACATGATGTTGCCGCCATACGCGATGGCCGGCACGCCGATGATGGTGAGGGCACTCGTCTCGGCGGCGACGATGGAGACGCCGATGCCCCACCACGGAATATTGCGACTCCCGAGGAAGTAGTCGCGCGTGTTGCGCTGATCCTTTCCGAACCAGACGCCGAGTCCGATAATGCCGCCGAGATAGGCGAGGATGACGATCCAGTCGCCGACGTTGAAGTAGCCGTTCATGGGGTAGGGTATCGAGTGAAAACGGCGCGTGAGTAGCGAGGAGATTTCGATCAGAATTCAAGGACCGGAAAGTCATCAGTGCAGATTTTGGGAGCTTGGGTTTCTGAATTCAGGCCGGCCACTTGGTGAGAACGATTTCACGTCGTTGCCTTTCTCGGACTGCCTCCCCTAGATCGTGGTCTTCCCATGCTTCGCCGTCTCGTTTTTCTCGTCTCCGCGTTCGTGTGTGTGTGGTCTCCCTCGCTGACGCGGGCGCAGATCCCCGCGGCCTTCAAGCAACTCCGCGTCGGCAAGGCCGTCGTGTCGCTGCCGGCGAATTGGACTTCGCGTGGGCCGGAGATTCCCGTGTGGCTGCACCTGCACGGCGCGCCGGCGGTGGTCGAAACGAACTTCGCGGCGATCGGCGCACCAGGTGTGCTCGTGAACGTCACGCTGCCCGGGCTCTCGAAAGTTTACGCCGATCATTTCGCGGTGGCGGACGCTTTTGCGGATTTGTTGCGCGAGGTGGAGGCGACATTGCGCCAGGAATCATCAGCGCAACCATGGCGGTTGGGGCGCCTCACGGTGTCGTCTTTCAGCGCGGGTTTCGGCGGTGTGCGCCAAATCCTCCGCGAGCCCGCGGCTTTCGAGCGGGTCGCCGCGCTGGTGATGGCGGATTCAATCTACTGTGGCTATTCGGGTGACGCAGCGGCGAAGCAGGTGGACGAGGAACTGATGGCGGGCTTTCTGCGTTTCGCCCGGCTCGCGGGTGAAGGGAAAAAACGCCTGGTGATCAGCCACTCCCGGCAGGTGCCCGAAGGCTACGCAAGCACCACCGAAACCGCGAACTACCTCATCAGTAAACTGGGCGGCGAACGAACGGGTGACACCCAGGAGTGGCCCGGCGGCCTGCAGCTGTTGAGCACGTTCGCCCTTGGGCAGTGCGAGATTCTCGGCTTCGACGGCGAAGGTCCCGAGGATCACATGCGGCATTTGCGCTCGATTGCACTGTTGCTGGAGCGGGCGAAAGAGAAGCCGTTCGGGCTTGGGGCGAAGACGGTGCCCGCGCTGCGGGCGCAGATTGAGGCGCACGTCACGCAGGCGAAATTCGCGCCCGCGCTCTGGGGCGTGAAGGCCGTATCGCTCGATAGTGGGCGCACGCTTTATGAGCATCACGCCGACCGGCTCCTGAGCCCGGCGTCCAATAGCAAACTCTACACCGGTGCGCTCGCGCTCGATGTGCTCGGGGCCGACTACCGGATCGTCACGCCGATCTTTGCGACAGCCAAGCCGGACGGCGCTGGCGTGGTGCGTGGCGATGTGATCGTGAGCGGGCGCGGTGACCCGAGTTGGAAATCCGCGCTGCGGCGCGACGATTTTTGGAAGATATTCGAGCCCTTCGTGGAGTCGCTACATCAAGCCGGCGTGCGGCGGATCACGGGCGATTTGGTGGCGGATGCGACGTGGTTCCACGCGCTGCCCCATGGGGCGGGTTGGACCGTGAACGATCTCAACGACGACTACGGGGCCGAGGTTTCGGCGATTACGCTGGAAGATAATTTCGTAAACCTCCGCCTCAGCCCGGGCGCCCGGGTGGGCGAACCGTGCGCGGCGACGATTACGCAGCCGCATTCCGGTCTCACGATCGACAATCGCATGACGACGGTGGCGGCGGGGGCGCCGCGCGTCGTGGTCGCCAAACGGATTTTCGATGAAAGCGTGGTGCGGCTGTTTGGGCAGTTGCCGGTTGGCGGTAAGGAGGAGCTGACGGAGGCAACGGTGCCGCGGCCAGCGGCGTGGTTTGCCCGCGCGCTGAAGGAGGCCCTGGAGCGACGCGGCATTCGCGTCGAAGGCGCGGCGCGTGGCGTGCGCTGGCCGGATGCGTCGCCGCTGACTGCCGACCACGTGAAACTCGGCGAGTTGATGTCGGTGCCCATGGCAGACCTCGTGACGGCGTTCATGAAGCCTTCGCAGAATCTCGAAACCGATCTCATTTTTGATTACATCGGGGAGTCGCGGCGGACGGCGGAGACGCCCGCGTGGCGTGACTCGGAACAGCTCGCGTTGGCGGCGCTGCGCGAATTTCTCGTCGCGCAAGGAGTGCCCGCGGACGAGGTGCGCTTCGAAGAAGGCTCCGGCCTCTCGCGCAACAATCTGACCACGGCCAATGCGACCGTGGCCCTGCTCACCGCCATGGCGACGCACCGCGCGGCGAAGGAGTTCACCGAGTCGTTGCCCATCGCCGGGGTCGATGGCACGATGCGCCGTCGGTTGAAGGGCACGCCGGCCGAGGGCAACCTCCGGGCGAAGACTGGGTCGCTGCGCTATTCGCGCGCGCTCTCCGGCTACCTCACCACGGCCGCCGGCGAACGGCTGGTCGTGAGCCTGATGCTCAATCGCCAGTCACCGACTGCCGGTGGCCGCAGTGTGGCGGATGAGCTCGATGAAATCGTGCTGATGCTGGCGCGCTTTGCGGGTCGGTCGTCCGCCGAGTGAAGCGGATCGTTTCCCCGATGGAGCCAGCGCCCTTCGCACCGGCCGAAGATTCCGGCGTGGTGCTGACCACCACGCGGCTGGCCCTGCGACGGCTGGTCCGGGACGACGCGGCCTTTATTCTCGGCCTGCTTAACGAGCCCGCGTGGCTGCGCTTCATCGGCGACAAAGGCGTGCGCACGCTCGACGAGGCGCGGCGCTACATCGCCACCGGTCCACAGGCAATGTATCGCGAGCACGGTTTCGGGCTGTGGCTGGTGGCAACGCACGCGGAGGCGAAACCAATCGGGATATGCGGACTCATCAAACGTCTGGGCCTTGAAGACGTGGATCTTGGCTTCGCTTATCGCGAGGAATTCCAGGGCCAGGGGTTCGCGCGCGAAGCAGCCGCGGCCGCGCTGACCTATGCGAAAGACGTTGTCGGCCTGCAACGGATCGTCGCGCTCACCGCGCTCGATAACGAGCGCTCGATTCGCTTGCTCGTAAAGCTCGGTTTCGAATTCGAGCGCATCCTGCGACTCAAAGCGGATGGGCCGGAGAGCCGGTTGTTCGCGCGCACGCTTCCGGGCTAAGCCGGAAGATTGCAGTCGGACGGGTCGGCCGTGCGCTCCGCGCGCGGCAAACGAGGGCGCAACTCCCGCGAAGCAGGCCCGGCCC
>JANNEY010000502.1:0-17018 GCA_031379235.1 Opitutaceae bacterium | reverse complement strand
GGCGGCGGCGCAGGCGGCGAGCAGGAAAAACGGGGCATGCCAGCCGAACTGGCCCGCGAGCACGAGGCCGGCGGGCACGCCAAGCACGGACGCCACGGGAAACGCCGACATGACCAATCCCATCGCACGCCCACGGCGCTCGGGTGGGATGATGTCGCCTACCATCGCCAGCAACAGTGAGCCGGCGAGACCGCCGAACGCCCCGGCCGCGACCCGGGCGACGAGCAGCCAGTGGTGAGTGGGCGCGAGCCCGCACGCGAGCGTGGCCAGCGCGAATCCGGCATAGGTGATCAGCAGCGCGCGTTTTCGGTCATATCGGTCCATGAAGAAACCACCGATGAAACCGCTGACCCCGGCGGCGATGCCGTAGGCGGCGACGAGCTGAGTGAACTGCGCGGGCGTGATAGCGAAACCGCGCATCAACTGCGGACCGAGCGGCATCAGGATCATGAAATCCAGGATGTGCGTGAACTGCACCGCCCCGAGCGTGAGGAGAGTGGCCCGTTCGCGACCCGGAGTGAGTGCGTGATGGTGGCCGTGGGACGACATGAGGGGGGAGCGTTGGCGATTTTGATCAAAGCGCAATCGTCAGCCGGCCTCGGCGCCACCCGCTTCAGGCCGTGTGCGCACGTGTTCGCGCAGGAGCGTAAGGAACTGCTCGGCACCGCGACTCTGGTAGCGTTGCAGATGGCGAATCACGACGAGCTCGCGGGTGGGTTCGCTGCCGGTGAGCCGGAGGTATGTCAGAGATTCGCGATCCTCGGTCTGACGGGCGAGCTGCGGGAGCAGCGAAATCCCAAGCCCGGAGGAGACAATTTGTTTCAACGTGGCGACTTGAGCGCAGCGAAAACCGATTTGTGGCCGGAATTGATGATCGCCGAAAAACGCCTGGATCTGGGCCGCAAGGGAGCTGGAGTCGCCCAGCGAGACAAAGGTTTCATCGGCCAGATCGCTTACACTAATCTCAGAGCGGTTGGCGATGGGATGGTTGCGACCCACGACGAGCAGCAGCGGTTCGGTGAACAGCGGCTCGATTGAAATGCGGTGGTCTTTCACCGGCTGCGGCACAACTGCGAGGTCGACGTCACCTTCCACAACCGCGCGCAGGAGGCTAGCGCGAAAATCCTCCCTCGCGCCGATCAGGAGGTTGGGATGCTCAGCGCGAAGCCGTGCGATCAGCGGTGTTATCAGATAGGGCATAACCGTTTGCACGGCACCAACGGTGATTCTTCGGCCAAGTCCGCGTTTGTCACCGAGCTCCTTCGTGGCGTTTTCGACCTCGAAAAGGATGCGCCGCGCACGTTCCAAGAATGCCGCACCGGCTTCAGTAAGGACGGCTTTGCGGCCTAGGCGGTGAAATAGTTTGTGGCCGACCTCCGCCTCCAATTTCTGAATCTGCTGGCTGAGAGAAGGTTGAGAGACGTTATTGCGCTCCGATGCACGGGTGAAGTTCCCTGTCTCCGCGATTGCGACAAAGTAGCGAAGTTGGTGTAGCTCCATAGTCTGTGTCTATGATTACGATAGGGAGTCACGATTTCAATTATTGAATCAAGTGCCGTATACTAGCCGTATCGAATCGATGATGGTTCGATGAAATAAAGACAAACATATGAATAAGAACATCCTAGTTGCGGTCCCCGTCGGCCTATTGGCCGTTACCGCCGTCGTGCTTTCTTTCCGTTCCTCGGTTAGTGCGGAGTCCTTGATTGGCTACGCCAGCGTTGGTGCAGTGCTGTGCGTGGCGGCCTTGGAGTATCGCATTACTTGGAAACGGCTCTTCGGTCGCAGCTAAAAGCGGTCCGATTGAGTTAGCCTAACAGGGGCCCGGAGCAATCCGGGCCCCTTTTCATTTTCGGCGGGACAGACGCCCAACCAAAGAGAAGACTCGGTAGGTTGTTAGACAAACTCGGGTGGCCATGACGCTCTTTAGGCAAAACCCTCTGAACTCCGAACGCATGGAGGCTTTGCCTAACAATGAATCTTGGACGAATTGGTTTCAAAACTACGGTCCTAAATTGCTGCTCTGTGCCCGGCAGTGGACGCGCTCATTGGCCGATGCGGAGGACGTGGTGCAGGAAGGCTTCGTGCGGTTTTGGCGCCACCAACGTGGGCTCCCGGGGGAACCCATGGCGCTCCTCGTTACCTCGGTGCGGCGGGCAGCCTTGGATCGGGCGCGACGTGAAGGACGACGCTCGGCCCGTGAAGAGCGGGCCATGGCGGATGTGCCGACCTCAATCTTTGAGACCCCGTTCGAAGGTGAAGAACGCCGGACCGCGATCGAGGAAGCTTTGCAACGCATCCCATCCGAGCAACGCGAGGTGCTCGTGCTTAAGATTTGGGGTGAACTCACCTTCGAACAAATTGGGGGTGAGCTACAGCTTTCGCCCAATACCGCGGCCTCGCGCTACCGTTATGCCCTCGCTGCGCTGCGTCAGGAACTGACTTCCGCCGACTGCCATGGATGACGACTTGAATAATTTTGAAGCGGAATTGAAACGGCTCCGCCCAGCCTCGCCTTCTCGGGTGCTATCGGAACGCGTTGGCCGCGATCTCGCCCCGACGACTCACGTGCAGTCGCTCGCCCCGTGGCGTTGGGTGTGGTTCGCGGTGCTGCCGGCAGCGGCGGCGTTTGTGGTCGTCTTCTTGCAATATTCGCGTCGCCCGGCGGGGCTCGATTCGCCGGGCCGGAGCGTTGTTGTCACGAATGCGGTGCTCCCGTCGGCAGATACCCCGCTCAAACCCGTCACTGCGGAAAACGTGCTCGTGTCCGCGCGCGACGAAGGCCTCGTCACCCTTGAGGATGGCACGTCGGCGCGCCGCGAGCGGTTGCAGTTCGTCGATACCATCACGTGGGAAAACCCGCGCACGAATTCTTCGCTCCGCTGGAGCGTGCCGCGCGAGGAAGTGCGCATTGTGCCCGTGGTCTTCCAGTGAGCTGTCTGCATCGCTTTTCCATCCTCCCTTTCGCCATGAAAAATCACATCTGTCTTCTCACCGCGGCGCTCTCGGCCGCGACTTTACTGCCGGCGGCCCGGGCCGCCGATGACAAGCCGGTCGTCAAAGAAGAAAAGCGCGAGCTGCGCGTGCTCGGTGCGCCGGAGCGGGAACGCCGCGTTTTCGTCCCGCGCGATGGCGACAAGACGGAAAAGGAAACGGTCGCTTTCCTCGGCGTTGAAGCCTCCCCGGTTTCAGCTGTGCTCAGTGCCCAGCTTGCGCTCGCGCGCGGCACTGGCCTCGTGATCAACCACGTGGTCGCCAAAAGTCCGGCTGCGGCGGTCCTGAAGGAACACGATATTTTGCTGAAACTCGACGACCAGATTTTGATCGAGACGAGACAACTCTCGGTCCTGATCCGCGGGCACCAGGAGAGTGACGAAGTCACGGTTACTTACCTGCGTGCCGGCCAGAAGGCGACAGCCACGATCAAGCTCGGGAAACAGGAGGTCCCAAAAATGAGTTGGACGTCGGGCGTAAACTTGCGCGCGCTCGCCAACCTTGCGACGGGCTCGGACGGCACGATTGATGTCTTCACGTCGGCCCCCGAGGGTGAACGCGAGCACCTTGATCGCGTGCTCGCCCTCATCGGGCGCGCCCGCGGTGCGCCCGATGCCCCGCCCGGAGCGATCCCGCCGCCGGTGCGCATCCAGATCGATTCGGGCAGCGGGCCGGGTGATCACGGTGGCGGACCTGGGTTCCGCGCGATGAGCATCAACACCGGCAACAGCAATATCGTGTTTTCGGATGATGCCGGTGCGCTTGAGTTGACGACAGCACAAGGCGTGAAATCGCTCGTCGCGAAAAATCCCAAAGGGGAGCAGATTTTCTCCGGCCCCGTCACTACGCCCGAGGAGCGCAAGGCTGTGCCGGCGGACCTGCGCTTGCGGCTCGAAAAGCTCGAGGGTATGCGCGACGTCACCTTTCGCACGGATGGCGACTTCAAGGGGGCCGAGACCAAGGTCGTGCGACCGCGCGGCATCGTTTTTCCGCAAGCGTCACCGCCTCGCCCGCCGGCCGCTGCGGGCGTCTACTGAATTTCCGGTGTCACGCCGGAACAGGTTGGAGAAAAAACGCGGGGCTTTGTGGCTCCGCGTTTTCCTTTTCAAGACCCGACCGGTGGCGCGTTTTCCGCGGCCGCTCGTTTGAGCACGGCCGCCACCACGAGCGAAATCAAGGTGCCGAACATGATGCCGCCGATAAACCCGCCGGCGGTCTGCGCCACCGGGCCGGTCATCATACGAATCATTTTTCCCGCGCCTTCGAGTTGCGCACCACTCAGGCCCTTGGCCTCCAGTTTTGCGACCTCGGCCTGCACGATCATTTCCGAAAAACCGGGGTTGACGAATTTCGCGTAGCCAAAGGTCGTGACGATGCCGAAGAGCGAGGCGAAAAGCGCGATCATCACGCCGCTGCCGAGGGCGCGGCCGTAGCCGAACGCTTCGCTGGCCGGGAGCGCGGTGCGATGGGCTTTCATGCCCAGCGTGATGCAGACGCTGCCGATCACGACGGCCCCCACGGTGCCCAGAATCTGGGCCGTGCCGAGCTTGGCTGCGTCCGAGTGAAATCCGAGCAGGTAGAGCGAGATCGCCAGAACCGCTCCGGCAATCGCCATCAGCAAACCATAGGTGAGGGAGGTTTTCATCGAGCAATGACCGTGTCATCGCGCGGCATGAAAACAACCCTGCGCTGGCGTCCCTGCGCTTACGAATTGTCGCCGTCCAACATGCGGCCGAGGCCGCCGAGGACGGAACCTTCTTCGCGGCCGCCGCCGCCGGTTTGTGGTGCCGCGGCAACGATGCGACCGGCGAGGCGCGAGAAGGGCAGCGATTGCAGCCAGATTTTTCCCGGCCCGCGCAGCGTCGCGAAAAAAAGCCCCTCGCCGCCGAAGAACGCCGTTTTGATCCCACCGACAAATTGAATGTCGTAGTCGATGGTCGGCTGAAAGCCGACGATGCAACCCGTGTCGACGCGCAGTATTTCACCCGGCGAGAGCGTGCGCTCGTAGATCGTGCCGCCCGCGTGCAGGAAGGCCCAGCCGTCGCCCGTGAGCCGCTGCATAATAAAGCCTTCGCCACCGAACAAACCCGCGCCGAGTTTTTTCTGAAACGCGATCCCGATGCTCACGCCTTTGGCGGCGCAGAGGAACGAATCCTTCTGCGCGATCAGCTCGCCGCCGAGATCGCGGAGGTGCACGGGAATGATTTTTCCGGGATACGGGGCCCCAAACGCGACGCGTCGTTTCCCCATGCCCTGATTTTGAAACACCGTCATGAACAGTGATTCGCCCGTGAGCAGCCGCTTGCCCGCGCCGAGCAGTGCGCCGAGGAAGCCGCTGTTGCGCTGCGCGCCGTCGCCGAAAATCGTCTCCATCGCGATGCCGTCATCCATGAACATCATGCCGCCGGCCTCGGCGACGATCGCCTCCTGCGGATCGAGCTCAACTTCGACAAACTGCATGTCGTCGCCGTGGATCTTGTAGTCGATTTCGTGCATCTGCGTGCTGAGGAGGGGAGGATTCATGGGGCGGCGGTTGGTGGGCGAGGGCGTGGTCGCTGCAACGAGAACACGGCTGAGCCCGAAAAGTTACGGCGAGCGGCCTGGCCGGCCAGGCGCTATTCCCGCAACACGGCGAGCACCAGCCGGTCGTCACCGTCATTTTTCGCGGGCGTGAGCTTCAGCACGGCACACATGAGGTTGTAGACGTGAATGTTTTCCAGTGGTTCGATTTCGATGCCGCTGCGAAACGCCGGCCCGTGCGCGATCAAGATGCCGTGCATGGTGGGCAGGCGCGGATCGTAGCCATGGTCGCCTTGAACATAGCCGTGGGCGGTGGCGTAGCGCGTGCGCAGGCGTTCTTTGGTCGCCCGGGTGCCGATGTGCCAGCCTTCATCCGGTAAGATCCACACGGGCGCGATCCGGTCGTTGCCCTGAAAGTGAAAGTGAGCTGGCAGATCGTCGCGGAGATAAGCCTGCACATGCGGCACACCGGCGAAGCTCCGCACGATGTCCGCCGCGTTGCCGCGCAATGGCCGCAGCGCCAGCGCGCTGCCTTCGTCTTCAATCTGCACGGCGTCGCGCGCGATGTGATCCTCCAACTCGATGACGCGGTCGAGACCGGTCGAAGTCATGCCGTGGTCCGAGACGATGAGGAGATTGGGTTCGATTTGCTCGGCGCGGAGGCGGGCCAACATCGTGGCGAGGCGCTCGTCGGTGAGGCGAATCGCGGCGGCGACTTCGGGCGAATCCGGGCCGTGCGTGTGGCCGGCGCTGTTCGTCTCCTCGAAATAGAAGGCGACGAATGCCGGTCGCTCGACGGCGGGCAAACGCAGCCATGCGACCATTTCGTCGAGGCGCCGCTCGAAAGGGATACTGTAGTCGTATTTTTTCCAGAACGTCGGTCGCACACCGGCGATTTCAGCCTCGGAGCCGACCCAGAATGACGCCGCCGCCTTGCGCCCCTGCTTGATTGCGGTGGCCCAGATGGGTTCGCCACCCCACCAGTGGGGATCCTGCACGGAGGCCGGCATGTTGTAGCGGAAAAACCGGTCCACCGTCGGATCGAAGAAGGAGTTGTTCACGATGCCGTGGTGCGCCGGCCGCAGCCCGGTCACGAGCGAGTAGTGATTGGGGAAGGTGTTGCTCGGAAAAACCGGGATCAGCCCGCGCGCGGCCGCCCCGGCGCGCTTCAGCGCGCGCAAAGTCGGCGCTTCGGCGGCGTATTTCTCCGTGTAGTCCCAGCGAAAACCGTCGAGCGAGATGAGGATGAGCGGGGCCGCGCTGGGGGCGCTGCGGCCGATCGCTGGCCACGCGGCGAGCAGGGCGAGCAGAAAAAACGCGCGACGCTTCATCGGCACAGGGTCACAAGCGTGGCGCCCCACGAACCGGAGTGTTCGTCGCCCAAGCGAAAGGTGGCGACGTGTGGCGAGCGCTGGAGCAGCGCGTGGACGGTAGTGCGCAGCGTGCCGGTGCCCTTACCGTGGATCATGCGCACTTCGCGCACATCGCGCGCGGCACATTCCGCGAGGTAAGCCGGAATCAGCTCCCCGAGGTCGCTGGGACGAAAGGTATGCAGGTCGAGCTCACCGGTGATGGGCAGGAGCACAGGTTGCTCGTGCAGCGCGGGCACGGCCGGCTCTGAGCTCACGGGCGCGAAGGGTGATCGACCGCGGGCGGTGAACTGGGCGTGGCGGCCGCGACGGGCGTTGGCGCGGGCGGCGCAGCGGGCACGGGTGGAAGGATCGTGTTTTCCAGATTGGCAGCCGGAGCGACGGGACCAGCCTCGGTTGCGACCGAAGTGTCGGAGGCGGGCGCGACCGGCGTGGAGGTCACGTCGATTGCGGGCGAATTCTCGGACGCGGTCTCGTGCGCGTGATAGTCGTGATCGTAGTGATCGTGGGTCGTGTCGTGATGGGCCGGTTCGTTGAGCGCGAGAGTTGGGTCGGCCGGATTGGTCGTGGTATTTTCCGCGAGCTTGAGTTGGCTCTGTTTCCGCTCGTCCTCGTCGAGGGCGCGCTTGAACTCCTCCTCGACGCCGGCGGCGGCTTTTTTGAATTCGCGCAAGGTCTTGCCGATGCTACGCGCGAATTCCGGCAGCTTGCTCCCGCCGAAGAGCACGAGCACGAGGATGAAGATCATCATCATCTCGGGCGCGCCGAGCCCGTCGATGAATGCCAGGGATGCACAAACCATGTCCATGGAGAGACTGTGTGTCATTTCATCGAAAAAGGTAGCGCGAAATTTTCGGACGCTCAGCGGACATAGACGCTCACGGAAAATTTCTGAGTTTCGCCGGGGGGCACAAAGTGAAGTCCGACCTTGTGTTCGGCGGCGTTCGGCGGGCCCATCCACGGTTCGACGCAGTAGAACGGGGCTTTCGCGTCGAGCGTCCACGTGACGAAAGTAGCGTTTGGATCGGGGATTTTCTCGGTGCCGAGTTGAACACTGACGTCGCCCGGGCGCCCTTTCTCGCCGAAGATGACTTCGTTGTTTTTCAACCCGGTGTGCAGCGCGTCGATCAGCGCGGGGTTGGCGAGGTTCTCCTCATTTTGGAGGGGAGGGCCGTCGATGAGCGCCCCGGTTGCATCCTGGCGCAGGCGTTTGGTCGCTGGGATGCGAATCATGTAGTCATCCCGGGATGTGCCCTCGGTCCACGGCAGGGTGAAATAGAAATGGTGGCCGGCCGACCACGGCAGCGGCTCCTTGCCGCGGTTCGTGAGGGTGAACTCGCAGGAGAGCCCAAGTGATTCGAAGCGGTAGGTGACCGTGAATTCGTAGTTGAACGGATAGGCGAGCCGCGCCTCCTCGCCCGGCACGAATTCCGCGACGAAGCCCCGCGGGTCGAGCCGCGTGATGGTGAAATCACCTTGGCGCGCGATGCCGTGCATCGGCATCGGCCGGCGCACGCCGTCAGCGGCGCGCCAAGCATGGATGTCGCCGCGGTCGAAGACGCGGGCGTTGAAGGGAAATAGGATCGGGTTGCCGCCGCGCACGCGCGCGAATTGGGAGAAGTCCGCGTCTTCCGGCCAGAAGATGACATCGCGCACCGAGCCGTCGCCGAGCGTGATGTTCCAGTTCATGAGCCGCGCGCCCTTTTCCGGCAACGCGAGGAAAGTGGAGTTGCCCACGCGCCAGCGGGTGAGCGTCTGCCCTTGGTAGGAGACTTTTTCCATCGGCCGGATGCTTCAACGCCGGTGGTCACACGCCAAGCGTTTTGTGGAAACGCCGCGGGATTTTCAACCGGCGCCATGCTTGCGCTGCGGGCATGCGGCGCTATCAGTCACCCCATTGATGCGTCGTTTGCTGCTTAGATTCCTCCTGATTTTCATAGTGTGGGCGGGCTCGGTGCCGGCGGCTGAGCCGATTACGCTGACGCCCACGCTTGCGCCGAAGCAGGTGGAGCGCGTCTACGTCATCCCCGTGCAGGATGAGATCGCGTCACCCGTGCTCTACATAATCCGACGCGGCCTGAAGGAAGCGATCGAGCAAAAGGCCGATGCGGTGATTTTCGACATGAAGACGCCCGGTGGTTCGCTCGGCACGACCTTGGAGATCATGGAGGCGATCGCGAAATTCCCGGGGGTGACGATCACCTATGTGAACAACGAGGCGATGTCAGCGGGGGCGTTTATCTCGGCGACGACGCAGGAGATCTGGTTTGCTCCCACCGGCATCATTGGGGCCGCCGCGCCCGTCAGCTCGGGCGGCAAGGACGTGGAGGCCACGATGCGCCAGAAGATTGTCAGCTACCTGAAGGCCCGGATTCGCTCGACCAGTGAAGGCCACGGCTATCGGGGCCAGGTGATCTCCGCGATGATCGACGCCGACTATCAGCTCAAGGTGGACGACAAGGTGATCAAGGAAAAGGGCGAACTGCTTTCGCTCACCGCGACCGAGGCGGCTGTAACCTACGGTGAACCGCCGCGCGCGCTGCTGTCGGCCGGCACCGCGAAGGACATCGGCGATCTGATTGCTCAACGCTTCGGCGCGGCGAAGCCCAAGGTGACGACGCTCGCCGTCACGTGGTCCGAGTCGCTCGCGGTGTGGCTCAACGCGATTTCGGCCGTCCTGATGGGCCTCGGGCTGCTCGCGATCTACATCGAGTTCAAGACGCCGGGCTTTGGCGTGTTTGGCATCGTGGGCATCGTGTGCCTCGCGATCGTTTTCCTCGGGAGCTACGTCGCCGGTCTTTCTGGGCATGAGCCGATGCTGGTGTTTGCCATTGGGCTGATGCTGCTCTTCGTCGAAATATTTTTCTTCCCCGGCGTGGTCGTGATGGCGCTCACCGGCCTCGCGCTCATGCTCGGCTCGCTCGTCTGGTCGATGGCCGATCTCTGGCCGAATGAGCCGCTGTCGGTCGCGTGGTCGGGCGACGCGTTTGCCGGGCCGATGCAGAATCTCGGCTTTGGGCTGCTGCTCGCCGTCGTGATGGCCGTCGCGCTGGCACGATTTATCCCGAAGGGCTGGGTGTGGGACAAGATGGTCGTGCAATCCACGATTGGCGGTGCGGCGCAAATCGCGGGCGGCGATGCCGACGCGGGGGATGCGACCGCGGCGTTGGTGGGCCGCGAGGGCGTCGCGGTCACGGGACTTCGCCCTGCCGGCCAGATCGAGATCGATGGGCGCCGTTATGAGGCGCGTGCGGCTATCGGTGCAATTGAGCGCGGACAGGCGGTCGTGGTGCAGGCGGCCTCGGACTTTGGTCTCGTGGTGGACGAAAAAACATGACCGCGATTGCGTTGCTTTTCATTTCGGGAGCGCTGCTCCTGGCGGCGGAGGTGCTCTTGCCGGGTGCGATTGCGGGCATCATCGGCGGCGCGGCGCTGGCGCTCGGCTCGGTGCTGACGTTTGTGCAATTCGGTCCGGGCGTGGGTTCGCTTGCGACGCTCGCGGCGCTGGCGCTCGTCGGTGTGACGCTCTATCTCGAACTTATCTGGTTGCCGAAAACCAAGGTCGGCCGCGCCATGGTGGTGGATGCCGTGGTCGGCGCTCAGTCGCAACCGCCGCCGGCTTCCGCTGAAGTAATCGGTAAGCTCGCCACCGCGGTGACCACGCTGTCGCCCTCCGGGCTCGTCGACATAGGCGGGCGACGCTACGAAGCCTTTTGCCAGACCGGTCTCGCGGTGCGGGGCGCCGGACTCACCGTGGTGGGGCTCGATAATTTCCGTCTAATCGTTTCCGAAAACAAAACTCCATGAGCAATATCTCTCCCCTCGTCCTTTGGATTCCTGTCGCGATCATCGCGTTCATCGCCGCGGCGGTCTTCATTTCCTTTCTCGGCACGTGGCTCAAGGCCCGGCTGAACGGCGCGCCGGTCGGCGTGCTCAATCTTCTTGGCATGCGGCTCGGTGGCGTGCCTTACAGTCTCGTCGTCGATGCGCGTATCACGGCGGTGAAGGCGGGCATCCCCCTCGAGACCGACAAGATCGCGGCGCACTACCTGGCGGGTGGCAACGTGGTCCCAACCGTGCAGGCGCTTGTCGCCGCGCAGAAGGCCGGCATCTCGTTGAACTGGGACCGAGCCTGTGCAATCGATCTCGCGACGAAGGGCTCGAACAAGAGCGTCGGTGAGGCGGTCCGCACCTCCGTTGATCCCAAGGTGATCGATTGTCCCAATCCCGAGAGCGGGCGCACCACCATCGACGGTGTCGCGAAAGACGGCATTCAAGTAAAGGTGAAGGCGCGGGTGACGGTGCGCACGAATCTCGACCGCTTCGTCGGCGGCGCAAAGGAAGACACGATTATCGCGCGCGTGGGCGAGGGCATCGTTTCCACCATTGGTGCGGCAGAGAGCTACAAGGTCGTGCTCGAGTCGCCGGACAGCATTTCCAAGACGGTGCTTGCGCGCGGTCTCGATGTCGGCTCGGCGTTTGAAATTCTTTCCATCGACATCGCCGACGTGGATGTCGGCGAGAACGTCGGCGCCAAGCTGCAGGAGGCTCAGGCCGAGGCGAACAAGAGCATCGCACAGGCGCAGGCGGAAATCCGCCGCGCCGCCGCCGTCGCCGTCGAGCAGGAGATGAAGGCGCGGGTGCAGGAGATGCAGGCGAAGGTCGTCGAGGCGCAGGCGCAGGTGCCGCTCGCGATGGCCGAGGCGTTTCGCTCCGGCCGGCTCGGCGTGATGGACTACTACAAGATGGAAAACGTGCAGGCCGACTCCGCGATGCGCTCTTCCATCGCGCATCCGGACGGGAAGAAATAAGCCGGGAAACCAACCGAGCGGAACCCATCGCCGATGATCGAGTGGATTTTTAAAAACCTCGGGATTGTCATCTTCGTGGTGATTGTCGTCGCGCAGCTGGTGCGCGGCGCGGCGCGTTCTCGGAAAGTCGCGGAGGAGAACGTGCCGGCTCCCGCGGACTACGACGAGCAAAGGCGCACCCGGGAAATTCAGGAACGCGTCCGCCGGCAAATCGCCGAGCGCCGCGGAGGACAGTCAGCCGCTCCGGCGGCAACTCCTCCGCCGCTCGCCCGTGAAGTTGCGTCCGCTCCTGCGCCCCAGCCGCAGACCACGCAATTGCCGGAATTATTTGGCGGCCCACTCGGCCGCATGCTGGAGGAACTGCAAAAGCGCTCCCAGCCGCAGCCCGTGCCGGTCGAGGAGCCGCCGCTGGTGGCCGCCCGCTTTAACACGGTCGAACTCGAGCGACAGGCGAGGCTGGCAGGGGAATTGCAAGCCTTGGAAGATGCCCGGGCGGATGCGCGGCGGCGCGCCGCGCAGCGGACCGAAGAGAAACGGGCCACGGCCGAATCAGAGCCCGTATTGCGCACCGCGGCGCGCGGCCAGCTGCTCGGCGATCTCGCCGACCGGCAGAGTTTGCGTCGGGCGTTCGTGCTGCGCGAAGTGCTGGGCCCACCGGTGGCGCTGCGCTGAGGTCCGAAAGAAACCGCCGGCAGGTCCGCCGATTACTTTCGACGTGCTCCGGCCGATTCCGGGTGAAGCACCAGATCCGCTTACGAAGTCGGTGGGGCGGGTAATTCGCCGCGGTGCTCGCCCGCGCGCAGACCCATCGGGAAGCGCGCGCCGTTGATTTCGAGCAGTAGATTTTCGGGGGCACTGGCCTCGATGAAAACGGCGCCAGGACGCGGAACGATCTTGGTGTCACCCGGTGCCACGATACCGGAGAAAAGAATTTCTCCTTCACCGCCGGTGGGGGTTTTCTTGCGCACGGTGACTTGCACGGGCTTCAAGGCCACGAGGCCGAATGCCGGTCCGCGCGTGGCGCTGGCGGATTTCGTCGTCGTGGGCGCGGCCGGCGTGCTGCCGCCCCAGAAAAGCGATTTGATGATCCACAGCAGGACGAGGCCGACCAAGACCACGCCCCCAATTTTCACGGCACGGAAGATCAACGCGGGATCGGGCCCGCTCGGGAGGGCCGGGGCACTGGAGCGTTTGCGGGGAGCGGGACGGCCGGTGGCCGGATCTGCGCCCACCTCGGCGGGGGCGGCCACGGGCTCGCCAGGTTCGGCCGCGGTGGGCGCAATCCCAGTGCGGCCGTAGCCTTCGCGCACGGGCGGCCGCGACGCACGCGTCTCGCCGCGGCCGAGCGCGGTGTAGTCGTTAATGATGCGGTCGGTCGGGAGCTTCAGGAAGCTGGCGTAGTTGCGCAGAAAGCCCCGCACGTAGATCTCGGAGAGAGCGATATCGAATTGGTTGCCCTCAAATTTCTGCAGGTAGTCACCGCGAATCTTAGTGGCGTCGGCGGCTTCGCGGATGGAGATGCCCTTTTTCTTGCGCGCTTCTTCAAGCCGTTCGCCGATGGTCTGCATGGAGGGGAGTTAGGGAGAAAAAACCGGAGAGGGAAGGAGATTTAAGCAGGAAGCGACGAAGCCAGGGACAGAAGGAGCAGGTGGCTTCCCGGTTTCTTGCCTTCCCCTTACAGCGAATCCAGATCGACGAGAATCTCACGGGGGCTGGAGCCGTTCTCGGGTCCGACGATGCCCTTTTCCTCCATGATATCCATGACGCGGGCCGCACGATTGTAGCCGATGCGGAGCCGGCGCTGAAGCATGGAAGTGCTGGCGCGCTTGGTTGATTTCAGGACATCGAGCGCCTGCTGATACAATTCCTCGTCGTCGCCTAAATCGCCATCGTCGTCGGCGTCCTCGCCGTCTTCTTCCTCGCGCGCGGCACGGTCGATCTGTTGCTGGACCGTGTGGGCGTATTGGGGCGGGCCGTTCACCTTGAGGAAATCAACCATCGCTTGGACTTCCTCGTCAGAGACAAAGGCGCCTTGGGCGCGCACGAGGCGCGAAGTGCCGGGCGGGGAGAACAACATGTCGCCCCGGCCGATGAGCGTGTCGGCACCCTTGGTGTCGAGGATGGTCCGCGAGTCCACTTGCGAGGCGACCTGAAACGCGATGCGCGAGGGGAGGTTGGCCTTGATGACGCCGGTGATGACGTTCACCGAGGGCCGTTGGGTGGCGATGATGAGATGGATGCCGGCGGCGCGGGCGAGTTGCGCAAGGCGGGCGATGCTCGTCTCGATCTCGGCGGGTGCGACCATCATGAGATCGGCGAGTTCGTCGATGATCGCGACAATGTAGGGGAGGCGATCGGGAACCTCGATTTCTTCCACCGCCGGATCGACCCCGGTGAGCGAAGCCTGTGGTTCGGGCGGGAAAGGCACGCTCGATTTGCCGCCTTTCTTTCGATTGTTGAACCCCACGATATTGCGGACGTTGGCGCGGGCGAAAATCTGGTAGCGCTGCTCCATCTCGCCGAGCAGCCATTTCAGGGCGGCGGGCACCTTTTTCGGCTCGGTGACGACCGGAATGAGCATGTGCGGCAGCGAGTTGAAAATTTTCAACTCGACGACCTTGGGATCAACCATGATCAGCCGCAGATCTTTCGGGCTCTTCGAATAGAGAATCAAGGCGACGATGGAGTTGATGCAGACGGATTTCCCGGAGCCGGTCGCCCCGGCGATGAGCAAGTGCGGCATCTTCGACAAATCGGAGACGAGGGGTTTGCCGGAAACATCCTTGCCGAGCGCGATCGGGATTTCGGACTTTATGCTGGCCCAGTCTTCGCTTTCCAGCAGTTCGCGCATGCCGACCGGGGTCGGGTGCTGGTTCGGCACTTCGACGCCGACGGCGGCCTTGCCCGGAATCGGCGCGAGGATGCGCACGGACTGCGCGCGCATGCCGAGTGCGATGTTCTTGTCGAGCCCCGCGATTTTTTCGACGCGCACGCCCGCGGCGGGCACGACCTCGTAGCGGGTGATGACGGGGCCGACATGAATTTCGCCGAGGGTCACCTCGACGCCGAACTCACTCAAAATACGCAGGAGGTTTTCGGCGTTCTGGCGGTGCTCCTCCTCGCTGTTGCCGCTGGCGGGCTTCATCTGCTCCTTGAGCAACGAGAGAGGAGGGAACTGATAGTTGGCGTCGTCGCTCTGGGGCAGCGTGATCTTGGCGGCTTTCTTCGGCTCCTCGGGCTTGACGATGTTGAGCTCCACCTTGCCCGCGGCAACGGCGAGTGGCTTGGTGTCGGTGGCTGTGTTGGATTTGGGCGCCACGGTTCTGGGCGCGAGCGGCGGTTTGGTATCGGGCCTCGGTGCGGCCGGCTCGACGACGCGAGCCCCGGGACTCTTCGCGAGCGGATCCTCTGCGGTTTTGGGCACGAACGTTTTTCTTCCGCTTGGGCCGACCGTCAGAGGCGGCTGGGTGCTGCTGGGCGGTGGAGCGGAGACCGCCGCGGGAGCGGATTTTTGCTTCGCGCGGGCTTCCTTTTCCTTGCGTCGCTGCTCGGTGTATTCCGCTTTCAAGCGCGCGCGGTCCGCTCGCCACGCGGAGAAATTAGTGAAGATTTTTTCGAACTCCGCGCCGATATCCCGGAGGAAAATCATCAGCAAGGCGCCCGCATAAAGCGTGGCGAGAATCAGGCCGGAGCCGAAGGTGCCCAGTGCGTCTTCGAGAAACCGGTTATAAAGCATGCGCCCGATGAGTCCGCCGTAGCCGTTGGGAAAATAATCGCTGCCCCATTTTCCGTCGCGGAACATCGCTGCCAGGCCCGCGAACGCGATGCAGGCCACGATCATGGCGACCGTGCGGGTGCCCGTGAGGTGTTTGGAATTGCGGACCGAAACGTAAAGCATCCACAGCATAAACACCGGCAGGAGCCAGGTGCTCGTGCCGATGGCGTAGAGTAGGATCCACGCGGCATCCGCACCAATCCAGCCCATCATGTTCTTGTCTCCGATGGCAGTGGAGCGGAACGGCAGGCCCACCTGCACCGGGTCGTAGTCGAGCAGCGCGACGCTCAAAAACGCACCGGCAATGAAGAACAGTAACGCGGCGATCCAGTTGGGCCGATACCGCGGCCCTTGAAAGGATGGGCCACCGATTGGATTTGAAGTATCGGACTTGGGCATTTGTGTGAACCGCCTGCGAATCGGTTTCGGATTCCACGGTAACAAGCAGGGTCGTCAAATGTAAACCCCCCACCGTCTTTTCACAAAAAACTCGTCACCGCCGTATGCACGAACTTTTGCGCTTTCAGCCGTTGTATCAGGAGCGTGTCTGGGGTGGCCGCGCACTGGAGTCGGCACTCGGTCGAGTATTACCCGCGGGTGGACCGATTGGCGAAAGTTGGGAGATTGTCGATCGGAGTGAAGCGCAGTCGGTGGTGGAGGGCGGAGCGATGATGGGCAAGTCGCTGCGCACCGTGCTGACACGCCATGCGGCAGAGGTGATGGGCCCGACTTGGCCGGCGGGAAAGCCATTCCCGATCCTCGTGAAGTGGCTCGATTGCCGGGAGCGGTTGAGTCTGCAGGTGCATCCGCCGGCGTCGGTCGCTGTGGAACTGAAGGGCGAACCGAAGACGGAAAATTGGTATATCGCCCACACATCACCCGGGGCCGAATTGATCGTCGGGCTGAAGCGTGGGGTCACGCGGGCGCGCTTCGAGCAGGCGATCGCGGACAATGCGGTGGAGGAGTGTGTCCATCATTTTAATGTCGCGACCGGTGATTCGATTCTCGTGCACAGCGGCCAGGTCCACGCGATCGATGCGGGTAACCTGATCCTCGAGATCCAACAGAACTCGGACACGACCTACCGCGTCTACGATTGGGGTCGCACGGGGCTCGATGGCCTGCCGCGGCAGTTACATGTGGCACAATCACTCCGGTCGATCGACTGGACGGACTTTGAGCCGGTCCCGGTGCGCGGCGCGCCGACGTCTGGCGTCATCGCGGAGTGTGTGGAATTTCGGATTCGCCGTGTGGTGTTGGGCGCGGGGGAGCGCACCCACCTGCGGGCGGGCGAGCAGCCGCGGCTGGTGAGTGTGGTGAGCGGGGCCTTGCGGGCCTCCAATGACAGCAATGGCGGCACGCGTGCTCCGTTTGCCCAGCGGCTCGCCCGCGGCGACAACGCCCTTGTGCCTTACTCCGGTGCCTTCACCTTTACCGCGGAAACGACGGCCATTTTGCTCGTGACCGAGAACTTCGTTGGGTGACCGATATTGGGACGCAGTGGGTGGCATTACGCCGCAGGTCGCATCTCAGTTTCTTGCAAATCCT
>JANNEY010000083.1:0-85118 GCA_031379235.1 Opitutaceae bacterium | reverse complement strand
CCGGGAGCCGACATGACGATGAGTGTGCCACCCACCATCTCGACGCGTTCCCTCATGCCGAGCAGGCCGAGGCGCTTGTTGGTCTTGGGTGTCAGCGCCTGCTGCACTTGGAACGACTTGCCGTTGTCCTGAATCTCCATGCGGAAGGCGCCGCGGATTGCCTTGATGCTCAGCTTGACCTCGGTGGCCTCGGCGTGGCGGACGACGTTGGTGAGCGACTCCTGCGCCACGCGGAAAAGCACCGTGCGACGCGCCATGTCCAAGCCCTCGACTCCCGCCGCGGCGATGAGGTGAATCTTGAGGTTTTTCCGCTCGGCGACGCTCTTCATATGGGCGTGCAGCGCCGGGATGAGCCCGAGATCGTCGAGCACCGCGGGCCGTAACTCGCGGGCGAACTGATGCACGGCGCTGACGGATTTTTCGACGAGCCGCTGCGTGCGCGCGAGCTTGGCCTTCACCGCATCGACGCCGATCTCGGCCGCGCGGCCGAGGGCGGTGAGTTCGACATTGATGCCGACCAGCGTCTGCACGACGCAGTCGTGCAGCTCCCGGCTGATTTCGCGGCGCTCATCCTCCTGCGCGTTGATGAACTGCCGCGTGAGGTGCCGCAGCTTCGTCTGCATGAACTCGGATTCCTGCAGCAGCGAACGATACTTCTCCCGGGCCTGCGTGACGGACTCGACCGAAGCGACCAAGCGCCGGTTCGTCGCGGAGAGTTGAGCGGTGCGCACCGCCACCATCTTTTCGAGCTGGGTGGCGTAGAGCGACAATTGGACCTGCGCGGCACTCAGGGCCGCCTCGGTCCGCTTCCGCTCCGTGATGTCGCGCGCCACGTTGGAAGCGCCAACAATAGTGCCCGCTGCGTCTCGGATCGGGGAAATGGTTACGGACACTTGGAGGGGCCGCCCGTCCTTGCGCACGCGCTCGGTCTCAAAGCGCGCGACGCTTTTGCCGCGGTTGACGGCGCGCATGAATTTCGCCTCCTCCAGCCTGCGAGCCGTTGGAATCAGGCGCTCAATCGAGGATCCCACCATTTGCTCGGCGGTGTAGCCGAAGAGGGCTTCGGCTGCTTTGTTCCAACTCGTGACGATACCGTGCAGGTCCTTTCCGATGATGGCATCGCTCGATGAGGTCACGATCGACGCGAGCTGGCTCGCCGCCGCGTCCGCTTTCTTCCGCGCCGTGATGTCGCGGATGTTGCACTGGATCACGTCGTGCCCGTCTTCCCGGTAGAGATTGCTGACGAACTCCACCTCGCGGCGCTGGCCCTTCTGGGTTTCGAGCGGGAGATCTTCGTAACGGATGAAACTGTTTTTCTTCAGTTCGCGAAACGCCTGCCGGCTGGCGGCCTCGTCCTTGAGCAGCCCGATCTGCCAGAGTTCCTTGCCGACGAGCTGCGGCCGCGTGTAGCCGAGGAACTCGACGATGAACGGATTGGCATCGGTGATTTTCCGCGTCGCCGGGTCGAGCATGAGGATGCCATCCTTGGCCGCCTCGAAGAGCCGGCGGAAGCGGTTCTCCGAGCGCCGCAGGTCGGCTTGGAGGGACAGCGCTTCCGTGACGTCCTGGATGCCGAGCAGAATTTTTTCGCGGTGTCCGGGGTCCTGGCTCAGGCGTCGGGCATTGAGGAGCAGGCTGCGGCGCCCGAGGTGTTCGAGGTTGAGCGTGAGCTCGAAGTTGTTGAACGAGGTGTGCCGGGGCAAAACCGTGCGCAGGAGCTGGCGCAGCTTGGGGACCGCCCATTGGCCGTGGTCGAGCTCGAGCAACGGGCGGCCGGTCAACTTCGCCTGAGAAATCTTGAAGGTGGTGCAAAAGGCCGGGTTGGCTTTTTGCACGCGCAGCTCGGCGTCCAGAATCAGGAACGGGTCGCGCACGGTGTCGATGATGGCCTCGGCAAAATCGCGCGCATGGGCGACCGCCTGCTGGGACTCCTTGATGGCGCTGATGTCCACGAGCACGAAGACGGCGCCATCCACCTTGTTGTCCACGGTCAGGTAGGGGCGCACGTGCAGGGAATACCAGCGCCCATCGCGGTCCTGCACCTCGCGCTCGCACTCGCGCACGTTGGCGATGACGTCGGTGATGACGGCCTCCAAATCGATCAGGTCGAGATTGAGCCGGATGTTGCCGATGGGCCGGCCCAAGTCGGAGGCGTGGAGGTGAAACTTTTTTTCCGCCTGGGCGCTGAAGCGGCGGATGGTGAGGTCGCGCCCGAGCAGCACGATGACGAGCTTGGTCGAAGCCGAGAGATTGGTGAGATCGCTGTTCAGCCGGCTGAGCTCGGCGTTCCGGTTGAGCATCTCCTCGTTGACGGTGGTGAGTTCCTCGTTGGTGGACTCCAGCTCTTCCTTGGAGGTTTCGAGTTCCTCGTTGAGGCTCTGCAACTCCTCGTTGGCCGACTGGCCCTCTTCGTTGGCGGCCTGGAGTTCCTCGTTGGCGGCTTCCTGCTGTTCCTCGACGGACTGAAGATAATCGCGGGTCTCGGCGAGATCGCGCTCCAGCTCGGCGATGCGGCGGGATTCTTCGCGCTTGCTGATGGGGCGGGGGACTTCGGTCGCGCCTTCCGACGGATCGGGCGCGAGGCGCCCGGCGCTTTCCGCCTCCTCGAACAGCACCAAAAAGCAGCGCTCCTTCAGGTTCTTCAACGGCACGACCTCCACGTTGACCCGGTGAGTTTTGCCATTCCGGCCGACCGGCACGTTTTCCGTGCGCGCGGTTTGATTTTCTTTTTTCGCCCGGTTGATCGCGGTGCGCAGGGGGAGCATCAGGCCTTCGCGCGCCATCTTCAGCACGTCGAAACTCGCCTTGCCGGAGGGAGGCTCGAGATACGCGCCGGTCGGCCCGCGGAACTGGAGGATTTGCAGGTCGGCATTGATGAGCACGCCGGGGGGCGCGAACTGGTTGACGGTCACGCGGTCCGCCTCGCGCTCGGCATTGAGCTCGACGCGATAGGCGTCCGCCGCGTCGCCCGGCGTGCGGGCCGCCGTGAGGGCCGAGCGCGCCGGCTGGGCCGCCGAGGCGCGCTCGTGGCGATCTTTTTTGACCGGGAGGTGAAACGCCGCGATCGGCGCCGACTTCTTGGCGTAGATTTTCTGCTTCTTGTCCATGGGGGCAAAGAGGTCGGTGAAGGTGCCGATGGATTCGGACGACCCGAGAAACAAAAATCCCTCCGGCTTGAGCGCGTAGTGGAAGGTGGGGAACACCTTTTTCTGCAAACTCGGCTCGAGATAGATCATCAGGTTGCGGCAACTGATGAGGTCCATCCGCGAGAAAGGCGGATCGCTGATCAAGTTTTGCCGGGCGAAGACGACGAGTTCGCGCAAGGCCTTGATGACGCGGTAGCCGCCCTCCTCCTCGGTGAAAAAGCGCCGCAGCCGCTCCGGCGAGACGTCCTGCACGATGCTCTTGGCGTAGAGGCCGTGCCGGGCTTTCTCCAAGTTGGCGTCATTGAGATCGGTGGCGAATACCTGGAGCTTGCGCGGGCGGCGGGATTTCTCCGCGGCCTCCGTGAACGCCATCGCGAGCGAGTAGGCCTCCTGACCGGTGGAGCAGCCGAGCACCCAGACCCGCAGCGGATCGTCGCCCTTCTGCTTCAGCAGCGGGGCAAAAACCTTGCGCTGAAGGACGGCGAACGCCTCCGGGTTGCGGAAGAAACTCGTGACGTTGATGAGCGCGTCGGAGTAAAGGGCGTCGAGTTCCCGGGTGTTGCCGCGCAGGAAATCGGCGTAGCGGCCCAGCGTGTCCTGCTTGTTCAGCACCATGCGCCGGGCGATGCGGCGGTGGATGGTGGGGATTTTGTAGAGGGAGAAATCCACCCCGGAATGATTGCGGAGGTGGAGCAGGATTTTTTGGTAGCCGTGATCACCTTTGGGGCCGGGCGGTCCGGCTTCCGGCGACGGAAAGAGGGCAGGCGGAGCGCCGCCTTTGGCTTTCTTCGCACCGCGCCCGCGGGCCGGGAGCGGGGCTTCGCCCCCGAGCGGTTGATTCGCGACGTAGGGGTGCCGGGCAATCCGCGCCAGCTCCTTCGCGATGCCTTCCGGCGCGAGCACGAAATCCACGCAGCCCGCGCCCACCGCGCTGCGCGGCATCGAATCGTATTTGGCCGAATCGTCCTGCGCGAAGGTGATCCCGCCCTCCGCCTTGATGGCCTCCAGTCCCAGCGTGCCGTCGTTGGCGGTGCCGGAAAGAATCACGCCGATGGCCCGCTCGTGCTGATCGTGGGCCAGCGCCTCGAAAAAGAAATCGATGGAGCGGGGCGCGATGCGGTGCCGCGACCGTGGTTGCAGTTTCAACACGCCGTGCGCGAGGCCGAGGCTCGTGTCGGGCGGAATGATGTAAACGTGGTTCGGCTCCACCCGCAGGTTGTTCGTCACTTCGCGCACCGGCATCGTCGTCGCCCGCGACAAAATTTGCGAAAGCGAACTGGCGTGATCCGGATCGAGATGCTGGACCAGGACGAAGCCCAGGCCGGTGTCGGTCGGCAGCCGTTGCAGCAGCTCCGTGAACGCCTCCAAGCCGCCCGCCGAGGCGCCGATGCCGACAATAGGGCACCCCGGCCCGGCGCGCCGAAGGGGCAACGCAGGCTGAGCGGCGGACCGTGACGTGCGGGCCTTCGTCGTTGGGGCTGGCATCCTGAAGAGTTGGAATTAGACGCCGGATGGGGAGAAATAGCGATGGGGTAAAACCCTACCGTGTCCGACGCGTCAGCGTGAGCAGGACTGTTTGTGCGCCGACCGACACGGTTCTGCGTCTTCCGAAACAACATTGGCGTAACAACCGGGCAAACCACGATTCACGTCCGCCTCCAGCTCGGTCGTGTCGCAGCAAACCGGCGACTCCGACTAATTCCTCCCGGATTTGGTCGCGCCGAATATCGAAGTCGGCAACCGGCATCTGGCCTTGGAGTCCACCCATCATGAATTCCGCGCACCGTGTTGGGCCGGCTCCGTCAATCTTGGTGAAGTGAGCGCCGGGCGTTTCACTCGCGACATGGAAACCGGAATTGATGCCCGCTTCCGACCGAAATCCTTTCACCGCTTCTACGACGCCACCGCCGTAGTGCAGGACGGTTTTATAGATATCGAAGGCGTCCTTCGGTTGCTGACGGTGTGCAAACGCATTCAGCTTGAGCACGAGGAACGGGCCGACTTCGCACACTTTGATGGGACAAGTCTGTTGGCCGCCGAACACGTCGGTGCCGGTGACTGAAACCGTGCGGTGGAGCGCGAGGGCGCGGTTGATGCCAGCGTTTCACTGGCCTTTCCCGGAGCACCTTGAACGAGCTGACGATTGCCGGTCCCGCTAATGATGGCTCACCGCCAGTAAAGAGCGTGGTGCTGCGTAAGCGCGGAGCCCTGCGCGGCATTCGGCTCATCAGTTATGATAGCCTCATGCACTATTTAGCCGAGCTGGCCTGAAATTTCTCCCGTGGAAAGTTTTAGGCATAGCGTTCACGGTCTCCGCCTTGTTCACGAAAACGTGAACAGCGCCCCTCACATAGGTCTTGAAACGATGTTACGGTATCATACCATAAATTTAGAAGTGAGCACAAAACGTAACACAGGCACTCAACTCGTGAAGGCTGGCAACTTTGTCCGCAGCCTCGGAGTTTTCCGTGCCCGTGACATGGTCGCGGCCGGTTACTCTCGGGAGTATCTTCGCCGCCTCGTCGGCCAAGACCACGTGCGTCAACTCGGGCGCGGGCTCTACGCCTCGGTGAACTTCGACGGCGACCACAACCTTTCTCTCGTCGAGGCCGCCAAACGAGTGCCGCGCGGCGTGGTCTGCCTGATCTCAGCTCTCCAATTTCACCGAATCGGGACGCAGTCGCCGCATCAAGTCTGGCTGGCTCTCCCGCGCGACACCAATTTCCCGAGCAGCGGGAATCTGCCGTTTCGGTTCTGCAAGTTCTCGACGGCGTCTTATTCCTTCGGAGTCCAAAATCACTCACTGCCGGGTGGCACCGTGCGCATTTACTCTCCCGCAAAGACCGTGGCCGACTGTTTTAAGTATCGGCACAAGTATGGTCTCGATGTGGCGCTCGAAGCGCTGCGTGAGGGCTGGCGGGAGAAAAAATTCACCATGAGTGAACTGTCGAAAGCGGCTGCCGTCTGCCGGGTGAGCCGAGTTCTCCAACCTTATCTTGAGATGCTGACATGAGCGCACCGAAAGATATCGCGGCGTCGGTGAAGGCCCGCCTTCAAAACGTGACGGGTAAACGCGGTGAAGATTTTAACCTGCTGCTCCTGCGCTACGGCATCGAGCGCCTGCTATTCCGACTGAGTCAGTCGCCCCACGCCGACCGGTTCCTGCTCAAGGGGGCGATGCTATTTGTCGTTTGGGATGAGAAAACCCATCGCCCCACGCGCGATGTCGATCTCCTCGAATTCGGTCCTTCGGAAAAGGCGGATTTGGCCCGAGTATTTCAAGAGGTGGTGGCCATGCCCGTGGTGGACGACGGAATCGTCTTCGATCCAAAGTCCGTGCAGGCTGACGAAATCAGGGAAGACAACGCTTACGGCGGCGTCCGCGTCCGGCTGATGGGCAAACTCGGCACAGCGGAGATTCCGGTTCAAATCGACGTGGGCGTCGGGGATGCCGTCACGCCCGCGCCCGAAATAGCGACCTTCCCGGCGCTCTTGGATTTCCCGGCTCCGGAGGTTCGCATGTATCCGGCTTACACCGTCGTCGCCGAGAAGTTCGAGGCGATGGTAAAGCTCGGGATCGCCAACACTCGGATGAAAGATTTCCACGACGTCTGGTTCCTGGCGCATCGGTTTGAGTTCGATGGCCCGACGCTTCGGAAAGCAATCGAGGCGACGTTTGCCCGCCGGCAAACGAACCTGTCTCAATCGCCCGAAGTCTTCACCGCTGCGTTCGCCAACGATCCGACCAAACAGGCTCAGTGGGCCGCATTCCTGCGGCGTAACGGTCTCAGCGGGATCACCGATCAATTCAGCGAAGTCGTGGCCGTGATCCGAAAGTTCATAGAGCCTGTGCTGCGTTCGCAGTGAGCAAAGCCGCTGTAAAGCGGCGAAAACTACTTGGCCAGCACCGGCAGATTGCGGAGCGCCGACGCCCCTGATCGATCAGGCCGCGCAGGGTTTGGAAAATCTCCGGTGCACGATGCACTTCATCCAAGATGACCAATTCGTTTTCGTGCTCAGCGAGGTAACGGCCGGCGTCCGACAACTTCGCGCGATCGGCCGGCGACTCGAGATCGAGGTAGAGGGACGGGCGAGTTTCCCCGATCTCCAAGGCCAGCGTCGTCTTGCCTACCTGCCGCGGCCCCAGCAGCCCCACTGCCGGGCTTTGCTCAATGGATTCTGCCAGTATGTCGTGAATACGGCGCCTTATCATCCTTGTAAAAACGGCGATTGATACCAGCTTTGCAAGGTATCAATTTATTGATTCCAAAGGCGATTCAGGCCGAAATTATCACATGGGTCGAACGAACCGGAGCCGCGAGCAGGGCGAATAAATCGGCCAGAGATTCCAGCGCGTAGAATTGGCAGGCATTTTGGGGTCCAAGGAATAGTGAAAGTATCATCTTGAAAGTGATAGTTGATTACGTAACGTTTTATTGTGCCTTACGAGCCGCTTAGCCGAAACCGAATTGTCCAAGCGCTCCGCCGCTTGGGCGAGCTGGCACACAAGCAAAAGGTAACGCTCGAAATCTCCCTCTATGGCGGGGCGGTATTCACGCTGGTTTATGGCTCACGCGACGCGACCAAGGATGTGGATGCCGTGGTTCGACCGAGCGAAATCGGCAAAACGCTCGCCGCGAAAGTGGCGGCTGAACTCGGCCTGCCTGAAGATTGGTTGAATGACGACGTGAAGCAATTTCTAGCCGAGAAGGAGGCTAAGCGCAGCCTGCCTGAGGGCGATTTCGGCGAGGGCATCCGGATCGTCATTCCTACGGCGGCTTATCTTCTCGCGATGAAACTTCGCGCCTGTCGCCCGCCCTTGCCCGGTTACGCTGGCGATTACGGGGACATTCGTTTCTTGGTGCAAAAAATGGGAATCGGATCGGCCGAGGAGGCTGAAGCCATCCACGATAAATTCTTTCCGCACGATGCGCTCACGGCCGAAGCCCGGGAGGTCGTCAAAGGTGCCATTCAGGCCCGAACATGATCACACGCCCAAAATCCTTGAAGGAAGTAGCCGAGCAGTCCGCCTCGCTCAGCGAGTTCGGCCTGAATCTGCGCGACTGGCTCCACGAGTTACGCCGAGCATCTTCGCGCACCCAAGCCGTGGCTGCCATCACCGACGAACCGCCCCGGCTGCAAAAGAAATTCCCGCAGGGCTACGTTGCCGATGCCTGGCTGGCGGCCTATGCGGAGCACTTGGCGCAAAAAGTCCATCGCGCTGCGCCGGCATGGGCTTTCACACCCGACCGCGTAGCGCCGGACCCGATCTTCGACCATAGCGCTGATAGTCCGACGCTGCGCGTCTTGGCGTTGGCGCATGCGCCCGCGGCCTTCAAGCGGCGGAACATCTTCACGCCATCCGTGGATCTTCCGCTCCATCTGCGCGCCGGACGGCCCACGAAATCGCTCGAAGAGAAACGAAAAAACAATGCTGAGCGCCAGCGTCGGTTCCGGAAAGCTCGCCTCGAAGAGTTGGCTGCACTGCGAAAGCTGTTCGCGAGTAAACATCCTCGAGGCAAGAAACGCTGACATCGGCCGCACTGCACCCGCGGTGAAATGCGAGGATGGAGCGATTCGATTCAAGCGGGGCAAAAAAATTGCCACGGATTTGCCAGCCACTCCGTTTCCACCTTGTTTTTGCTGCATCTCTCCGCATCGTATCGCTTGTTCTAATTCGCTAACAAACAACTCAAAGCGCGATTAACGAAGCCTTTCCGTTGTCAGTTTGCTAGCGGTTCGAATCCCCGTGGGGACGCCAGCGTTGGAATTTTAGCGTGCGGGGAAACCCGAGGTTACCCGATCCGACACTTGGCGATGGGTTGGCCCGCCACATCAGGGCGCGCGGAAAAAAGTGCGCCGGCGAGGGGCTCGCGAGCGTGTTGCGCAGCGGTAAGCTCCTGCGCCGCCGTGGTAATGTAGAGCGTCGCCAAGTCGGCCCCGCCGAAAGCGCAGGACGTTACCTGTGAAACTGGGAGGGGAATCGCCGCGCGCGGCGTGCCGTCGACGGCGTCGAGCTGCACCACGCGGCTGCCTCCATAAAGCGCCACCCAGACGTGGCCGCGCGCGTCAATCGCCAGGCCGTCGGGCCAGCCGTCATTTTCGGAAAAAATATGAAAGGGCCGTCGACCCGAGATGCTGCCAGTCGCGCGATCGTAGTCGAAGCGGTCGACTCGCCGCGTGGGCGTGTCGATGTAGTAGAACGTCCGCCCGTCAGGCGACCAACCCAGGCCATTGGAGAGAGATACGCCGGTGACCTCCGTGCGAGTCGGCGCCGCGGGAGAAAGCGAAAAGAGGGCGCACTCCGCCGGCGCGGATTCGAGACTGAGCGTGCCGAGCCAGAGGCGGCCGGTGGGATCGCATTTGCCGTCGTTAAAGCGGTGGCGGGCGCCGAGCACCGGATGCTGCCCGGAGGCGAGGGGCACACGTTTGCCGGTGGACCAATCGTAGAAGAAGAGCGCCTGATGCTGCGCGATGAGCCAGCGGCCGTCGACACACAGCACCGCATCGGCGGTGTAGGCGCCAGTAGCGCGCGCCTCGTTGTGGAGCGTGACGGGGTCGAGCCGATTAAAAGTGCCGCCGTTGATATCGACCCACCAAAGCGCACCGTCATGCCAAACCGGCCCCTCGGCCAGACCGGCGGCAGCGGCGTAGAGGAGGGTCGCGGGATGCGTGATCATCGGGGAAAATATTTCAGTGGTGCGACCGGGCGCACGATTTGGATCGGGACAGGTTGGGCTTGGAGTGCACAGGCCGGGGGTGCAAATGGCGACGCGTAAAAGCCGTGAAGCGGTTCTTGGCCGGCCGTGCGGTGCGGGGGCGGCGGGTCCCCGCATCGCGCGCTTGCGGTGCGGCCCAATCCGCGCGCATTTCTTCGGCGGAAAAATGAATACCTTCTCCCTCAAAGCGAGCGCGGCGCTCGTCACCGGTTCCTCTCAGGGTATTGGCCATGCGATCGCGGCGGGGCTACGCCGAGCTGGGGCGCGAGTCGTGCATCATGGCCTCGGCCAGCGGCCGGCAAGGCTGCCGCAGGGCGCAGCCTACATCCGGGCAGATTTACTGAAAAAGGGTGCACCCGAAAAGCTGCTCGTCGCCGCCTTCGCCGCGCAGCCCAAACTGGATTTGTTGGTGTGCAACGCCGGGGGTTTCTTCGACGGCCCGTTCTTCGACGTGGGCGACGAGGTCTGGGAACGCACGATGAACCTGAATGTGCGCGCCACTTTCTTCCTCGCCCAGGCTTTTGCCCGCGCGCTCGTGGCCCGCCGGCGACCCGGTGCCATCGTGATCGTCTCGTCGACCAACGGCTTCCAGCCCGAGGAGGACTCAGCGGCCTACGATGTTTCGAAAGGCGCCATTGTCATGATGACGCGCACCCTTGCGCTCTCGCTCGCGCCGCACGGCATCCGGGTGAACGGCCTCGCCCCCGGCTTCATCCGCACGCCGCTCACGACGCCCGGACTCGCGGCGCAGCCGGGCAAGCGCGCGCACTATGAAAAAAAGATTTTGCTCCAACGGATCGGCGAACCCGAGGATTGCGCCGGCGCGGTCGCGTTTCTCCTCTCCCCAGCCGCCGCCTACATTACGGGCCAGATCATTGTGGTCGATGGCGGGCTGACCCTCGGCCAAATCGGCCGGCTGTAAGCGCCGGGAGACGCAGTCCGGGAACTTCAAAAACCGGACCCGCGATTTGCGGCGGGGCACCGGCACGGAGTTTGTCGGTGCGGACGGAGGAGGGCGACGAGATAGTCCCCGCAGGTTGCGCGAAACGGCGTTGTGCGCCCGCGTGCCCACGGCCAGTCTCGCGGCCGATTCCTCCCGCCATGCACCCCGCCCCTGTCACCCCTGAGACTTATCGCTCGCACCGCAACCTGCCCGTGATTGCCGGGCTCTGTTCCCTGCGTGAAGCCATGGCGCCCGGAATGTCCGTAGAGGACTGCGTCGCGCGCCTGAAGCGCTTGCACTACGCGTTCCGCCGCTTGCACGAGATCTGGATCGCGCGGCTCACCGCGGAGCCGATCTACGAACTGAAAATGGCGTTCAGCCTCCACAGCTACTATGCGGCCGAGCATGTGGCGGCGCTGCGGAAGCGCGTGGGTGAGATGCGCGAGCCGCCGCTCGGCCTCGACGCCGTGCCCGATCCCGCGCTCGAAATTTTCTTCGACGAGATTCGCGCCGCGCCGACGACTGAGGCGCTCGTGCTCGGACTTTACGCAAAGGCGATGCCTGCTCTCGCCGAGGCGCTCGCGCGCTATCGTGCCGACACTAACCGCCTGACCGATGCGCCGAGCGTGCGGCTCTGCCGCTTCGCTGCGCTCGAAGTCGACGACATGGTGTCCTACGGACGCGGTGCCATGAGCGCGATCGTGCCCGCGCCGATTCGGACGGAGCAGGCGCCGTGGCTTGCACTGCTCGACGAATGCCTTGTCGCCGCCGGCCGGCTCGATGGTTCACAGCCAGCACCATCCTCAGCCACGTCGTCGCCAGCCGCGCGCCGCCTGCACTCGGCAAAACCTTTCGTCTACGACCCGAAGCCCCGGCGCGACGAACGCTTTCCTGATCCCTATAACATGGGCGTGCACGCTGAGGTGTTTCTCTATGACGAGGAATTTTCGCCGCAGGACAAGACGCTCATGATGTTCTACAAACGGCTCCGCGAAATCGACGTGCCGGAAATGATGGCGTCGATCATCACCGAGACGCGCGGCAAGCCCTGGGGCTACATGCTCGACATGACGCGCCAGCTTTGGGACGAGGCGCGGCACGCGCTGATGGGCGAGGTGGGCTTCGTGCGGCAGGGCATCGACTGGAGTCGGCTCGTGCGGGTGAACTTCACGTGGTCGCTCGCGCTCAATACCCAGCTCGGCCCGCTCGAGCGGCACGCCGTGCTCTACTTTATCGAACAGGGCCTCATGCCCAAAACCGGCAAACGCTACGAATGGGAAATCGCCACGCAGTCGGGCGATCCGTTTGCCGCGCTCTGCCAGGATTTCGACTGGGCCGACGAGGTGCTGCACGCCCGCATCGGCCGCGACTGGTATGTCGTCAACTTCGACTCGCCGAAAGCCGCGAGCGATTACGGCGACCGCCACTGGTCGCAGGTGCTCATCGATTGGAACGCCTACAAGGCCGACGGCCGCACCGCGCACCACAACTGGTGGCCGGAACTCTACCGCACCGCCTGCGAACACTGGAAAAAACAACCCGACCCCCGCGCTCTCGCCTACGCTACGAGCTACGCCGCGGCGCGGGCGGACCTGAAAGATATTTCGGTGTCGGGGTGAGCGAGCGCGTCGTCTGCGGTTGGCGGGTTACTGCCGAATCGTGACCTTCTTCATCGCCGGAGGCTGCTTTGGTTTGCTCATCCCGCCGTCGCGACCGCGTTCGGTGGGCAGCTCAGCGAGCGCGTCGACGACCTCCTGTCCTTTCGTCACGCGGCCGAAGATGGTGTAGTTCGGTGCCATCGGATGGTCCTGGTGCAGAATGAAAAACTGGCTGCCGTTGGTGTTCGGTCCGGCGTTGGCCATCGCGACGATGCCGCGCTTGTAGCCGGCGCCGCGCAGATAGAGCAGAGAATCGCGCTTGATCTCATCCTCGAATTTCCCGCCCCATGCGCTCTCACCCCCGCGGCCGTCGCCGAGCGGATCGCCGCCCTGAATCATGAAGCCTTTCACGATGCGGTGAAACGTGAGTCCGTTGAAATAACCGCGTTCGGCGAGCAGCCGGAAATTTTCCGTGGTCTTCGGCGCGTCGCTGGCCAGCAGCTCGAATTCAATCACGCCCGCGCTGGTTTCGATGACGGCGAACGTGGGGGTCGCGCGAGCGGCGGGTGAGCCCGAACTGCCGGCGGCGCGGTCCGAGCCGCCACAGCCGACGAGGGCAAGCAGCGCGAGGCCGGAGGCGAGACGCAAAAGAACGGGAGTGGCGACGGTCATGGTTTGCACGGCCCAGCAAAACGGTCACTTAGCCGGCGTAAAATACTTTTCGATGATCCATCGGGGCTGCCACTGGTCGGGGTCGCGCGGCTTGCCGGTGAGGTCGATCTTTGGGGGCGGGTTGCTGGCGGCGTTGAGTGCGAGCGTGTCGCCGACGTTTTGCTGCCACGCGATCATCTGCTCGCGGAGGCGGGCGATGTGGGCGGCGTGGGCGGGGTCGTCGTAGATGGAACGCGTTTCGTCGGGATCGTTTTGCAGATCGAAGAGCTGGCTGTAGCCGAGCTTGGGGTAGCAGATGAGCTTCCACCGTTCGTCACGGATCGCACGCTGCACCTGGATGTAGGGAAGGAAGACCGTGTCGCGGAGCTTCGCCTTCGTGCCATCCCAGAGCGGGCGCACGCTCTGGCCGAAAATCCCGGCGGGCGCGGGGACGCCGGTGAGCTCGCAGAGTGTCGGGAAAATATCGAGGAGGTAGGTGAAGGCCTCGGAGGATTTGCCGCGCGGGATGCCGGGGCCGCCGATGATGAAGGGCACGCGCATGGAGTGCTCGAAGACGTTTTGTTTGCCGAGCAGGCCGTGGCTGCCAAGCGCGAGGCCGTTGTCGGCGGCGTAGACGATGATGGTGTTGTCGGCGAAGCCGCGCGACTTGAGGGTGGCGAGCACGCGGCCGATCTGCGCGTCGAGGTGGCGGACCATCGCGTAATACTCCGCGAGCTGGTCGCGGATCATCGCCTCGGTGCGGGGCCAGGCGCCGAGGTTTTCGTCGCGGCCGCCATTCATCGCGCCATTGTCGAACGGAAGCTGCGAGAGGAAATTTTTCGGCAGCGGCGGGCGATTGGCGTAGTCGGCCGCGTAGCCCGGCGGCGGCTGGCGCGGGTCGTGCGGCGCAGTGAAGGCGATGTAGCAGAAGAACGGCTTCGCGCCCGCGGCGGTGTCGTGTTTCTCGAGAAACTTGATGGCGGAGTTGGCAAACATCTCGGTGGAGAAGCCCGCGCCGGTGCGCGGGCCGACCATCTTGTTGTCGGGACCGCGGTCGTGGAGCGGAACCTTGGTGTGGTCGGACATGCCACCGAACATCACGCTCTCACCGTGCTGGAACGCGCGCAGCCACGACGGCTGGCCGTTGTGCCACTTGCCAGTGCCGAAGGTGGTGTAGCCGTGCTCGCCGAAGAGTTCGCCCATGAGCTTCTCGCCGGCGAGGGTGGCGGTGTTGATCGAAAACCACGTCTTGCCGGAGTGCAGCATCGCGCGGCTGGGCACGCAAACGGCGCCGCTGTTGCCGCCCATGACGTAATTGCGCCGGAAGCTCACGCCGCCGCGCACGAGGCCGTCGATGTGGGGCGTGGTGATGTGGGGGTTGCCGTGCGCCGCGATGGTGTCGGCGCGCTGATCGTCGGCGAAGAGGAAGAGGATATTGGGCTTCGGCGAGGCCGCCGCCGCGGCGGCTGAGAAGGAGAGAAGCAGATAGAGGAATGGGGCGAGGCGGCGGAGGTGTTTCATGAGGTTTAGGGAAAGCTGGCGGTAGCCGCTGGCACCGGGGAGTCGGGATAGGCTACGGGGTTGAAGTGGAGACGAACCCGCGTTGGCTGACACGTCTGAAACGGGCCGGTGAGGTGAAAATTGCAAATCCAGTTTGCGTTCTCGTTGACCCTTGCCCGATGGTTTTACCCGTCTCCATCTATGACGAAATTGATTTCCCGCTTTGCCCTGATCGTAATGTTTTCGTCGACCGGGGTCGTGGCCAAGGAGCGCAACGCGGTTGTGATCCAGGCCGATTTCGGCGGCGCCGTGATGCCGGGCGTCGTCTTCGCGGTGGATAAAGAGATTCCGATTTTCACGGTCCAGCCATTGATCGAACTCTACAACATCGACGCCGCCGCGCGGAATCTGATCTACACCGCGCCCGTCTGGCCGGCCGGAACGGTGTTTATTTCCGTGGTGGATCCGGGCGTCGGCACGAAGCGCAAGTCCGTCGTGCTCAAAACCAAGAATGGACAATATTTCGTGAGCCCCGACAACGGCACCTTGAGCTACGTGGCGAAGGAACTCGGCATCGAGGCGGTGCGCGAGATCGATGAAAAAATCAACCGTCGGCCAGGCTCGGAGTGGTCGCACACGTTTCACGGGCGCGATGTCTACGCCTACACGGCGGGCCGACTCGCGGCGGGAGTGATCACTTACGAGCAGGTCGGGCCGTTGCTCGCACCGACCGTCGTGGTCTTGGAAATGCCGAAGCCGGTCGTCAAAGAGGGCGTCGCCACGGGAATGATCGACAGCTCGCGCGGACACCTGGGTAACACCACCTGCCTAATCGACCGCCGCACGTTTGAGCAACTCGGCGTGAAGGAGGGTGCGTGGGTGGTGGTGAAAATTCGGAAAGGCGACCAAGTCGTCTGGGAAGAAGCGGTGCCCTACGTGCGCACGTTTGGCGATGTGCCGGTGGGGAAGAATTTACTGTTCATCAACAGCAGCGGTTTTGTGGCGATGGCGGTCAACCAGGGCAATTTTGCCAATGCCTACAACATCGACTCGGGGCGGGAATGGACGCTGGCGGTGCGGAAAAAGTGAGCGGGGGCAGTGGCGAGTGTGGGTTCTCGCAGCCGCGACGGATTACTTCGCTTTCTTCTTCGGTGCGGTGGCGGCCTTGACGGGATACCGCTTCACTTCGACGTCGTTTGGCTGCGACGCGCCGGGGGTGCTGCGACCGGCGGTGATGAGTTTTTCCAACAGCACTGTCATCTCGGCGACTTTGTCGGGCAGTGCGGCGGCGAGGTTTTTGGACTCACCGAGGTCATCCGCGAGATTGTAGAGCTGCACGGGTTGCGATTGATCGCCGCCTTTGCCCCAGCCGCCGGAGCCCGGTGAGGGAATGTATTTCCACGAACCGTGGCGGACTGCCGGCGTGCCTTGGGCGGAGGCGCTGACGGCGTGCTCGCGCACGGGGCGGTTGTCGCCTTTGAGCAAGGGCAGGAGACTCACGCTGTCTTCGCCGGCGTTGGCGGGCAGTTTGGTGCCGAGCACGGCGGCGAAGGTGGCCATGAGATCGGACTGCTGGACGAGTTGGTCGCTCACGCTGCCGGATTTCACGTGCCCGGGCCAGCGCACGATAAACGGCACGCGATGGCCGCCTTCCCACGCATCGGCCTTGTAGCCGCGCAAGGGCCCGCTGGGGAAATGGCCCTTCGCTTCGAGGCCCGCGACGTCGATGTAGGGCGCGCAGCCGTTGTCGGACGTGAAGATAACGAGC
Source organism: Opitutaceae bacterium (assembly GCA_031379235.1). Taxonomy (GTDB): domain Bacteria; phylum Verrucomicrobiota; class Verrucomicrobiia; order Opitutales; family Opitutaceae; genus ER46. Next base: position 68,793 of record JANNEY010000083.1, on the reverse strand, counting down.
GTGTTGGCGGCGGCGCCGCTCTTCTCCAGCGCAGCGAGCACGCGGCCGACGACGGCGTCCGTCTCCATCACGAAGTCGGCGTAGAGATTGAGGCGGCTCTTATCTTTCCATTCCGCGTTCACGGCGAGGGGCGTGTGGGGCGAGGTGAGCGGAAGGTAGAGGAGGAAGGGCTCGGGCCGCGTGGCGGCATCGGTGATGAAGGCGGAGGCGCGGTCGCCCAGTGCGGGCAAAATGCCTTCGAGCTTCCAGTCCTTGAGCGCGGGACCGGGCAAGCTGGCTTGGTTTTTCACCATAGCGCGGGCCGAGGGAAATTCAGAGGGGATGCCGAGCGTGCGATCATTCTCGATAAAGCAAAACGGCGGCCAATTGGGAATGTCGGTGCCGAAGTAGGTGTCGAAGCCGCGCGTGGTCGGGCCGCCCGCGATGGGCTTGGTGAAGACTTCGTGCCACGCGGCAACGTGCTCGGGGGTGGCCGTGAGGGCAGAGGTGGCCGGCGCGGCCTCGTCGTCTTTGGCCACCTGGCGCGGCACTTGGAACAACTTGCGCTGCGCCGGCGCGATGGGCCAATCCCAGCCGAGGTGCCACTTGCCAATCGTCGCGGTGCGATAGCCGTGCTTTTTCGCGAGCGTGCCAATGGTCATGCGGTCCGGCGCGATCAACGGCTCGCCAAACACACCGACGATGCCGCTCTGCAATTTCGTGCGCCAGTGATAGCGCCCGGTGAGCAAAGTGTAGCGCGTCGGCGAGCATACGCCGGACGAGGAATGCCCATCGGTGAAGCGCATGCCTTGCGCCGCGAGCCGGTCAATGTGCGGCGTGGGGATTTTTCCGCGCGAGGGATTGTAGCACTGCACATCGCCGTAGCCGAGGTCGTCGGCGAGGATGACGAGGATGTTGGGTTTCGCGGCGTTGGGAGCGGTGGCGGCCGCGGCGGCCGCGGCGGCGAAGAGGGAGAGAAGGAGGAGAAGGCGCGACGGAGCGAGCGCGAGCCGCGAAAGGAAAAGGAGTGTGGGGAGAACGTTCATGGAGTGATGGCGGACGTTTTGGTTTTCAGAAGATCGATGGCGACGTCGTTGGATTGGCGAGGGCCGGGGGTGCTGCGACCGTCGGCAACGTAGCGTTCGAGGAGCGTTCGGAGGCGCGCGACGATGGCAGGATTTTCGACGTGGACGTTTTTCATTTCGGCGGGATCGGCGGCGAGATCGTAGAGCTGAATCTCGGGGAGGCCGGCTTGGCGCGCGGCGGCATCGAGGGGTGCGGCCCAACCGCCGGAGCCGGGGCAGAGCTCGAGTTTCCACGGGCCTTGGCGAATGGAGAACATGCCGTGGATCGAATGGTGCACGACGGCTTCGCGCAGCGGCGCGCGGTCGGTGCCGAGGAGCGCGGGCAAAATGCTTACGCTGTCTTCGGCGGTATTGGCGGGGAGAGCGGCGCCGAGAAGTTCGGCGCAGGTGGCGAGGAGATCGACATGGCAGATGAGCTGGGCGCTCGTGGTGGCGGGCGCGATGCGGCCAGGCCAGCGGGCGAAAAACGGCACGCGATGGCCACCGTCCCAGATGTCGGCCTTGTAGCCTCGGAACTGCGCGCTGGCGAAGTGGCCGTGTTTTTCTAGGGCGGGCGTGCCGGCGGCCGGCGAGCAACCGTTGTCGGCGGTGAAGATGACGAGGGTGTTGGCGGTGAGGCCGTGCTTGTCGAGAGCGGCGAGGATTTTTCCGACGACGGCGTCGGTTTGCATCACGAAATCGCCATAGGCACCGAGGCCACTTTTTCCCTGCCACTCGGCCGAGGGGAGGATGGGCGTGTGCGGCGACGTGAGCGGGACGTAGAGGAAAAACGGTTTCCCTGATTTTGCGGCGGCGGCGTGTTCGGCGAGGTAGTTGACGGCCTGCCGTTCGAGACGCGGGAGCATCTCGATGGGCGGGAGGTTTTCGACCACGTGATCATTTTCGATCAGGCCGGACATGGTGCGGGCGTTGGAGCAGCCCCAGAAATAATCGAAGCCGCGCGTGGTCGGACCACCGATGATGCGTGCGCCGACGGGCAGGCCGTTCTCGCCCATCTTGGTTTTGTTTTTCTTCGTGCCGGCGGAAGTGGCCTTGGTCGCGGCGGCGGTGGGCGGACGTTCGGAGAGAAAACCCAGATGCCACTTGCCGATCGCCGCGGTGGCGTAGCCGTGCTGCTTGAGGAAGGCCGGCACCGTAAGACGGCTTTCGGCGATGAGCGGCGGATCGTCGGTGCCGTCGAGCACGCCTTTTTGCAGACGGCTGCGCCACGCGTAGCGGCCGGTGAGCAAACCGTAGCGCGTGGGCGTGCAGACGGAGGAACCGCTGTGGGCATCGGTGAACGTCATCCCTTGCGCCGCGAGCCGGTCGAGATGGGGCGTCTTGATTTTTCCGCGCACGGGATTGAGCGCCTGCACATCGCCGTAACCGAGATCGTCGGCGAGGAGGTAGACGATGTTGGGCCGGGCGGGCTCGGCACCACGGGCGATGCTGAAAAATGCAACCGAGGTGAGAATCAGGCCGAGTGCTTTCATGGTATTTCTTCCGCGTGGATGCGAGGGTTGCGGACGATGCCGTTCAACGGACGCGATGGCGCGGGCTCAGAACGTGCCTTTGATCCCGAGCGTCCACAGTGAGCCGAATTCGGCGCGTTGGCGGAACTGAGCGGCGGCGGGCGTGTTGGGGCCGGCGATCTCCACGTCGTCGGTCGGGTCGTTGACGTTGCGGAGATTCGCGAAAAGCGCGAGGCGGCGCGTGAGCGAATACTCGCCCGTGACGTCGATGTAGCTGCGCTTGCTGCCCCAGTTGTAGGTGCTCGCCTCGATGCTGCGGCCGGTGACGATGCCGCGGCGCTGACGGCCGAGGTAGTTCCAGTTCATGCGGAGATTGTATTTTTCGCGCGAGAGGCTGAGACCCCAGCTGCCGGTGCGCGGGATGTAGCCGGTGAAGTTGGTGGCGCCGTCACCGGTGGCGCGCTGGGCGCTGCCGTTGGCGAAGAGCTGAAGGCCGCGCGCCCAACGCGGGAGAAACGTGAGCGCCTGCTTGTAGTTCACGTCGATGCCTTCCATGCGGACGCTGGTCGCGAGGTTTTGCTGCGTCGCGACTTGGAAGGGATCGTAGAGGGACGGGTCGAGGCCGTAGAGCGCGAGGAATTCCGGCGTGGCATCAAAGGTCGTGGCGCCAAAAAAATTGCGGATGTCGCGGCGGAACGCGCCAACGGAAATCTGGCCGACCCGCTCGAAATAATACTCGAGCGAAACCTTGGTGGAATGCGCGGACCACGGCTTGATGCCAGCGTTATTGACGACGATGCGGTTCGTGTTGCTTGGCGCCGCCTCGGGATCCGGGAGCGTGACGCCGCCGGAGTATTGGTTGTAATTGGGCCGGCCGACGGAGGTGTAGGCGGCGGCGCGGACGATCAGATTTTCGCGGAGGTTGTAGCCGGCGTTGAGGCTCGGGAACCAGCGGAAGTATTCCTTCTCGGCGTGGCCGGCGCGGTCGAGGAGCGTGAGGCGCGAGACGGCGAGGGCGTTGCTCGTGGGGAAAATCAGATCGGGCACGCGGCGGTTGGGATCGGCGGCGGTGGGGCTGGCGACGGTGAGAACCTTGCCGGAGGCGTCGCGGCGGTAGTTGAGCGTGGGATCGTTGAGCGGGCCGCGGGCGGTGACGTTGGTCTGCTCGGCGCGCACGCCGCCGGTGAGCTTGAGGCGGCGATCGAGAAACTGCGCATCGGCGCGCAGGTAGGCGGAGGAAATGGTCTCGGTGGAGAGCTTCGAGGCGTTCACCTCAGCGCGGTATTTCGCATTCTCGTCGGAGGTGAACCACGCGGGCTTCGCGCGATAGACGTCGAGCACAGTCTCGTTGCTCGCCCACTGGACGCGCGGGATGCCGAAGAGGCCGGCGCGCTGGTAATAATATTGGTCGAAGACGCCCGCCGCGCCGTCGTCGCTGCCGGCCGGCGTGAGCGAGGCGCGGCCGTCGGGGCCGACGAAGTTGAGCGCGATGTTCTCGGTGCGATTGTCGCTGCGCGAGGAGCGAACGTCGAGGCCGCCCTTGAGTGTGAGCGGAAAATTCAGGTCAAGATCGCGGCGGAGGTTGGCGAACGCGGTGCGGTGGACGTTGCGCGAGAGCTGCGGGCTGCCGGACGCCGTGCTCAGTGCGTAGGTCGCGATATTGAACGGATCGACGGGCGCGCCGGTCGTGCCGTCGGTGACGGTGATCGTGCGCGGGCGCAGGTAGAAATTGTCGGCGAACGAAACCGTGACGCCGGTGCGGCGTGAGAGGGTGCCGGCGAAGCGGCCCTTGTCCACGTTGCGAAACTGGTTCTGCGCGTGCGACGAGCCGAGGCCCGCCTCGGCTTTCCAGATCGGGCCATCGTGCCGCCAGGCGAGCGTGGGCATGAAGGTGCGCGAGTAGCGGTGGTTGCCGTTGTTGGCGATGCGCACCTCGCCCGCGCCGGTGTTGCCGCGCGTGAACGTCGGCGAGAAATTTCCAGCCGTCGTGCCGCCGACGGAGAAGGTGATCGCGCGCTGGTTAAAATCGGTGTGGAAGGTGCCGTAGGAAAACGAAAACGAGAGGCGGTCGCTGGGGCCGAGCTTGTAGTCCACGGTGGTGGCGAAGGACGTGCGGTCGGCGATCTTGGATTCGATGCGCACGAGGAAGTCGGTGAGGTAAGGGCGGTCGGGCGTGGTGTCGGGAAAGGTCGTGCCGTTGGTCGCCGTGCCGGCGCCGCGCCAAGTGTTGGTGAGGAGCGGGCCCTCGACGTATTGGGTGGAGGCGCCGGCGGAGACGGTGAATCCAAAGCGCTTGTTCACCGGGACGAGCCAGGAAAACTCGAAGCCGGGGCGGACCTTCCACGTAGGCGTGCGCGCGGGGCCGGGCGTGCGGCCCTCGATGGTGCTGTCGCGCGCGGCGAGGTAGACAGAGCCGTTGAAGACGGGCCGCGCGCGCTCGAAGGCCGAGCGCGGCACCATGTTGATCGAGCCGGCGAGCGCGGAGCCGGGTGACTCGGGCGTGGGCGAGTAAACGGCCTCGATGCGGGAGACATTGTTGATCGAGACGGCGTTGAGTTCGACGTTGCGACCGGTGCCGGAGACCTCGGAGGTCGCGAGCGCGAAACCGCCGATGGTGATCGGCACGTAGTCGGAGCCCACGCCGTTCATCGAGACCTCGCGCGGATCACCGCCGCGGTAGCTCATCGTGATCCCGGGGAGCATTTTCAGGAACTCGCCGATGTTGCCGTCGGGCACGACGCCGAATTCGTCGGCGGAGACGACGTTGACGATGTTGGGTGCGAAACGCTGCTCGTTAATCGCGATGGCGGCACCATCCATCTCGCGCGAGGTGGAGATGACGAACGAGTCGAGCTTCACGACCTCGCCCGCACGCGCACCGCCGGCCGCGGCGGACGACGAGGTGAGCGAGACATCGCGTTCGATCGCGCCGCCGGCCGCGACGGTGAGCGGAATGCGCTCCGGCACCATGCCGGTGTAAAACACCTCGAGCGTGACCGCGCCCGCGGGCACGTGCGGGAGGCGGTAGGAGCCGGTCTCGTCGGTGAACGCGACGAGATCGGTGCCGCGGAGGGTGACGCGGGCGTTGTTGAGCGAGGAACCGGTGGCGGCGTGCTGAACGCGACCGGTGATGGACGCAGTGGCCGCCGGATCGGCCGCGAATGCGGCGAGGGCGGTGGCAAAGAAGAGGGCGAGAAATGGGCGAGGCATGGGTATTGTGGGGTCGGCGTCGGCGGGGTTACCGACGTCGGTGGTGAAGTAACAGGAAAACGGCGGAAGCCGAGTGCAGTTCCGCAGTGGGCGGTGCCTTGATTTGCCGCTGCCTCGCGCGCGCCTCCTGCGCCACGGGATCGAGGCGCAGGAGGAGTCGGTGCAATTGCTCCGGCGAAAGCGCCGAGGCATCAGGTGGTCGCTTCGGCGAGCGCAACCCCGATTGCGCGGCGAGGACTCAAGCTCGGCCGCGCGGCGCGCGTTACTTCAGCTCCTTGATGCGGATGTTGCGATACCACACGGGCGCCTGCGCCTTACCGTGGAGGCCTTGCAGGCCGAGGGGACCGCTACGGCTGAAATCTTTCAGTGCCTTCGCGAACTTGTTCGGCGTGCCGTCGGGGTTTTTCTTCGGCTCGGTCCAATTGTTGAGGTCAACGTTCCAGACTTCCTCGCCGTTGAAAATGAGCGCCACGTGGCTGTCGTGGCAGGTGATCGTGAAGTGGTTCCACTCGCCGACCGGCTTGGCCACGGGCTTGGAGGGAGGCTGGGCGTTGTAGATGGCACCGACCATGCCGTAGTGCGCGCTGTCCTGATTTTCGTGCACCTGAATCTCCAGCGCAGCGAGGACGCTCTTGGTGTCGCCCGAGCGCAAGAACACGCCGCTGTTGGACTCCTTCGCCACCTTGAATTCGAGATCGAGCGTGAAGTTGGCGTAGGACTTTTTCGTCCAGAGGGTCTCTTTGTTTTTCGCGACGAGCACGCCGTTTTCGAAGCTCCAGTCGCCGAGCTTCGTGACCGCATCGGAAAAATCCTCGGCAAGAACTTTCTGCCAACCGGTGGTGTCGGGATGGGCCTTGGGCGCGGCGGCGAGCGGAGTGGCGACGGCGACGGCGAACGCGAGAGCGGAAACGAGGGCTAGTTTGGATTTGGACGGGGTTGGCATGGGGAGGAAAGGAGAGAACGCTCAACGCTCCGCGCCGCACGCTCAACGCTCATTTTCCGGGCGCCGCTTCGGTCGGTTCGAAGTGGGCCGCCCGCATCAGCCCGTAGTGCGAGCCGCCTGAGCCTTCACTTCGGATCTACTTTCTTGCCGTCGCGGCCGAGGGCGGCGAAGGGTTCCCAGAGCTGGCCGAGATAGCCCTTGGGCATGGGTTCGTGGATGCCGAAGTTTTCCGGCCAGCGGCCGCGCGGCATGTAGTAGGTGCCGAAGACGATGTCCCAGAGCGGCAGGAGGCCGGCGAAGTTTTTGTCCCACGCCTCGCGGTCGCGCGAGTGATGCCAGCGGTGAAAGACCGGCGTCGCGATCACGGCGCGCAGCGGGCCGAAGTCCCAGTTGACGTTCGCGTGCAGGAAAATCGCGTAGAACGTGAGCACGGGCGCGGTGCTGATCGTGACGAGGGGATTGTAGCCGAGGAGCAGGACCGGCGTGACCTGCGCGAATTTGTTGAAGAGGTCATTGACCGGGTGGACGCGGACGCTGCCGAGCCAGTCGAGCTCCTCGGAGCTGTGATGCACGGCGTGAAACGGCCACCAGCGCCCGCGGTGAAAGAGGCGGTGCGTCCAGTAGCCGATGAGATCCACGACGAGGTAAATCTGGATCGTCTGGAGCCAGAGCGGCTGGCGGCTGAGCGGGCCGAAGCCGCGATACTCCCCGAGCTTGAAGGTCTCGGCCGGCACGATCTGCGCGATCACGAGCAGGGCGGCGGGCACGATCAGCAGCAGGCGCACGAGCGGCTTGGTGACCAGGGCCGTCACAAAAAAATACGCGACATCGGTCCACCATCCGCGCCGGATCACCGGCTGCGGCCGGCCGCGCGCGGCGAGCCGTTCGACGATCAGGAAAATCACCGCGAGGACGACGAGCGCAGTGAGCGCACCAAGGAAGGTTTGGCTGGATTTCACCGGAAGGGGGGAGAGCCGCGGCCGCCGGAATGGGCGAGCGGCGGTCGGATGGCTTACCCGCGGCGGTCGCCCCGGGTTACGAAAAGAATCAAATCCTACTTCGCCGCGAGCCAGCCGAGCGACACGAGAAACGCGTCGGTGCGCGCGAGAGTGTCCTTGTAGGCGGTGCCGTCGCCGCGGCCGTAGTTGAAGTAGCCGTGGACCTGGCCCTCGGCGCCGACCAGCTCGCAGCGGTTGCCCGCGGCCTGCATCACGCGCGTGAACGTCTCGGCGGTCGCGTAGGGCACGGTGGTGTCGGCTTTGCCGTGGAAGATGATCGTGGGCGGCGTGCCTTTTTTGACGTGGTGCGCGGGCGAGAGATTTTTCGGATCGGTGCCCATGCGCTCGGCGGGCACCTGCGTGCCGAAGCCCTTGGGGTCGAGGCCGTCCATCGCGGCGAGCACGAGCGCGGGATTGAAGAGCAAGAGGGCGTTGGGCAAGGAGCTGATCTTCGTGTCCTCGCCGGGGTCCTCGAAGCCAGGCACGGTCGCGATGGCGGCCGCAAGGTGGCCGCCGGCGGAGCCGCCGCCCGCGGCGATCCGCTTGGGATCGACGCCGAGGCGCGCGGCGTGGGCGCGCACGTAGCGGAGCGCGGACTTGGCGTCGGCCACGCACGCGGTGGGCTTAACCTGGTGCCGCGAAGCGACGCGGTAGTCCGCCGTGATCGCGACCATCCCGCGGGCGGCGAGGGCGCGGCAGTGCTGCTCAAATTGCCCGGGCGAGCCGCCCGTCCAGCCGCCGCCGAAGAAGAACACGACGGCGGGGCGGTTCGTTTTCGCGCTGCCGGCGGACGCGGGCGGCTCGAAGATCCAGAGCGAGAGCTTGGTGTCGCCGACGGTCTTGAAGACTTCGGCGCGCGCGCCCTCGAAGGACGGCGGGTAGGCGGGGGCGGCGAACGAAACGGAGACCAACGAGAGCAAAGCGACGAGACAGAGGGTGGGGCGGCTCATGCCGCGGAGTGGAAGGCGTGCGAGTGCGGATGGCCAGCCCGTTTCCCAAGCGCGAAGCGTGTCCGATTCCTGCGATCGCTGCCGGCGCGGCGGGTTTTCGTAGGGGCGCGGCTCGTCCGCGCCCGGCGGGGAAAGGCGCGCACGAGGCACGCCCTTACGCGATGCTGAGGGGCACCGTCGTTCAGGGCTTCGCCTTGGCCGGCGGTTCTTCGACTACGGTGGGCGTGCCGACGCGCACCTCGGTTTTGCGCCGGTCCGCATCCTCGATGAACTTGGGCAGATCGGTTTCGGTGGCAAAATAGGGCGCCGCACTCGTGAGCATCACGTGCATCGATTCCGGCAGCGTGCTCCGGCGCGACGGGATCGAGATACGGGTGCTCCAGAGCACTTTCCTTTCCTTTTTCCGGAGCGCCTCAACGCCGAAGGCCGCGAGAAAAATATAGACCCGATCATCGCGCGCGGCCTCGTTGATCCGGTCGGCCTCGCTCGACATCAGCAGGTGGCGCTCCGCCTTGAACGCGCCCACCAGCGCCGCGATTTCCCGGCGGTTAAACGTGATGGTCGACGTGCTCGTCTCGCCCGTCGCCGGATCCGTGTCGTTGATTTCGGCGGTGGCGAGATTCGCGGACCCGTAGCTGAACAGGATCGCGATGTGCGGGACTGGCCCGCCGAGCTGCGTGAGCGTGAAGCCCTGCGACACGAGCGCCGTCTCAATCTCCCGCGTCAGCGCCGCGCGATTCGGCATCGGTTCGCCGGCGATAGAATCGCCGAGCGTGCGCTCGCCGCCCCCGAGCACGATGAAATTGATCGGGTGTTCCTTGGTCGGGCGGAGCGCGATCGACTCCTTGCTGCGCACATCGGAGACGACGAGGACCTCCGGCCCCTCGGGCTTCTGCGCCGCGGCGCACACCAGCCAGGCCAGGAGCCCGGCGGCGAAAAAAATCAAACGGCGCATGGGCGACGAAAACCTTCGCCATGCCGCTTGGCAACGCGGGAGCGAGCACCCGGTCCCCCCTGCGCCGAAGATTGCGCCGGGCCGGCGTTGGGCGTTCGCTCGCTGGCATGACCGACGACCACGGCCGTTCCCACTTACCTTCGCGGCCGCCACTTCGCCTGTGGCCGGCGGGGCTGCTGCTGGCGGCCGCGACGGTCGCGCTCGCGGTCGTGCGGCTCCGCGACACGACGACATTTCAGCAGAAAAACATGACGTCGATGGGCATCTTGCTCGGCGCGTTCGGACTGCTGCTGATTTGGTGGACGTGCTTTTCGCGTGCGCGGTGGCGGCTGCGGCTGGGCGTGACGCTCGGCGTCCTCGGCGTGCTGGGGTTGGGTGCGGGGATGTTTCGCGTCCGCGGCGTCAGCGGCGATTTGGTGCCAATCCTCGAGCCGCGCTGGGTGAAATCTGACCGGCCCGTGACGGCGCCTCCGCTCGGCGTTGGCCCCGTCGCACCGCTGCCCGATCCGCTGTCCGCGGCTGGCATCCGGCCGGACTTCCCGCAATTCCTCGGGCCGGATCGCAATGCGGTGCTGACTGGTCCGGCGCTTGATCCCGACTGGACCGCGCGCCCACCGCGCGAACTCTGGCGCAACAAGATTGGCCCCGGTTGGTCTGGCTTTGCCATCGTGGGTGGACGGGCGTTGACGCAGGAACAGAACGGAGCGAGCGAGCTCGTGACGTGCTACGATCTACTCAGTGGCCGGCCGCTCTGGTCGCATGGCGATGCGGCGCGCTACGACAATCCCATCGGCGGCGAGGGACCGCGGGCCACGCCCACCGTCGTCGGCGATCGCGTGTTTACGCTCGGCTCGACGGGCCGGCTCAACGCCCTCGATCTCGTGACGGGCCGGGTGCAGTGGACGCACGATCTCGTTGCGGAGACGGGCGCCAAAGTTCCCGAGTGGGGCTTCGCGGGCGCGCCGCTGGTGCTCGCTGGGCGCGTGATCGTGAGTGCCGGCGGCACGGCGAACCAGTCCCTGCTCGCATTCCGCGACGACACAGGCGAACGCGTTTGGGCTGCGGGCACGGCGGCGGCCGGCTACGGTTCACCTTTCGTCGCCACGCTCGGCGGCCGCCGCCAGATTCTCGCCTACAACCATCGCCACATCTCGGCGCATGACGCTGCGGACGGCGCCGTGCTGTGGGAGTATCCGTGGGGCCGGGGCTATCCGCATGTGGCGGTGCCCGTAGTGGTCGGGCCGGATCGCGTGGTGTTTTCCGCTGGCTACGGGGTCGGCAGCGAGCTGCTCGAGATCAAAGCGGCGACGGACGGGCGTCTGACGGCGGAGCGCGTTTGGCAGTCGTTGAAACTCAAGGCCAAGTTTGCGAATCCGGTGGCGCGCGATGGCTTTCTCTACGGCCTCGACGACGGCATGTTCGTCTGTCTCGACCTGAGCGACGGCGCGCAAAAATGGAAAGAAGGCCGCTACGGCCACGGCCAGGGATTGCTCGTCGGGGACTTGTTTCTACTGATGGCGGAGAACGGCGAACTCGTCTTGCTGCGTCCCACGCCCACCGGGCCGAACGAATTGCACCGCTTCCGCGTGTTCTCCTCGAAGACCTGGAATCCTCCCGCGCTCGCCGGCGATCTGCTGATCGTCCGTAACGATCTCGAAGCGGTTGGCCTGCGCCTGCCGCTCGCGGCGGCGGCGGCAACAACTGTAAGATAGTTGGGAAGTAGAAGGATCGGCCCGCGACTCCTTTTATTAAGATCCAAACGAGTTCGTGAACGCAAACTGCGGTGGCTCGGCCAGACAGTTTTGGTTTATGATAGTTTGCACCATGCTGTCCCGATGTTCTAACGGCGAGCGCCGAAGCGGGTTTGAATAACAGCAGTCCAATCAACGAATCGATTGGCCAAGTATTTGACTGAGACCGAACACCGATATCATTTCCATTGGCACCGATGCAGCACGATATCATCGATAATCGCACCCGGAAGTTCGCCGACTGCATCCGGCCGCTGCTCGCTGAATCCGCGCCAAACTCAACGTCCCCCCGCGAGCGCTTCATCCACGACCCCGAGGGTCGCTTTCGCCAAGCCGGCGGCTCATAGTGTCCTGCGCTTCAGATCCCCGATGACCGAGCTCGACCGGCCTCAACCAGTCGCTCCTCGCCCGCGCCTTCTCCGGCACACTCGTCCCTCCACCCCCCCGACGCCGAACCTGCCTCGCAGCCGACCACGACAAGCGGCTTGGCTTAGTCCACGCCTCCGCTTAATCATCCGCCATTCCCGTCATGCCCGAGTTCGCCTCCACGTTGTCCCCTCTGCCGACTCGCATCAATCCGTGCTCGATTGTGAACGCGATCACCGAGGTTCGCTTCCAGACCGATCAGAGTCCGACCGTGGTGCCCGGCCTGATTTATAGCGCCGTGCGTGACCGTTTCCCGAAGCAGGCGGAACTGGGTCAGGCACAGATTCCCGACGCCGCCCGTGCCAAAATGCCCGAATTGCGTTACGCCCCCACCGTTGTGATGCACGGCGAACATTTGTCGCTCCACGTCGGCCCACGTGGTTTCTTCCTCGGGATGGGTTCCGGCGAATATCCCGGCTGGACGGTCTATCGCGAAATGCTGACGTGGGTGCTTGGACAACTGCGCCCGCTGAAATTGATCAAAGTGGCCGAGCGCCTCGGCCTGCGCTACTCCGACTTCTTCAGCCACCCGCTGCAAACCTGCCTGCAAGTTGACCTTCTCATCGGCGGTCGGAGCGAGGTCGATCAACCGCTGCAGGTTACGAGTCATTTGAAACGTCAGAATCATGTCTGCCAGGTTCAGGTTACCACTCCCGCTCTGCTGGAATCAGCCCAAGGCACCAAACAAGGTTGCCTGCTGGATGTGGACATGGGGTTTACCGTGAACCCTCAATTATTTTGGGAACAAGCGGTCCCGCGCTTCGACCAAGCGCATCAAGTTCAAAAAGAAATGTTCTTCCGCGAGCTGTTAAAACCGGCTTTCCTCGCCACTCTTAATCCCGAGTATTGATTCCCGCCATGACCACCCTTGCTGAAATTCCTCAAACCCGCGGCTCGGTTGTCCAATGGTTGGCACCGCAGGCGGCGTTACTATGGACCATCCCGCATGTCACTTCGTGGATGGAAAGCAGCGTGCCACCCGAACTCCCCGGCCTCGTCTACGCCAAATTGGGAGATGCGGCTTGGCAGCGGTTCCATGATTTCAGCCGCTGGCCCGACGGTTGGGCCGGCCCGAACAGCCGGGCGATCGCCTGGGGCACCTATCACAATTTCGGAAAATTTCTGGAAGCCGCGCGTTTCGTGATCAGTCACACGCCACCTAGCCTCTTCGTCACCGACGACGGTCTCCTTGAACTCTCGTGGGAAGCCCGCGATGGATCGGCGATCAACGTGACGCTAACTCCAGAAGGCGCTACTTACTTTATCGAGTCCTCAGGAGAGGAAGCCCAAGTGACATCGGAAGGCCTCTTTCACCTTGCCGAACGCTGTCATCAAGTCGCTGTGTAATCGCACGTCATGCGCTTGCCGCGAGAAGAGCAGATTGTGCGGGCCGTCTGCTCCGACAAATTTGATCGAACCAACGGTCGTGTGTCGCCCAGTCTGTTCAAAGGTCCCAACACCTCCGTTAGCCGACTGACGATCATTCCGCTGTCCCTCCAATGGCGCAAACTCGCCGCCACCGTCCAGAAACTGCCCGGCCGCAAGCTTGAGCGCCTCGGGGAGATCGGCGTCGGACGTCTGGCGGACCTTGGCCACGACTATGTCGCCAATGGCACCCCTATGCCGGTTGCTCTTTCAGTCGTCGCAGACGCGCTTTCCGCCAACGAGGCGCACGCCATTATCCCGGAAAATATTTCTGCCGGCCTCGGCACTGTAATCGTCCGCGCTCTGGCCTACCACGAGTTGCCGGATGGTTTCCGCCCGGAGTTGGTTCAGCGAGTGGGATGAATTTAGTCACTTGGCTCGCAAAACTATCTTCACCTTGTTAGCAGGGGAACGAGCTCGAGAGACACGATGCCGTCGGCGAATTGAGTGATGCGCGGCGGTAATGTCGTCGTTCCAACCTCAGACTGACCCGCCGTGGTGGAATTCGTGCGTGGCTTATTCGGCGCGGTGAGAGGGCACGCGCACCGCCGCGACCCGGAGGCCGATGTGGTCGGCGTTGCGCTCGGGTTCGTAGCGCAGGCGCAGCGCGGAGCGGCAGAACTCCGGCCCGTCCATCCACGCGCCGCCGCGACGCACACGGGAGAACGAGCCGTCGCGATTGGGCGGTCCCTTGCGATCGTAGACGTCAGGGTCGATGCCGCCGGGGAGTCGCGCGTGATACCAGTCGCGGCACCACTCGAATTCGTTGCCGTGCATGTCGTGCAGGCCCCACGCGTTGGGCGGATAATTCCCGACCGCAGTCGCGGAGCCATCGGGAAATCCCGGCGGCGCACCGCGGTAGGGCCGGCCGATGTTGGCTTGCCGGTCGGTGAGTTGATCGCCGAAGGCAAACGCGGTCGTCGTGCCCGCGCGGCAGGCGTATTCCCACTGCGCCTCGGTAGGTATGCGGAATTCCCAGCCGGGCGGCAGCTCGCCGCTCGCGCGGGACTCGCGTGTGAGCCAGCGGCAAAACTCCTCGGCCGCCACGTAGCTCACCCAGTAAACGGGAAAATCATCGCCGCGCCCCGCAATGAGTTCGCCGGGAATCGGGCCGAAGCGCAGCCACTGCGATTGCGTAACCTCGAATTTCCCCAGCCAGAATCCGCGCGTGAGCGTCACTTCGACCTGCGCCTCGTCGGCGCGCCGGCCGGATTCGCCCACCGGACTGCCCATGAGAAATTTTCCCGGCGGGCACCAGCACAGCGTGATGCCGGCAATCGTGCGCTCGGTGCCGGCGCGAACTCCGTCCCACGAGTTGGTGCGAACCGCCGGGGCGGCCGGCGGTGCCGGGGAAGTTTGCGCACCACCACGATCAGTCTGGCCGAACAGGATCGCGCCGAGCGTAACAACAGCGAAGCGGCAGGAGATCATGGGCGCGGGCGGATGAGGTTGAGCGGAAAAATGGCACGGTGCGCTCCCGCCAAGCAAAGATGCATTCGGACGATCCGGGGCACGCGTGGTTGTTCGTTCCGCGAAGGTGGGCCCGGCCGCGCTATTGGTTATGCCCGCGCCAGAACCGCTGCATCTCGAGAAAGGTGAACGACGCGGACCATCCGAGCAAAACCCAGCCGTTGAGCGCCTCCGTTGCCGCGATGAAACGAATCGGACCCGCCGGCACGAGGTCGCCGTAGCCCACCGTGGTGAAGGTCACGAACGAGAAATAAATGTAGTCCAGCCAGCCGAGCTCGGGGGCGAGCGGCGTCGTCGCCACGATGTGGCCAAAACCCGCGACCCCATCCAGCAAACCGTAGCCGATGGCGTAGACCCAAATCTCCAGGATGTGGGTCATCAGCAGGCCGAGAATCAGCACGAGCACCCGCGTGCGGTGCAATTGCCGCAGGCGATCGAGCCAGTCCGAAAGCGCGCGCAGCACCTCGTAGTGCAGGAGCACACAGACCATCACCAGCACCACCGCGATCGCGGCCACGCCGTATTGTGCGCCCGGCATGGTCGGCAGACCCAAGACTGCGACCAGCCCGGCGCCGTCCAGAAAGTCAGTGTGCGAATTCACGATGGTTACGACGAAAACTTGCAGCGCCGCTGCCGCCGACTCCAGCGCATATGCGCGCCGGGCCTAACGACGCGCGACCTCCCCAGGTAAGTGCGCGCGCGGCGATGCGCCGATAATACCAACGTCTGTTAATATTTGGATTGTCATGGCGAGGAGCGAAGCGACGAAGCCATCCAGCTGGATCGCCACGGCGCGCTGCGCGCACCGCGCGATGACAAAAGTCTAATAAACAACAGCCGGTGGTATTACTTCTTCGGCCGGCGGCCGACACCCCAGATGAGCCAGACGGCCAATGCCAGGATCAATACCAGCCACCAGAGGTAACGCAGCTCACGGGCGGCCATCTCGGCGACGGCGGCGACGGGCTTGAAGAGGACAATCAGCAAAATCGCCACGATGACGAGCGTGGCGAACTGGTAGACGGCGCGCCGCCGCGGAGTCATCATGGGCTCGCAGGATTTTCGACGGGACCGACGGGCAGGAGCAGGGCGGCACCGGAATTTTCCGGACCGGAGGGGACGACCATCGGGGAGCGGCCGTTCCAGCGCTCCACGATTTTCCAGCGGAGAAAAGCGGGGCTCTGCCGCAGCGCTTCGCCGCGCACGCGGATGGCTTCGGCTTCGCCCTTGGCGCTGATGACGGCGGTCTCGGCCTCCACCTGCGTCTGAACTTGGGTGAAGCGCGCTTGATTGGCCTGCTGCTCGGCGACCATTTTCCCCTCGATCGCTTTTTCGAGCTCGTTGGAGAGGTTGATGTCGCGCACGACGATGTCCTCGACGATGAGGAGCGAGCCGATTTTTTTGGACGCGGCGGCGAGGGCGTTCTTTTTGATCTCCTCGCGGCTCTTCACGATTTGCTCGGCGGTCAGGAGCGCGGTCACTTCCTTGATCGCTTCCTGCACGCGCGGGGCGATCAAGCTGTCGAAGGGATCGCCGGCGAACTCGCGGTAGATCTGCACGACGGCCGCCTCGGGCACGCGGTAGAGCACGCGGAGATCGATTTTCACCTGCTGGAGATCGGAGGAGAAACAGTCGGCGCGCACGGGCTGGGTCCGCTGGCGGATGTTGACCGCGACGATGTTGGTGATGAACGGCGCCTTGAAGCCGAAGCCCTCGGGCAGGAAACTGTCGTCGGTCTTGCCGAGCGTCACCTTGAGGCCCCGCGTGCCGGGCTCGATAATGTAGCTGGTGGCGGTCGCGAGGATCAGGAGCAAAAAGAAGACCACCGCCGCACCGATGAGTTTGGGAAGGAAGAGAGGGTTCATGTTCGGATCAGCGGCGGACCGGGGCGGCAGCCTTGGTGGGTTGCGGTTGAGCGGGAGCGGAAGTTGGGCTGGCCGACGCCTTTTGGCTGCGGAGACGTTCGATGTCGGCGAGGGACATCATCACCTTGTCACCGCCGCCGATGATGACGGGCGCGATGCCGTCCCACTTGTCCACGATCTGGAGATCGACGAAGGCGGGGTTTTTCTTGAGGGCATTGCCGCGGATCATGATCGACTCGGCCTCGCCCTTGGCGCGGATGACGGCGGTGTCGGCCTCGATCTGCACGCGTTGCTGGAGGTATTTGGATTTCGAGGCCTCCTGCTCCTGCACCATCTTGGCCTCAATGGCGTGCTCGAGCTCCTTGGTGAGCGCGATGTTTTGGATCACGATGTCTTCGATGACGAGCAGGGTGCCAAGCTTACGTCGGGCGATCTCGAGCGAGCGCGTTTTGATCGTCTCGCGGTTCTTCACGATTTGCTCGGCACTCTGCAAGGCTGCGACCTCCTTCAGCGCCTCCTGCACGCGGGGCGCGACGAGACTCTGAAACGGGTCGCCGTAGTATTCCTGAAACAGCTTCACGACGGAGGACTCCGGCACGCGAAAGAGCACCTTGAGATCGACGGTGATCTGCTGGAGATCGGCAGAGTAGCACTCGGCCTTGTCCTCGGCCGTCTGCTGGCGGATGGAGATTTGCGTGATGCTGGTGATAAACGGCGCCTTGAGGCCGAAGCCCTCGGGTTTGTAGGTGGGGGAGACTTTCCCCATCGTGACCTCCACGCCGCGGTAGCCGGGCTTCACCACGTAGGTCCCAGAGAAGGCCATAATGATGCCGCAAAAAATTATCAGGGCGATGCCGACGAGCTTGGCGATTCCGTTGGGTGACATGGTGCGTTTGGTCAGGTAGGGATAGGCGTGGCGCCGCGCGACACAAGCATCGTGGAGCGGGAGTTTTCGGCACCGCGGGCATTTTGCCTTGTGCGCGCCGGTCGTGGTGGCCGTTCAGCGGGTGATCGCGGGTTTCTTCCGCATGCGCACGACCGGCATCGCCGCGCCGTTGGGCAAAGGAATCTCGAAACGCTCCGCGGTTTCATAGGCGAACGCGGCGTAGAGCGGCGCGCCGGCGAGCGTGGCCACGATGTCGATTTGCCGAAAGCCGGCTGCCAGCGTGGCGGACTCGGACAGCTCCATGATTTTCCGGCCGATGCCACGGCGGGCATAGTCGGGATGAATGAAAAACGCGCGGATCATGGCGGGCTCGGTCGCAGCATCGCGCAGCGGATCGACGCCGGTTTTCGCACGGTCGCCGCCATAGAGGGTCTTGCGTTTGCTCCAGCCGCCGCAGCCCACCACGCGTTCGCCGTCGAGCGCGACAAAGTAGGTGCCGTCGCGGATGAGCTGGCTGTCGACGCCGAAGACGGTGCCGATGGCGCCCTCGATCTGCGCCGCGGAATAAAAGCCCGTCTGAAGTTTCCGGGCGGAGAGCGGAATCAATTCCTCCAGCGCCGATATGTCAGCGAGGGCGGCGAGGCGATAGGTGAGGGTCACGGGATTTGCTTCCGGGCATTTTCAAAACTGAACCGAAGATTTGGGCAACGTTTCGGATCGCCGCTTTGGGCCGGGCCTTCACTTCGCCGCGGCCGGCGCGCCCGCGCCCTCGTGCTGGAGCAGGCCCGCGCCCCGGCCGCGATACGTCGCGAGGAAAAAAATCAGCACCGCCGCCGACGCGACCGCGAGCCCGCTCCAAAACAACGGCCACCGCGTCGCCCCATCCCTCGCGCACGCGGCGAACCACGCGCCCGTGCCCAGATAGCCGATCATGTTGCCGGCGCCGCTGTTCGTCAGCGCCATCAAGGCCTGCGCCCGCGCGCGCCAGGCGGGATCGACGCGTTGGTCGAGGTAGATTTGCGCGGTGATGAGCACGAGCGTGAACGACGCACCGTGCACGAGCACGCCGGTGAGCAGCCCCCACGGCGTCCCGGTCGCGCAGAGCACATAGCGCACGACGCCAAACACGAGCCCGGCGGCGATGATCCACTTCAAGCGCCACCGCAGCAGCAGCGAACCGAGCGCCAGCATCGCAATAATCTCGGTGATTTGGCCAAGACTCATCCACGCCGTCGTGTGCACGAGCCCCAGCTCCCGCAGGTGCGGCGGCGTATACGGATAAAATCCCGCGAGCGGAATGGTGAAGAGCGCTGTCGTCACAAACACGACCCGGTGGTCGGGATTGCGCAGCAGGGTGAGGGCGTCGAGGCCGAACCGCTGGGTCCAGGTGAGGCCCGCGACGGCCTTGGGCGTTTCCAGGGCCGGCAGCCAAAACGTCATGGCGCAGACGACCAGCCACATCACCGCCCCGCCGTAGCCCGAGAGGGTGGATTGATCGGCGCCGACCGCGCTCACCAGCAGGCAGCCGCCCATCCACCCGATGGTCGCCATCGCGCGGATCGGGCCGAACTCCTTCTTCGCGTCGGCCAGCCGCGCAAAGACGATCGTCGACGCAATGCTCCACGTGGGCGACGAGCAGAATGCGTGCAGCTGAATCAACGCGAGCGTCACCCACGGACTCGCTCCGGCGCGAATCGCCGTGCTCGCCAAGGCCATCGCGATGGCCGTCGCGAGCGCGAGCCAGCGCAACACCTTTACCGGCGACGCATGCCGATCCGCCATGGCCCCGAACAACAGCGGCGAGACAAACGCCGCCACGCCCGACGTCGCAAATGCCCACGGCCGGATGTGGGCCAGCCCGTGCGCCTCCAATACCGAACTCAACGGCACAAACCACATGCTCAGCGCCGCCCCTTGCAGCAAAAACAGCCCGATGAGTTCCGCATATTCCGCGCGGCGGAGAGTGGTCAGCACGCGCGGAGCACACACGAGGCGGAGGTGAGTTCAAGCCTGCGGCGCAGGCAAAACCGGTCTTGGCAACGCGGCGCGCTCGGGATTAGAGGAGGGATCATGCGCACGCTATTTTGGTGGTTGTGGCTCGCGGTGGCGGTGGCCGGCACAAGCACCGCGGATGAAATTGGGGCGCCCCTTTATTTTGGTTCAACGGACGAGGTGGTGCCGCCGGTGCTGCGGCGGGTGAGCTTGAAGGAAAACGCACCGTGAACGTCATCCAGCACGTGTTGGTTCATCTGCTGTCGGGGCTCGTGATTGCGGGCATGCTGGGGCTCTGTCTGCGCTCGCCGCGTCCCGGCGTGGCGGTGACGGGCCGGCGGGTTTATCGGGCGCACCCGGCTTGGTATGTTTTTTGTGCGCTGGGCGGCGGGCTGCTCGTCGCGATTTTCGCGTTGGCGACGACGACGGCCGCGCCCGCCGACAAAATCACCGCCGCCTGGTGTTCCGCCGGCGCCGCGGCGCTCTGCGTCGGAGCCGCGCTGATTCTGCGCCTGGCCTCGGTCACGATCGACGAGCACCAGCTCACGTCACGGACCCTGATCGGCGAGCGCACGATCGCGCTTGCACAGATCGAGTCGGTGGCGGTGCTCGGCCTCTCCGTCACCGTGCGCCTGCGCGCGGATCCCGCGACGAAGCAACGCCCGCGCGCGCTGAATTTTTTCGCCGGCCTCCGCGGCCTCGGTGACTTGGTCGCGACGCTGCGCGAGCGGATTGTGACGCCGTGATACTGGCCCGGCTTTGCGGGGCTCGCGGTGACAAGGCAAACGCTACCGCCACCGGAGTCCGACCTGACCCTTTCGACTCCGCCCGCGCCATTACCTCCGGCCACCGGGCTTGAGGGAGAATTCGAGCTCGAACCGGGTGAATTCCCGGCGGCTGTCCGCGCCCTGTCCGGCTCCCTTCACGACGTTGAAATTGATGAAGGCATTGCCCTCGAAGAGGCGGAGCAGCGTGGCCGAGTAACCCTGTGCGCGACGGTCCGCGCGTGCGGCCGGCGCGAAGTCGAACAACGGAACCGCGCGCGGCTCGACTTGGTCCCGGCGGAGCGGTAGCGCCCGCACGAAGAATTGGCGCATCAAAACGGCGCCGTCGGGGCCTGCGGTGGTCGGCGGCTGAGCCGCCGTCTCGGAACCGGCCGCCGGTTGCGGAGCATCGAATGCCTTCGCCGCGGCGAGCACCCGTTCGGTCAGGAGGAGGCGCATGCGATCCGACGTCGCTGCGCGCGCGACGGGCCGCTCCGGCGCCGCCGCCCCGGGCCCGGTCGTTTCCGGCGCGATCGGGCGCGGCGCGAAAATCGCCGGCCGTTCCTCCGACTGCGCGGAAAGGGCGGATGTGATCACCACCGTGAGGCTAAGAGCGAGGAGCGCCGACGGCATAGGGGCACTCGCTTAAACGCGGATCGGGCTACGCAACACGGCAGGCATGGGGCAGAGGTGTGAACCTTGGCCCTTGCACGGGTTCCGGATAAAAGCAGGCGGCTCCTATCCTTTTCGATGCCTTAGCGCTTGGGCTCAGAGCCAAACAGTTCCCGAGAGAGTCTGATGTCCCATTTCAACTCGCCCGGAATTTCGCGCGCGAGACGACCATCGCGCCCGACAACGAGGTAGGCGGGCACGGTGTTCAGGCCCCAATAACTGTAGAATTCGTTGGGAGATTGCGTCACGGCCCATAACACCCGCCATGGCCACTTTTTTTCCGCCACGTGACGCTTCATCGCCGCTTCGTCCCGCTGGACCAGCGGGGCGCCGTCGTTCCGGTTGTGATAGGCAATCTGAATTATCTCCAAACCCGCGTCGTGATATTTCCGATAGAGGTCCTCCAGCACCATCGTATGGCTCGTCCAGTCGACGGCAAGGTAGGCGATGAGCACGACTTTGTCGCGATACGGCGAGAGATCGGTGAATGTCGGGTCGAATTGCCTCAGATGTTCCCATAACTCAGTGGCGGGTTGGTCTTCGTTGCGCATGAGGCGCTGGAAGTTCTCGACGTAACGGCGGACGGTGGGGTCCGGGTGCTGCTCGGAAGTGTGCAATGCCTTTTTCTCCGATAGGAATTGCCGGCATCGGACGGGATCGAGGGCGTCGAGCATGCGGGCAACGCGGAGATAGAGGGTGGCGAGCCTGCCCGAGCGGGGATTCAGCGCGTGAAATGCCTGCACCCACTCCAAGAGCGACGGCACGATGCCGTTTTTCGGGTCGTCCACGCTCCCGCTCCGCACCGCGTAGGAATAGTAGTCGATGAGTTGAATCAGTGCCTCCTGCCGCGCCGCGCTGCTGGCGTCCGGCGCCTCAAGCAACTCGTAGAGCCTCGTGAAATACTTCTGTCGCCAAAGGGCGCTTTCCATGGGACGAGGCATGACCGCTTTCGATCCGTCAGCCCGGAGGACGATATCGTTGTCGCGCTCATACTGCAGCAGCACCAGCACGTCCCAGCGCAGCGGGTTTTGCGGATAGGTGGAGATGAATTCCAGTCCGCGGTCGTGCAACGCGCGAAACTTGCCTTGCACCCACTCAAGATGCGCGTCGCTGCCACGTTCAACGTTGGGCAGCGATTGCGTGTCGTAGAGTTTTTTTAGGGCCGCGTAGTCTGCTTTGGGGTCCGCAGCGTCCCCGACTGCACCGGAAACGAGCAACGCCGCAGCGCTTGCCACCGCGAAGCGTAGGGTGCGCAGACGGAGGCTCATGGGAGTAGTGTGCAGTTGAGGCCGACCGAGGCAGGCCCAAAATAAACGTTCGCCTCTGCCTACTTACCGAGGCTCGACCGGCGATCACTTTTTCTCCCACGGCACGACCAATCCGCCCCAGGGGCCGCTCGACGATCGCAGGGTCGTGAACCACGAGCGCCAGAAGGGGAAGGGCTGCGGCTTGTTAGGGCCGACGGTGGGGCGCTGCCGTCCGTCACGTTCTAATGACGCCCAAATAAAGATCGAACAAAGTTCGCGTGGCCTCGGTCTTCCTATGGCCTGCTAATGTTTAACGCGGATTCGTGTGGCCCGTGCCGCCGAACCGCCCCGTTTGCCGCGACCTCACTCCGCCCGCCATGAATCATTCGTTTCGTTTCGCGTCCCTGACTTCATTTCGATCCTTCGCGGTGTTTTGCGCCGTCGGCCTGCTGGCGACGGCAAGCCACGCCGCGGACCTTGAGCGCATCGCGCGCGTCGAAGCAGGCCTTGCGCCCCGCGTCTTTGCCGAGGGCCACCCGATTAAGTGGACGCTGCCGGAGCGGATGGCGCACCATCGCGTGCCGGGCGTGAGCATTGCCGTGATCAACGACGGGAAGATCGAATGGGCCAAAGGCTACGGCACGCTGGAAGCCGGCGGCGCGGTGCCGGTGAACGCCGAGACGGTGTTTCAGGCGGCCTCGATCAGCAAACCCGTCAGTGCGCTCGCGCTCCTGCGCTTGGTCGAAGCGGGCCAGCTCTCGCTCGATCAGGATATCAATGAGGTGCTCAAGACGTGGAAGGTCCCGGCGAATGCTTTCACGGCGGAGGAAAAGGTGACTCTACGCCGGATGCTGAGTCATACGGCCGGGCTCACCGTCCACGGATTTCGCGGTTACGCCGAAGGCGAAGCGCTCCCGAGCTTGGCGCAGATTCTCGATGGCGCGCGGCCGGCGAATTCCGGCGCCATTCGCGTGGACGTAAAACCCGGCACGCTGGAGCGCTACTCCGGCGGCGGGTATGTGGTGATGCACCAGATGGTCCGCGATGTCACGGGAGAGTCGTTCGAGGTGCTCCTGCAATCGTCGGTTCTAAAGCCGCTCGGCATGACGCGCAGCACCTTCGCGCAACCGTTGCCGGCTGCGTGGACGGCGAATGCCGCCCGCGCGCATCGCGGCGACGGCAAGCCGATCGCCGGCAAATGGCACGCTTATCCTGAGCTCGCGCCCGACGGGCTTTGGACGACGCCCACCGATCTCGCGCGCTTCGCGATCGAGCTGCAGCAGTCGCTGCGCGGTGAGTCGAACAAGGTGATTTCGGCGGCGATGACCCAGCAGATGCTGACGCGACAACTCGATTCGATGGGACTGGGCATCAGGGTCACGGGAGCGGACGCCACGCTCCGCTTCGACCACGGTGGCGCCAACGAGGGTTTCAAGTGTCACCTCTTCGCCTACGCCTCCGGGCTCGGCTGTGTCGTCATGACGAACGGGGACAACGGCGCGGCCTTGATCAAGGAGATCGAGCACGCGATCGCCAACGAATACGAGTGGCCCGATTTCCGGCCGGTGGCGCGAAAATCCGTGTCGATCGATCCGCAGGTGCAGGCGGGGTATGTCGGCTCGTATCGGACACTCAATGGCGGCCCGACCGTCAACGTGCGCGTCGATCAAAATGCCCTTGCAGTCGACGTTGACGGCAAGCGCGTCAACCTGCTCGCCGAGGGGGCGCAGCGCTTCCGCGTCGTCGACGACGAATCGATGGTCACATTCTTGACCGTCAACGGCCAAAAGGCGGTGTGGGCGCAAAACCGATTCTGGACGATGGTGCAGGCGAAGGCGGGTCAGCCGCCGCCAGCGACGGCGAAGCCTGAGCCGCGGCCGGCCGGCGCCTTTCTGGTTTTTCGCAACACACCCTCGTGGGGACGCCCGACCGATTTCGAGCATGTGCTCCGAGCGGTCGGCCACGAGGTCGAGTTGAAAGGATCGAGCGCGATGGCGGACGCGGATCTGTCGCGCTACACCGCGATCATCGTGCCGGGTGCGCAGCCAAAGAATGAATTTTATCCCGACTACATCCGCCACGCGGCCCGGTTCGACGATTACGTCGCGAAGGGCGGCACCTTGCTGCTCGAGCTCAACGGTGCCGAAGGCACGTCCGTGGTTCTGCCGCGCGGCGTGACGATGATACCGCATGGCGGCCTCGAAAACGCGATCATCGCCCCGAACCATCCGATCTTCGCGCCGTTCGGTAGCCAGCGGGCGATTCGCGCCAACGCGGCGAGCCACGGTTACCTTTCCGGCGTGCCGAGCGAAGCGCTCGTCCTCGCCGTGGAATCAAAGGGGACCGAGCGGTTCAACGACCGCCCGACCTTTGTCGAATATTCGCATGGCCAAGGCCGGGTCATCGCGGCCTGCCAGTGCTTGCACGACGTGGATAACTCGGGCCGCGGCCCCTTGATGGCCACCTTGCTCGACTACGCTGCCGCGAAATCTTGGGTGACAGGCAACTGAGGAGCGCGGGCGCGGCCGCGCGCGTCGCGTTACGCACGCGCCGTAGCTAGCAAATCGCCGAGCTCGGCGAGACTTGGGAGCACGAGCTCGGGCGGGGGCGTGGCGCGCGCGGCGTCGGCCGCCGTTGCCTCGCCTGAGAGCACGAGCACGCCGACTCCGCGGCGGGCTTGCGACCTTCAGGCCGACTCCTTCACGCTCGTGGTATGTCGCACCACTCGCATTCGTTTTTCGTCCGGCTCACGTTCATCGTCACCGCCTGCTTGGCGGTCGCCGTCCAGGCGGCGTCCGTCGCGGATCGCTCGGCGGTGCGGTCGGCCCTCCAATCGATCCAAATCAGCGAGCCGGAGACGCTCGATGAGCAGGTGCGGATTTGCGAGATTCCGGCACCGCCCTTTGAGGAGAAGGTGCGCGGAGAATATTTCCGAAAAAAATTTCTCGAGCTCGGCCTCCTAAACGTGCGCGTTGATGCCGAGGGCAACGTGCTCGGCGAACGCCCGGGTCGGAATACGACGACCCGGCTCGTCTTCTCCGCGCACCTCGACACGGTCTTTCCCGCCGGCACGGACACGAAGGTGAAGCGCATCGGCACGATTTTGAAAGCCCCGGGGATCGCGGACGATTGCCGTGGACTCGCGGTGATGCTCGCGGTGATTCGGGTGCTGCAGGCGGGAAAATTTGCGACCGAGGGCACCGTGGTCTTTGTCGCCACGGTCGGCGAGGAGGGGCTCGGTGACTTGCGGGGCGTGCGGCATCTTTTCGAGAAAGAGCTCAAGGGGCAGATCACGCATTTTGTTTCGCTCGACGGGACGGGCCTCGGTGCGGCCAGCGGTGCCGTGGGCAGCAATCGCTACCGTGTGACGTTCGAGGCGGCGGGCGGCCACAGCTATGGCCAGTTCGGACTCGTGAATCCCATCCACGCGCTCGGCCGGGCAATGGAAAAAATCGCGCGCTTTGAGGTGCCGGAGACGCCGAAGACCACCTTCAACGTCGGCATGATTGGCGGCGGCACATCGGTGAATTCGATCGCGCGCACGGCGACGATGGAGATTGATATGCGCTCGGTGAGCGCGGCCGAACTCGAGAAGATCGATGCGGCGTTTCGCGCCGCGGTGGCAGCAGCGGTGAAGGAGGAAAACGAATTCTGGGCGGCGCACGGCCGCAACCCTCTCGCGCGCGTGACTAACAACCGCACGCCCGTCTCAGCCAAGATCGAGACCGTGGGCCGACGGCCCACGGGACGGGTCTCGGACGATGCCCCGATCCTGCAGGCGGTGCGCCGGGCCGATAACGCGCTCGGCATCCAGTCGCGATTCGACGCGAGCAGCACCGATTCCAACATCCCGATCAGCCTCGGCATTCCCGCCGTCACCCTGCGCAGCGGCGGTGATGGCACGGGGAATCATGCGCTCGACGAGCAGTTTGATTCGAAGGACAGCTACCGTGGCACGCAGCGCGCGTTTCTCGCCCTGCTCGAGATTGTCGGACTCGTCGACTAAGGCGTGTTTTCAAAATGTATTGTCATCGCGAGGTGCGCGAAGTGCGCCGTGGCGATCCAGCTGGATTACCACGGCGCCGCGCAGAGCGTGGCTTCTCGCAATGGCAGAATTTGAAAACACTCGATCCCATCGGATTGCTTTCCCGACCAGAGTCTCGGACCCACGCCGAGGACAAGCATTGCGGCCCGCCGCGATGTTGGTCGTGAATGGGCGCCCCTTCTCTCACCCAACTCAGCACCTCGCATGAAAGTCATCATCACCGGCGGCGGCGGCTTCCTCGGCTCGCAGCTTTGTCAGAAACTTCTCCAGCGCGGAGAACTCACCGGCCCCTGGGGCAAGCCCGAGCGGATTCGCGAAATTGTGCTGCTTGATGCGGCGTTTCACCGGCCCGCGACTGATCCGCGCGTGCGCCAGGTCAAGGGCGATATCGGCGATCGCGCGACGGTCTTGGCCGCGATTGGCAGCGAGGCGGCGACCTCGATTTTCCACCTGGCCTCGATGGTGAGCGGGGAGTGTGAGGAACGCTTCGACGATGCGCTGCGCGTGAATCTCGACGGCGGGCGCAATGTCTTCGAAGCGGCGCGCGCCGCGGTGGGCCGGCCGCGCGTGGTCTTCGCGAGCAGCATCGCGTGCTACGGTGGTGAGGCGATGCAGGACCCGAACACCGATCGCACGAAACTCACGCCGCGCACCACCTACGGGATGACCAAGGCGATTTGCGAACTGATGGTGAACGACTATTCGCGCAAGGGCTTCTTCGACGGCCGTTCCGCGCGCCTGCCGACCGTGATCGTGCGGCCGGGCAAGCCCAACGCCGCGGCGTCGAGCTGGGCGAGCGGAATGTTTCGCGAGCCGCTCAATGGCGAGACCTGCGCGCTCCCGGTGCGCCGCGACCAGTGCCATCCGATGACCGGCTACCGCACCGTGATCGATTCGTTCGTCGCGTTGCACGAGGTGCCCGAGGCAAAGCTCGGCGATGATCGCGGCTACGTTTTGCCCGCGCATCGCGTGACGCCAAAACTCGCTGAGGCGATCGTGCGCGAAGTCGCCGTCGAGCGCGGGATCAAAGCCGGGCTGATCACCGACGCGTTCGACGCGCGCATCCAGGGTATTGTCAGCAACTGGCCGGTAAGCGTGGATGGCGCGCGGGCGCTCGCGCTCGGTCTCCCGCCACCACCGCCGCTCAAAACGATCGTCGCGCAGTATCTGGAGGATTTTGGGCCGCGGACGGGCTGAGTGCCCCGATTGATGAAGGGAGGGGTCGCCGAACCCCGCCTTGAGGTGGAGCGCGTTGCCTCCAACGCGCTTTAATCGAATCGAGCCATGCTTTACGAGCCAGCGCGTTGGGGGCAACATGCTCCACCTCCAACAAATCTACTCCACGCGGTAGAGATGCGTGCGCGTGCGCACGAAGAGCGCGTTGCCGGAGACGGCCGGCGAAGCCATGAAGCCGACCGAAAATTTATTTTCTGCGACCTTGGTGAAGGTGCGGCTCGGCGCGAGCACCGTCACATGACCCGCCTCGCTGAAAAAGTAGATATGCCCCGCCGCGTAGATCGGCGAGGCGGAGTAGCCGCCGGGCAGGCGCTCGCGCCACACTTCGACGCCGGTCTTGGCCTCGAGGCAGGCCGCCACGCCGGTGTCGTCGACGAGGAAGAGCAGATCGCCGACGGCGAGGATCGAGGGTTTGTTGGGGATATTTTTCTTTTCCCGCCAGACGACAGCCTGCGTCTCGTCGAGCAGACCTTGGCCACCGAGCTTGACGGCGAGGAGCTGGCTCTTGGCAAAGCCGGTCTGGAGGAAAACCATGCCGTGCGCGACGACCGGCCGGCTGCTGGCGCTGTGCTGCGCGCGCTCTTCGAGCCGGGAGATCTCTTTTCCCGTCAACGGATCGTAGACGTAGTGCGCCTTGGCCCCGCTGCTCAGCATCACGGGCTTGCCGTCCTGCACGATGATCTGCGGCGTGGAGAATCCCTTGCGCAGATCGCCCTGCATGGCCGGCTTGCCCTCGGCGTCGAGATCCTTGAAGTCGATGGAGCGGTCGGTCTTCCAGACGGTGCGGCCGGTCTTCTTGTCGAGGCCAACGACGTATTGAAAGTCGCTCCCGTCAAAGTGCATCAGCAGGAGATTGCCGTGGAGAATCGGCGAGGAGCCGGCGGCGCGGAAATGGTTGCAGACAAAATCGGTGCGCTGCCAGAGCACCTTCCCGGTCTTGGTGTCGAGGCACGCCGTGCCGGGTGAGCCGAAGGTCACATAAACCCGGCCTTCCTCAATCACCGGCGTGGGCGAGGCGTAGGAGTTGAACGCGTGGCAGAACTGGGGCTCGGCGATGCGGAAGAGCACGGTGTCGCGGATGATCTTGCCCGTCGCCTTGTCGAGGCAGACGACGGAGAGCTCCTTGCCGTCGAGCGTCGCGGTGGTGAGCCAGATTTGGTTTTTCCAAATCACGGGCGACGACCAGGCCTTGCCATGAATCTCGGTCGCCCACTTGACGTGCTCGGTCTCGCTGAAAGTCAGAGGCAGTTTTTTGGCGTCGGAGTGCCCGTCGCCGGTCGGTCCGCGGAACTGCGGCCAGTTTTCGGCGGCGTGGGCAGCCGAGCTGAGCAGTGCAATGCTGAGGACTGCGACAGCAAGGAAGGTAGGGTGGAGCGAAGAGGCGGCGGGCATGGGGATTGCCTGGCATACGAATCATGGGCCGACCCGCGGACAATCCTGAAACGAGGCGCGGGGCAGTTTGATTTGGCATTGCGAGCCCGGCCCGGCGGGCGCGGCAATCCAGCTGAAATTATTCACTTCCTCGACCGAGCTCGGGGCCGTGGGCTTATCGAATGGCTGGATTGCTTCGTCGCTCCGCCCCTCGCCATGACCACGAAAAACGAAACTGATGCGGCGCCAGCAACTGACTGAGGCGCTGGGCGTTTTTAGCGCACGAGGATCTCGCGCGGCGTGGCGTCCATCTCGGCTTCCCACGCGGCGAGGGATTTTTTCAGGCGCGCGGCGATTTCGGGGTGGCGGGAGTTGAGGTTGGTGCGCTCGCCGATGTCAGCGGCGAGGTCGAAGAGGAGGTCCATCGTGTTGCCGTCGTTGAGATATTTCCACTGGCCCTCGCGGATCGCGCGCTGCTTGCGGTTGGAGCGATCGATGCGCCAGAAAAATGTGCGCTCGCGCGGCGCGGTGCCGGCGGGCGCGGTGAGCAGCGGCAGGAGGTCGAGGCCGTCGAGCGGTTTTTCCTTCGGCGCGGCGACGCCGGCCATGGCGAGGAATGTCGCGTGCAGATCCATTGTGATCGCAGGCTGCGCGGTGGTGACGCCGCGCGGGAGTTTCGCGGGCCAGCGCATGAGGCAGGGGACGCGGATGCCGCCCTCCCAAAGCGTAGCCTTGTGGTGGAAGAGCGGGGTGTTGCGCGACCAGCGCTCCCCGCCGTTGTCGCTGGAGAAAACGACAAGGGTGTTTTCCGCGAGGCCCTGGCGATCGAGCTCGGCGAGGATTTCACCCACGCCGCGGTCGAGGCGCTCGAGCATCGCCTGGTAGATCGCGCGGGTGCCAAGGAGCATGTTCTCCTTCGTGACGGGCGGGGTGCCGGGCGCGTCGGGCGGCTGGAAGGGCCCGTGCACCGCGAGGTGCGGCACGTAGAGGAAGAACGGATGCTGCGCGTGGTCGCGGATGAATTTCACCGCGCACTCGTTGACGAGGTCGGTGAAGTAGCCCTCGCGTTTCACGGGCTTCATCCCTTCGCGGAGGACGGCCGTGCCGTCGTAGTAGTTGTGCCGGTAGTAATCGGCGTGGCCGGTGAGGACGCCGAAATATTCGTCGAAGCCGCGCTTGGTGGGATTGTATTCGTCGCGGTAGCCGAGGTGCCATTTGCCAAACGCGCCGGTGGCGTAGCCCGCGGCCTTGAGGCGGTCGGCGACGGTGACCTCGCCGAGCGGCAGGCCGAGGCCGTGGATGTCGGGCTCGGGCACCCACGCGCCATTTACGCGACGCGATTGCTCCACCTGATAGCCAAACGCGAACTCGAGGCCAACGCGCTGCTGCCAGCGGCCGGTCATGAAGCCGGTGCGCGTGGGCGAGCACACAGGGGCGTTGGCGTAGAAATCGGTGAACTTCACGCCCTCGGCGGCGAGGCGGTCGATGTTCGGCGTCTTGATGTCGGGCGCGCCCATGCAGCCGAGGTCGCCGTAGCCCATGTCGTCGGCGAGGATGAAAACGATGTTGGGCTGGGCGGCAGCTGCGGGGAGGGCGGGAACGGTCGCGGACAACGCGACGAGGGTGGCAAGTGCGGGGTAAAGCTTCATCGGTGGTTCATCGATGGACCAATCTGCCCGTGGGGAAAAGCCGCGAGTTTCCGGGAGCGCGTCACTTTCCCAATCCGGAAAGAATGAGCGCAGACGGCTCGGCCGCGTGGGCGCCGTCCTGGCCGGCGTGGCCGAAAGGGAAATGGGCGAGGGCGGCGTTCATGATCTTTGTGCCCTCTTCCATGTGCCCGCCGCCGATCAAGATCAGGCCGAGCTGGAAACTGCGCTTGGAATCCTCGTTTACCGAGTAGTGCGACGGCGCGCCGCGGGTGGCGTGCTCCCGAATCGCGGACCCGTGGTTCGGCTCGGTCGTGGACGCGATGACCTCAAGCGCGAAAGCCTGGGCTTTTTTCAGGGCGGCGTTCAAGCACTCCTCGCGATACGCGGGGTTGAAACGCTACAGGGCCATCAGCACCTTCGTCGTGAGCGTGAAGTAGCCGAGCACGTCCTTGTCCTTCGGGTCATTGCCCGTTAGGCCGTAGTGCCAGAAGCCATCCGCCTCCTGCGCGGGAAGAATCTGGGCGTAGATGCACTTGTCCGCCTTTTGCTTCAGGCGCGCGGAGAGCTGGGGGCAAAGGCGCGCCCGTAGGCGCTGACCATCCCGGCGGCCATGGCCATCGCGGCGGTCTTGCCCTTGAGCGCGGCGAGAGACCCGTCGGCGCGGAGCAATAGGTTCAAGTGTCGGTGCAGGGTCGTCTGCAGGTTTGATTTGAACGCGGATCGGACGTCCGCCGAATTGAGCGCAGCGGCGGCGTGGAGCCTAATCGGCCGAGCCAGCAGCAGGGCGGTGAGGGCGAGCGCGCCGAGAGCGCGTTTCATTTGGGCGGCAACAATTGCACCAGCGCCGCCGTCGCCCACGCGGTGGCGGCGGTGGAAAGAAACTGGTGTTCGCCGTGCGGATCGCCGTTTTCGAAATAGGGCTGCGCCTTGACCTTCACATGCGACTCGGCGAGCCACGATCCGTCGGCCTGCTGCGTGCGCAGCAGGTAGTCGCGAGCGCGGATGATCGCCGCGGAATCGAGCGCAGTGCCGGTCTTGCACAACATGAACATGGTTTGGGCGGTCGAGTAGGCGTCGCTCGTCCGGCCGTCGCCCTCGGCCCAGCCGCCGTCGTCGCGCTGCGCCGTGAGGATGGCGGCGCGCACACGCGTCTTCATTTGCTCGTCGCCGCCGAGATGATGCAGCCCCCAGAGACGCCAGACGCGATCTTGCTGATCTTTCAACGGCACCGCAGCCAGCCACTTCTCCGCCGCGGCGCGCGCCTGCGCTACCCGCGGGCGTTGGGCCGGCGTCGCGTAGTGTTCCAAGCCCATCAGGACGAGAGCGGTGTCGCCGACGAACGACGCCTGCATCGGCGCGCGGCGGCAGGAGGCCTGCCAGCGGCCGTCCTCAAGTTTGGGCAGAGGGCTGGCTTTGCGGTCACGCGTGCGAGCGACGCCCTGAATCTGGAGCAGATAGGCCACCATCGCCGTGGTGGTTGCGTCGGCCGGCCGGTGGTCGAGCTGGAGCGCCCAGAAACCAAACGCGGTCGTGGCCGCGCCACCGGGCACGTGATCGCCCCCATCCATCTCCTCGATGCGAGTAGCGAAATACCGGTGCGTGGTGTCGGCCTGCGACTTGAGCCAGGCGGCGTCCGGGGCGAAACCGGCGCGCGCGGACTCGACCATCGCGAGCATCGGCAGGGTCTGGTGGTGGCAGGAGAAACAGGTTTTGTTTTTCTGCCAGTTGGTCGCGGCCCGCGTGACGAGCGCGAGTCCGCGCCGTGCGGCCTCACGGCAGGCGGCTTCATCGGCGCGCGCCGGCAGCGCCGCGGCGACCGCGAGGAGGAGGGTGAAAAAATGCAGCGGCCGGATCATGGGAGGCGGTGGGCAACGGTGGAAAGAAAAGGGGGGCGCAACGCTTCACAATCGCGCACTGGCGCTGGTGACTGCCGGAAAAAATAGACCGGCAGGTGGAGTGGGGCAACGGGGTTTTATCGTGGCCGGTCTGGTCCCGCGGCGTTGGGCGCCGCCTTGCCTTTGCCTTTTTTCGGGGCGGAGGCGTCGGCAGGAATTTGGCCGGGTGCGGGCGGGGTCCATGCGGCGGGTTTGGGATTCGCAACGGTGAGCGGCGCGTCGTCGGCGTAATTTTTCATTTCTCGCTGGAGGAGCGCGGTCATGGCCACGACGCGCGGGGCGTGCGCGGGATCGGTGGCGAGGTTTTTCAACTCGAGCGGATCGGCGGCGAGATCGAAGAGCTGCGTGCGGTCGACGAGCGGATAGCGGATGAGTTTCCAGCGATCGTCGCGGAGCGCGCGCTGGCCGGCTTGGTAGCCGGTGTAGAGGACGTCGCGGACTTTTTGCACGCGGCCGTAAATGATCGGGGCGAGGCTGTGGGCCTCGACGCCGGCGGGGATTTTAGCGCCGGCGAAATCGCAAAACGTCGGAAACAAATCCATCAGGTAAACGAGCGCATCGCGGCGGCCGTGCGGGATGCCGGGGCCGGCGATGACGCACGGGACGTGCATGCCGCCAAACTCGTAGAGGTTTTGTTTGCCGAAGAGGCCGTGCTCGCCGAGCGAGAGGCCGTTGTCGCCGGTGAAGATGATGATCGTGTTGTCCCATTCGCCCGCGGCCTTGAGCGCGGCGAACACGCGGCCGATGTGGTGATCGAGGCCGGTGATGCACGCGTAATAGTCGGCAAGTTGCTGCTTGGTGTCCTCGGGCGTGCGGGGCCACGGGGCAAGCTGTTCGTCACGCACGGCCATGTCGCCGTTGTCCCACGGGTGCTGCGGGAGAAAGGCGGGCGAGAGCGGAATTTTTTTGGGATCGTAGCGGCCGTGAAATTCGGGCGCGGCGACGCGCGGGTCGTGCGGCACAGGCGGGGCGAAATAGATGTAGAACGGTTTCGCGGGCGTGGCGGCAGTGGAAGACGGACGCTCCTTGAGAAACTTGATCGCGGCATCGGCGTGCCGCTCGCTCGAGCCGCGGCGCAGTTCGGCGCCGCCGTCATTCATGACGAGATTCGTGTCGAAGGCGTTGAGCCCGGCGGTGAATTCGTTGCCGCCCTTGCCGACGTGAAAGGTCGTGTAGCCCGCGCGGCTGAGGACTTTCGGGAGCGATTGCGAGGCGTCGGCGCTGGCGTCGCGGCCGTTGGGGATGCGGCGCCAGGATTTGCCGGTGAGCAGCATCGTGCGGCTCGGGAGGCAGACGGCGCCGACCATCGAGCCCTGCGTGTAGCAGTGCGTGAAGGTCGTGCCGCGCGCGACGAGCGTGTCGAGGTGGGGCGTCTCGAGCAGCGGATGGCCGAGCCCACGTAGGCCATCGGCGCGATGATCGTCGGCGTGGAGATGGAGGATGTTCGGGGGGCGGGCGGTTGCGGCGAAAGAAAGCGACGGAAGGGACGCGAAGGCCAGCAGCGCGGTGAGGAGGGTGAGGGAGCGGGGTGTTGTTGGGATCACGGAGGGTGGAGGTGAGGTTTACTTTTTTGCCGGCTCTCCCGCGCCCGTGCGCACGGTGGGGTAGGCGATGCCGAGTTGCTCGAGGTAGGTGTCGTGTTTCGCGGGATCGAAATAGAATTTCTTCATCGCCTCGCGGTGGTCGGCCATGATGCGGGTGTTGAGCCACGTGGCCGGTTTGTCCTCGGGGCCGATGAGGGGCTGGTATTTTTTCCCTTTCGTCTGCTCCTTCTCGAAATACTCCCGGGCTTGGGCGACGAGGGCGGGCTTGGTGAGCAGATCGACGAGTGTCATTGCGAGAGCCTTGGCGCCGGCGGTGGTGCCTTGGTGCGCGATGGGCGTGGCCATCGCGATCGCGTTGGCCCAGTTGTGGCCGGGCAGGCCGGGGATGTTGGCGGGGTAGTTGAGGACGATGGTGGGGACGGTCCACGAAACGTCGCCGATGTCGTCGGAGCCGCCGGTGCGCGTCTCTTCGGTGGCGGGGCCTTGGAGATTTTTCAGCGCGAGGGGCAGGCCGGTGATCGGGGCCTTGAGCTCGGCTTGGAGGGCGCGCGCGAGCTTGAGGTCGGCCTCGCTCCAAGCGGGCAGGCCGACGGCCTTGATGTTTGCGTGCATGGCTTCGGCGATAGGCCGGTTGAAATGGCCGGGCCAGGCGGAGCCGAGCACGCGCGTGGTCATGGTGGTGTTGCTCATCAGGGCGGCGGCGCGCGCCATCGTGTCGCCGATGGCGTGGAGTTCCTTGATATGCTCGTAGTCGAGCTCACGGAAAAAATACCAGACGCTCGCGTTTTGCGGGACGACGTTGGGTTGGTCGCCGCCGTTGGTGATGACGTAGTGCGAGCGGTGCTGGAGGCGGAGGTGCTCGCGGCGGTAGTTCCAACCGACGT
The DNA here is from genome assembly GCA_031379235.1 of Opitutaceae bacterium. GTDB lineage: Bacteria > Verrucomicrobiota > Verrucomicrobiia > Opitutales > Opitutaceae > ER46. The sequence goes on along the minus strand of JANNEY010000083.1, from coordinate 34,100 downwards.
TCATGAGCTCGACGGCATCGAGCGCACTGCGCCCGCGCCACGGGGAGCCGGCGGCGTGCGCGCTCTCGCCGGCGAACGCATACTCGACGGAGACGAGACCGGTGTTGGGGCCGGTGCCCCACGTGGTGCGAAACTCGTTTGAGACGTGGCTGAAGATCACGGCGTCGGCGTCGCGAAACACACCGGCGCGCACGAGGTGGGCCTTGCCGCCGAGCTGCTCCTCGGCGACGCCGGGCCAGAGCTTGAGGGTGCCGGGGAGCTGCTCGCGCTGCATCAGACGCTTCACGGCGAGGGCCGCGGTGAGGTTGAGCGGCTGACCGGAATTGTGGCCCTCGCCGTGGCCGGGCGCGCCGACGACAATCGGATCGCGGTAGGCGACGCCGGGTTTCTGCGAAGCTTGCGGGATGCAGTCGATGTCGGAGCCGAGGGCGATGACGGGATGGCCCGAGCCCCACGTGGCGACCCAGGCGGTCGGCATGCCGGCGATGCCGCGCTCGATTTTGAAACCCTCTTGCTCGAGGATGCCGGTGAGGTATTTCGAGGTCTCGAATTCCTGGAAGCCGAGCTCCGCGAAACTGAACACCATGTCGATCATGACCTGCGTCTGCTTGCGCATCGCCTCGACGTCGGTGGCGACGCGCTGCTTGTAGCCGGGCGCAGGATCGGCTTGTGCGAGAGCGGGGCCGGAGCCGGCGACGAGCGAGACGAAGGCGACGAGGACGGCGAGGCCGGAGAAGGGGATGAATGTTTTCATACGGAGAAGCGCGGGACGGAAGATTTCAGCCGAAGACGAAAAAATCGCGCCCAGTTCAGAGGGTGAGGACCAGCGTGACGATCGTGGCGCCGCCGCCGCCGATGGCGATGAAACCCCAACGGCGCGCGGCGGAGAGTTTCCACCAGAGATAGAGGCCGGTGGCGATCCAGGCCAGCAGGCCGAGGCAAAAGAAATCGACGATGAGCGCCCAGAGATCGTGGAGAAATCCGCCGCGGCCATAGCCCGTGCGTTCATGGAGACGGATCAGGACTTCGGCCCAGGTGTGATTGCGCGTTTCGGCGCGCAGTTTTTTTCCGGCGATGTCGTAGGTGAGCCGCGTGGGCGCGAAGAAATTCAGCACGTTGATGTTGAGCCGCTGGCCCTGGCGCTGGACGCCGAAGCCGCCGCTCACGCCGCTGTCGGTCAGCACGCGTTGCGCGGTGGCGCGGAGGGCGTCGGTCCCCGGCGGCACGTCGAGCGCGTAGTCCTTTTCCCAGAGCAGCCGCCACTGCAGATCGGCGGGGCGGGGCCGGAAGTGTTCGCCGTGATTGAGCAGAAACGTGGACACGGCATACATCGCCATCCACGGCAGCATGATCATTCCGAGGTAGAGGTGCGTCCGGCGGAAGAGGAGATTCCAGTTTTTCATCGGGGTGGTCTCCGTCAGATGGTCGCGAGCACGACGCCGAACATCGCGACGCCGACCAGCGCGAAGGCCGCGCCGGTGAGCCGGGCGGGTTTGATTTCCCACCACATCCAGAGGCCCGACAGAATCCAGAACAGCATCCCGACCACGGCGAGGTCCACGATCACCGCCCAGATTTTCGCCGCCAAGAACGGCTGCTCGTAGCCGTGCCGGAAGTGCGCGCGATTTAGGAAGACCGGCGCGGAGAACGCCTGCTTCTCGACGAGCAGCCGATTCTCGGTGCGGAAATACGTGACGCGATGCGCGGAGAACGCGGCGTTGCGCGTGATGACCAGCCGCGGTTGGTTGGGCTGGCCTTGGACGTTGAACGTGCCCGAGAGCCCCAGGTGTTCGAGCACCTGCGCGCCGATCATGCGATTGTCGGCGCCCTCGGAAAACGCGGCGGTGTAGGGTCGCTCTTCGACCTTTTCAAACTGACCCCACGCGGCGCCGTAGAAGGCGCGCACAGCCGGCCCGTGATTCAGCACCAATCCGCTCAGCGCGTAGATGAGCATCCACGGCGTGAGAAACAGCGCCAGATACATGTGCGTGCGGCGGATCAGTTTTGAAGGGGTGGGGTTCACGCACGGAAGTTGTGCGCGGGAATGGGAGCGGCGGCAATGGCGGCGTGAGGAGGGTTTGGAGAAGCGGGCGAATTTCTCGGCCGCGCGAGGGAGTTGCCTTGAGCTGATCTCGCGAGCGGGCTTGCCGTAGTCTGTTCCGCACCCAAGGAATCCCGTCGCGATGCAGCCGCTCCCGATTTTCAAACGCATCAATTCATGGGACGACTTTATCGCCGTCGCCAGCACGCTCACCGAGCGTGACCGCGGCACCGCTTTCGAGCATGTCGTTCGCCATTACCTGCGCTTCGACCCGAAATACCGCACGAAGCTCGCCGAAGTCTGGTTTCACCACGAAGTCCCCGCCGACCTCCGTGCCCGCCTGAATTTCCCGCCTCGCGATGAGGGCATCGACCTTCTCGCCCGCACACACAGCGGTGAATTCTGGGGCATTCAGGCGAAATATCGGAGCAACGCCAACGCCACACTCACTCACCGCGAGCTGGCGACGTTCACCTCGCTCACTTTCACCGTCTGCCGTGAGATCGTCTTCGCCCTCGTCTGCACGACGACCGCGCGCATTCCAGGAATCCTCGAGGACCTCCCAAAACTCGGCGATCTCACCGCGGAAACGTGGAGCGAACTTGGCCCCGATTTCTTCGCTTCGCTCCGCGATTCTTTCGCCGCCACCGCCCCGCCCGCGCGCCCGTTGCTGCGCGTTCCTCAAGCCCACCAACACGCCGCCATCGCCGCCGCGCTCGTTCACTACCGCGACCGCAACGAAGCCCGCGGCAAACTCATCAGCCCCTGCGGCTCGGGAAAAAGTCTCACCGCATACTGGATCGCCCGCGAACTTGCAGTGACGCGCGTGCTCATCGCCGTCCCCAGCCTCGCCCTCGTCCGCCAGACGCTTGAGACATGGATGCGCGAAGCCCTCGCTGACAACCGCCCAGTCGACTGGCTCTGCGTCTGCAGCGACGACGAAGTCACCCGCGTCGAAAGCGCGGAAACCGTCGCCCATGTCCACGAACTCGGCATCCCGTGCGACACCGCACCCGCCGCCCTCGCCGCGCACCTCACGACGCTGAGCGCCACGCCCAGCCTATTCGTTGTCCTGACGACCTACCAAAGCTCGCCCGTCCTCGCCGCCGCCGCGCGCACCGCCGGCTTCGCCTTCGATTTCGCCGTCCTCGACGAGGCCCACAAGACCACGGGCAAAGCTGCCGGCGTCTTCGCCCATCTCCTCGACGACGCCAATCTCCCACTCCCGCGTCGCCTCTTCATGACGGCCACCGAGCGACGTTTCGCGGGCACCTCTGACGACATCGTGTCGATGGAGGACCCCGCGCTTTACGGTGAGGAATTCTACAAGCTCTCGTTCAAAGCCGCCATCGCCGCCGAGCCCGCCATCCTCTGCGACTACCGCATCCTCACCATCGGCGTGCGCCAGTCGGATGTCGCCGCGCTCGTCGCCGCCAACCGCTGGCTCGACCTTGGCCCCGACGGTCCCGACGAAATCACCGCGCTGGCCCTCGCCAGTCTCATCGCGCTGCGACGAGCGACTGCCGTCCATGGCGTGCGGCACACCGTTTCCTTCCACAGCAGCATCGCTCGCGCGGCCCGTTTCACCGCTCTTTGCAATGATCTGAACGCGCACCTCGCAAGCGAGACGCCGATCCCCGCTTTTCACGTTTCAGGCAAACTCGGCAGCGGCGCCCGACAGCGGGAGATCAAACACTTCCTCGCCGTTGCGCCTTCACTGATCACCAACGCCCGCTGCCTCACCGAAGGCGTAGACGTGCCCCGTATCGACTGCGTCTTCTTCGCCGACCCGAAAGGGAGCACGATCGAAATTGTGCAAGCGGCCGGCCGCGCCCTCCGCCTCGCGTCGGGAAAAACGCGTGGCTACATTTTGCTCCCCCTCGTCGTCCCCGACGGCGCGACGCTCGACGAAGTCACCGCGACGAGTGCCTTTAAATTTGTGCTTTTCGTTCTGCGCGCGCTGGCGGCCCACGACGAACGCATCATCGAATGGTTCCGTGGCATAGCTGCGGGCCGCACGCCGGAAGTGGGTGGCTTGGTCGACTTCGACTTCGCGAATGTCGTCTCGCCGCTCGGCGTGAACGCCGATGAATTCGCCAGCAAGATCGAGGTCAAATGCTGGGAGACCATGGCGAAGCTCGACTATCGCACCTTCAATGAGGCGCGGGAGTGGGCGCGGCAAAGCGGAATCACAAAACAACCTGAGTGGATAAGGCGGTGGAAAGCCGGCCAAATTCCTCGCGATATTCCTCAGACGCCACCGAGCGTTTACGAAAAGAATGGTTGGATCGATTGGGGTGACTTTCTCGGCCATCGCCGTCCCGCAACACGAAAGCAACTTCGGCCTCACGACGAGGCCCGTGCTTTCGTTGCAGCACTAGGAATAAAAGACGGCACCGAATGGCGCATTTACGCCCGGAGAGGAATTGAGGGCAAACCACCGTTGCCGCCTGATATTCCGCGCAACCCAATGCACGGATATCGTGGCAAAGGCTGGATCAATTGGGCCCATTGGGTTGGGCGTGGAAATGGTGAATATGGCGAGTTTACATTGATGGCCTTCGACAAGGCACGTGAGTTCGCACGAAGCCTAAAACTATCTGGCCAACGTGCATGGCGACGATACTGCACAGGAAAGATGCCCCACCTCCCTCCACGTCTTGCAGGAGTTCCTGCTGGGCCGGAACACTACTACAAAGGGATGGGGTGGGAGGGATATGGTGATTGGCTCGGGAACGGACAGACAGCAGGAAAGCAACGGTCTTATCTACCTTATCCTGAGGCCCGTGCCTTTGTTCGCGCGCTCGGGCTACGATTTCACGGTGAATGGGCTCGTTACGCCCGAGGCCAACTCAAGGGTCAATCACCGATGCCGGTCGGCATTCCTCGCAACCCCAATCAGACTTACGCCGCCTCCGGATTTACCTGGGGTGATTGGCTGGGAATCGAATTACCGCGCCGGGCGACCCGAGCTAGCCGCTTCAGAGAATTCTCCTCTGCCCGAGCCTTTGTGCAAAGCCTCGAACTTACCAGTTCGACTCATTGGTCTCGTTACATTAACGGCGAAGTCCCCGATAAACCGTCGCGTCCTTCCGATATCCCGAGAAATCCGAAAAATGTTTACGGAGATGTGTGGCGCGGATGGGGGGATTGGCTGGGCACAGGAACCATCGCGCCATTCGAGAAAGTCTTTCGCCCATTTGACGAAGCTCGCGCTCTTGCGCGAACACTCGGTTTGAAAACCGGAACCGCTTGGACCGAGTGGTGCCATATCCGCGGCAATCTACCGCAGGACATTCCACGCAATCCAGCCACAGTCTATAAGCATCAAGGCTGGATCAGTTGGGCCGATTTCCTCCAGCCGCCGGAGTCTAAAAATCTTCCAGCCGAAACCTCGCCTTGATGTTCGCCAGGTGCTCGATCTTCCCGTCCGTGTGGACGCGGTAGATGCCGTGGGCCGCGCCCGACGCCACCAGCGCGGAGAGTTTCGGCAACACCACCAGCACGAGCGGCACGCGCTGCTCCCGTTGAACGTGCGAGAGCGCGTAGAGGATGAACGTGTGCGTCGGCGCCGCGGAGAAGAGTGAGCGTTCCGGCTCCTTGCGCGCGATGTTGCGGTCGCAGGTCAGGATGACCCAGCGCCGCTCGGCGACGCTGCGAATCCAAAACGGATCCTTCGTGTCCTGCGCGAAATGTTCGTCGTGCAGCTCGATCCGGTAACCTCCGGTCCGCAACGCAGCGGCCAACAACCGACCGCCGGTGTCGCGGTCGATGAAAAAGACCGGAGCCTCAGGCGGCCTTGCGGGCGGACCAGCGGATGGCTTCCTGGATTTCCTCGGGCTTGGCTCCATAGTCCGCCGTGAGTTCCTCGATGGGTTCTCCGGCGAGAAAGCGTTCGGCGATGATGTCCGTCTTGACCCCCAGTCGCTCGATGCAGGGTTTGCCGAAACCGATCGTCGGATCGATCATGATATGTTGCGGTTCGTAGAGCTGGCCTGTCGCCGTGTAGAGAAACGGATGGAGGCGCGACGCGAAACCGTCCTTGCCGTAGTCGATCCGGTGCAGGTATTGCGCGAGAACCGTCTCGCTCACCGTCTGCCCGCGTTCCGAAAGCGAAATCAGCCGATCCTCGACCTTCAGCAGCAGGTGCTCGGTATCGTGGTAGAATTTTTCCGAGGCGAGGAGGTCGAGATTGCCGACGCTCTCAGACAGATACTTCAGCGCATCGCGGACCCGATGCATGGGAATGTGGTAGCGCTTGCGGATGCCCTGAACGACGTGGGCTTGGATTAGATTTTGAAACGAAAGCGCATCCGGTGCCGCCGGAACCAGCAAATTTGGCGAGCGCCGTGGTCCGTCCTTGGTGGGGTAGGAGCGGCCTTTGAACCATGAGCGCAGCGTGGCGGGATGCGCGCCAATGCAGCGGGCGGCATCGGTCAAGCTGTAGGCGGGCATCGTGCGCAGCTCCATGATTCGCAAAGTGCAGGGCCTTGCGATGTGACGCAAGGATGGAGGTGGTGAAGAACCGCCAGTTCTTGTTAGCCATCGCCCAAGGCACATGTCGGCGGTCGGGCGTGCAGTAGCGGCGGTCAACCAGACCTCGTCCTCCGAGGGCTTCAGGCTACTTAAGTCGCGCGGCACCGACGAGGGCGTGGAGCTGCGGCACGTCGAATGACTCGAGCAGGCCGAAGCAGAATAGTTCGGGCTTTTGATCGACGGACCAGTCTTGGCGGAGAATTTCATGCAGGCTGGCGAGGGCGTCGGTTTGATGCAGCCGGCCGATGGCGCGCGGCTCGAGCGCGGCGGCGACGAGCGCGGCGAGGCCGAGGCGCGGGCCGGAAGACTCGAGCGTGATGGTCGCGGGGGAAATCTTGAATTCGCTGCCGGCCCACCGCGCGACGGCGGCGAGCTGGCTCGCCTGAAGCCCGAGCGACCGCTCCCCGACGGCGGCGACGAGGAGCGCGTAGAGAAAATCACGCTGCGAGATTTTCGATTCACCGAAATAAAATGGATCGAGGGCGAGCACGCGCTGGCCGGTAGCGAGGAGAGCTGCGGCGCGCGCGGCCGTGGATTTGCGGCCGGCGTCGGCGACGAGGAGCGTGGTGCCGGTGGGCGCGGTGGTGCTGGCGGGAAAAAGCTCGGTGACGGGCACGGTCCACGTGCCGCCAAGGCGGAGTTTCCAGAAGGTAGCCTGCACGCCGTCGCGCGCCTCGGTGCCGGTGCGCGTCGCGGTGACGGCGATCGATTTGAACTTCACGAGTTCAGCGAGTTTCTCGCGCGTCGCAGTGCCGGCACGCGGGAGATTTTTTGCGGCGGCGAGCGCGAGCTGGTTGAAGTCGAGGTTGCCGGGCGGGAGCGGGACTTCGAGCTGCGCGGCGGTTTTTACCTCGGGCTGCGAGGGAATTTCCTGCGCGTTGAACCCTGCATCGCCCGGGAAAAACGTGGCGCCGACGATGCGGTAGAACGCCTGCCGGTTATCGACCTCGAAATTGTGCGTGCCGGGATCGGAGTTGTTGTGCGAGCGGAGGCGCTGCGGCTGGCCGTAGAGCTTGAAGATAGGCTCGGCCGCGTCGAGGAGCGGAGGCAGCGCGTGGTCGGTGGCGAAGCAGCAATTGTCCTTGGCGTTGTAGGTGAGGAGCGCGTTGCGGCCGGCGAGGAGGGCGGTGAGGTGAGTGTAGTCGGCGACGGTGGCGAGATCGTTGGGCGTCTGCTCCGAGTCGCCGAGATCGGAGAGGTGGCGCGCGCGCGTGCGGTAGCTCGAGTAGCCGGCGACGGGATTCGCGAGCGTCACGCGGGGATCGAGGGAGCTGATGATAATCGTCTGCCAGCCGCCGCCGGAAAGGCCGCTGACAGCGACGCGGGTCGCATCGGCGAACGGCAAGGCGAGCAACGCATCGAGCCCGCGCGACATCGCGAGGTAGAACGGCGCGAGCCCGCTCACCCCGCAGAGATCGAGTTGGTTCATCCGGTAGTGCCCGAAGCCATCGGTGCGGAGCTGGCCCTGCGCGAACCACTCGACGTTGAGCGAGGCGATGCCGCGCTTGGCGAGATTGATGCAGCGAAGCTGTTTGTAGGGTGCGGCCTTGCCGTCCTTGTCGTGGCCGTTGACGGCGAGGTGGACCGGGATTTTTCCCGGGACGTTGTCGGGTAAATAAAGCAGTGCGGGAATCCAGAGGCCGGGCAGCGCCTCGTAGCGCAGCTTGCGAATCGAATAGCCCGGGCCGCCGGGAATGGGGTCGAGCCACTCGACCTTGGTCTTGGCATCGCGCCACGCGCGGGCGAGTGCGCCGCGGAAAACGATTTTCTCCAGCACCTCGCGCCGCGTGCGCTCGGCAAAAGTTTTCCATTCGGCGAGCGTGGTGACCGCGGGCATCGCCGGCACGCGCGACTCGGTGAACGCCTGCACCTCGGCGAGCGGCGTGCCTGTTTCAAGGATCGGACGCGAGAGCAGGGCGGTGAGGGCGGCCGGGTCGGCGAACGAGGGCGAAGCGAGGGCGGCGGAAGCAACCGCGAACCGAATCAGAGGGCGGACGATAAGCATGAGAATGGCGAGGGGTTGGCCAGCACGGCGCACCATGGGGCGCGTGAGGGGCGAGCGCACGACGAAATTCCGCGAAGGCAACGCACAACGAGGCAAAGCACCGCCCGAATCAGCCTCGCCCGTGCGCGGCGATTGCCTTTCGCTCACTTTTTCCCGCATGAAACTCAACCACCCGGCGCTCGTCGATCTCTTGCAACGGGCTTACTCGGCGGAGCGAGCGGCGGCGTTCGCCTACGTCGGCCACGCGAGTTCGCTCAAAGATCCGGCCGCGAAGCAGGCGGTAAAGCAGATCGAAGACGACGAGTGGCATCACCGTGAGAACGTGCTCGGGCTGATGCGGCGCTACGACGTGCCGGTGTCGCGTTATTACGAGGTGCGGTTTTTCCTGATCGGGAAAATAATTTCGGCGAGCTGCCATGTGATTGGCTGGTTCATGCCGTATTTTTTCGCGGGCAAGCTGGAGAGCGGGAACGTCTGCGAATACTTCGTCATGATGCGCTATTTCCAGGCGCTCGGCATCCGCGAGCATGACGACGTGCTCTATGAAATGGGCATCAAGGAAAAGGAGCACGAGGTCTACTTCCTCGAGCAGATCCGCCACAGCCGCTGGCTGCCGTGGTTCGAGAAGATTTTTTCGTGGGGCGCGAAGGCCTCGCTGAACGACGTCGACCTTGAGAACAAAGAGCCGGTAGCCGCATCGAACCGTTACTGCAAAACCCACGGCGCCCAGGCCAAGAAGTAGAGTGATGCGACCTCGGCTGGAAGGCTGAGGCCCCGCCGAGGATTTTTTCGCAGCGCAGTTCCGCCCGCCTCAGGTCAGCTCAGGCGTGAGGCCCATGACCAGATCCCAGCGGGCGGAGAGTTCGCCTGCTTTCGAGCCGGCGAGGGGCGCGAAGTCGACCGTCACGGAGTCGCGCTGCCGCTGGTCTTTGATGCCTTTCCACACCCCGTCCTTCTCGTTACCGGCATGGCCCTTGATATAGCACTGCGAGACGAGTTCCTTTTTGCCCTTCAGCTTCACCGCGACGTGAATGTGCGGCGTGCGGCCCGGATAGGGCACGGGTTTGATGGTGCGGAAAACATATTCGCCCGTCGTGCTGGTGACGAAGCGGCCGAAACACTGGAAGTTCGTGTCGCGCTTTTTTCCCGTGCCGCTGTCCTTCGAGTGCAGGTAGACGCCCGTGCTGTCGCACTGCCAGATTTCGATCGTGGCGTTGCGGATCGGGCTGCCGGCGGCGGTGAGTAGCCGGCCGCCGAGCCAGGTGATTTCACCGACGGCGGGTGTGAGCGCATCGTTGACGACGATGAGATCGTTGTCGGTGTCGAGCGGGAGCTTGTCGGGATAAAATGGTCCCTCGGTCTGGGCCGGCGTGCGGGTGAGCTGTTGGGCGAACAGGCCAGGCACGGCAAACATCGCCGAGCCGACCGCGAGCTGGCGGAGAAACTGGCGACGGGGAGCGTAGATTTCGAAGGAGCGGGGTAACGGATGGGGCTTCATGACGGGATGGACGTAGGGATGGGGATAACTGTGACAGAAAAATGCCGGCTAGCGCCTGTTTTCAAAGGTGGTTGTCATCGCGAGGTGCGCGCAGCGCACCGTGGCCGCCGAGGCTGACGCACTCGTCGCGATCCAGCTGGATTGCTTCGGCGCCGCGCAGGGCGCGGCTTCTCGCAATGACAGAATTTGAAAACACGGGTTAGCGCGGGCGGCGGGCGCGGGCTTGGGGGAGTGCGGGGTCTTTCAGCTCCTCCATCTTCGCGAGAATACGGGCATCGAGGTCGGCGACGATTTTTTTCGTGGCGGGGCTGGGATCGGCGATGAGGTTGCGTGTCTCGTCGGGATCGACGGCGAGGTGGTAGAGCTCGTCGCGACCCTCGTGGTTGAAGTCGCGGATCAGTTTCCACTCGGGGGTGCGATACATGCGCATGTGGACCTGTGCGCCGTGGCGCATGGAATACTCGGCGTAGAAATCGTCGTTCCAGTTTTTCGCGTCGCCCCGCAGGAGCGGCCGCACGTCGCGCCCACGGATAATCGTGCCGGCGGGGATCGTCGCACCGGCGATGGCGGCGAACGTCGGAAACCAATCGAGGTGCGAGAGCGTGTGCGAATTGACGGTGCCGGGTTTGATCACGCCGGGCCAGCGAATCGCGAGGGGGATGTGGACCGACGTGTCGAACATGTTGGGCCGGCGGCCGGCGCTGATGGTGGGCGTGGCGGGCGGGACAAACTCCTTCTTCAGCATCCACGAGGCGTTGCCTTTGTGCTGCAGCGCGTGGTGGCCCATGTTGTAGCCATGGTCGGAGGTGAAAACCACGAGCGTGTTTTCCGTGAGCTTTAGTTCGTCGAGCGTGGCGAGAACATTGCCGAGGTTGCGATCGACGGCGGTGACGGACGCGAGGTATTCGCGCGTGAGCCGTTTCACGCGCTCGACGTCGAGGCCGGGGTAGTCGGGATTTGGGATGACCGGATCGAGATCCTTCACCTTGGCCCAGTCTTCCTCGCGCACGGGGAGGTAAGCGGAGTGCGGCTCGCGGAAGTGCAGGCTCACGGCAAACGGCTTCGCCGCATCGCGCTGCCGGAGCCACGCGATCGCTTCGTCGGCGACGACATCGACGATGAAGCCCTCGCGCTTCTCGAGGGCGCCATTTTTCTCCAGCGTGGGATTTTTTGGCGGCGAGCCGCCGCCGAGAAACCCGACAAAGGTATCGTAGCCGCGTTTCGTCGGGTGTTGTTCGGGCAGATCGCCGAGATGCCATTTGCCAAAAAGCGCGGTGGCGTAGCCGGATTGCTGGAGCAGCCGCGGCCACGTCGCGATTTTCGAATCGAGGCCGAGGCCCTTGTCGACCTGCGGATTGATCCAGTCGAAGATGCCGAGCTCGGTGCCGTAGCGGCTCGTCATGATGCCGGCGCGCGCAGGACTGCACACCGGCGTGGGCGTGAAGGCATGGGGGAAATAGGCGCCCTCCCGCGCGAGCCGATCCATGTTCGGCGTCTTGACCTGCTTGTAACCCGAAGGTCCGAAGGCCCACGGCGCCTGGTCGTCGGTGAGGATGAAGAGGATGTTCGGTCGCGCGGGCGCGGCGGCAGTGGCGGTTGCGAGCGAGGCGCAGAGCAAAAATAGAAAGCCGAGCAGACGGGATTGGTTCATGAGGAAAAAATTTTGGCGTGATGGGTGCGGACTCAGAATGTGCCTTTGACGCCGAAGGTCCACAGCGAGCCGTAGCGTTCGACGAAGCGGAGGGTGGCGTGCTTGGGCGTGTTCGGGCCGACCGTCGTGCCTTTGTCGGGGATGTCGCCGACGTTGCGGAGATTCGCGAAGAGGGTGAGGCGTTTCCACACGGCGAATTCGCCGAGCACGTCGAGCTTCGTGTAGCCGGGCGTGTAGTTGTAGGTGCCGGGTTCGATGCCGAGGCCCGTCACCGCGCCTTGGTTTTGATCGGCGCGCCACGTCCAGTTGAGGCGGAGGTTGTAGCGGGGGCGCGTGAAGCTGAAGCCCCACGCAGCATTGCGCGGGATTTCGTTGAAATCGTTGCCGGCGAGTTCGCCGCGGGCGACGTTGGAGCGTTGGAGGCTGCCGTTGGCGAAGACTTGGAGGCCGCGCGCCCAGTGCGGCAGGAACGTGAGCGACTGCCGGTAGCTGAGGTCGAGGCCTTCCATGCGCACGGTGTTGGTGAGGTTGCGCTGCGTGCTCACGTCGTAGGCGCCATACTCGCCGTCATCGAGGCCGTAGAGCGCGAGGAATTCGGGCGTGGCGCGGAAGACGGTCGCGCCGAAAAAGTTTTTGAAGTGACGGCGGTAGGCCCCGACGGAGATCTGGCCGACGCCCTCGAAATAATACTCAAGGCGCACCTTCACGGTGTTGGCGGTCCAGGGTTTGATGGCGGCGTTGTTGACGGTGATGCGATTGTTGGCGGCCGGGAGATTGTCGGTGTTGGGGAGCGTGAGGCCACCGGAGTATTGATTGAAGTCGGGCGGGCCGAGGCTCGTCGAGACGGCCCCGCGGAGGAGGAGATTTTCGCGGAGGTGGTAGGTGGCGTTGAGCGAGGGGAAGAGGCGCAGATACTCCTTTTGCACGTGCGATTCGCGCTCGAGAAACGTGAGCCGCGAGGTCGCGAGCGCATCGGTCGTGATCGGGAGGACGGCGCCGGCGGCGTTGCGGAGCGGCCGACCCTGGGCGTCGCGCTGGACGTTGCGCGCGAGGTCGGTGAGCGGGCCGTCGGCACGGATGTTGGTCTGCTCGACGCGCACGCCGCCGACGAGGAGCAGGCGGCGGTCTAGGAGCGCGACGTCGCCGCGGAGGTAGGTGGCGGCCACGGACTCCTCGGCGAACTTCGAGTTGGTGACGTTGGTGCGGTAGAGATTGTCCTCGTTGAGGGTAAATTCGCCGGGGTGCGTGCGCCAGTAGGCGAAGACTTCCTTGGGATCGAGGTGCTGGATTTGCGGGAAGCCGAAGGGCGCGAAACGCGTCGAGAAGAGCGGATCGAGGAAGGGCGCGGCGGTGCCGTTGACGGTGTTGTTGCGGTAGGTGTAAGTGGAGGTCCAGGTGCGGCTGTCGCGGCGCGTCTGCCGGTAGTCGAGGCCGGTGCGCAGCGTGAACGGCACGCGCCAGAGGAAATCGCGGCGCGCATTGCCGGTCGCGGTGAAGTTGATGTCGGAGGCGCGCTGCGGCGTGGAGACGAGGGTGTTGAGCGCGTAGTTGGAGAGGAGATAGGGATTGATCGGGGCCTTGGTGGTGTTGTCGACGACGGTGATTTCGCCGGGGCGGAGGTAGCCGGTGTCGTTGAAACCGATCGTGACGTTGGTGCGGCGCGCGGTGTTGGTGAGGAAGCGCTCCTTGTCCATGTCGCGGATCGCGTTTTTGCCGTAGCCGCGGCCGGTGGCGAAATCGAGTTTCCAGACCGGGCCGTCGTGGCGCCACGAGAACGTCGGCAGGTAGGTGCGGTTTTCGCGGACGCGGTTGCCGCCATTGGTGAGCGTGACGACGCCGACGCCCGCGACACCTTGCACCGAAGTCGGCGAGATCGAGGAGGCGACGATCTGCGTCGGCGCGAAGAGAATCTGGCGCGACGAGATCCAGCCGTCGAAGGAGGAGTATTGGTAGGAGAGGGAGACGCGATCGCGCGGGGAGAGGCGGAAGTCGAGCGTGAGGCCGAGGGAATCGCGGTCGGATTCCTTCGGCGCGTCGTTGAGCTGGTAGGCCGAGAGGTAGGGGCGGCCGGGGACGGTGTTGGGAAACGCGCCGACGGCGGTGGCGGTGCCGTTGGTGACGGCGCTGTTCCCGCGCCATGTGTTCACGGAGCGGTCCTGGCTGGAGTATTGCGTCGAGGCGCCGGCGGCGATCGAGAAGCCGAAATTTTTGTTCACCGGGACGATCCAGGAAAAGTCGGTGCCGGGCCAGACCTTCTCGCGGCGGTCGCGATACATCGTGGCGCCCTTGCCGAGCTCGCGATAATCGTCGCGCATGAGGAGGTAGAGTGAGCCGTTGAAGATCGGGCGTGAGCGCTCGAAGGAGGAGCGCGGCACGAGGTTGATCGCGCCGGCAAGGGATTTGCCGGGCGTGTCGGGCGTGGGCGAGTGCGAGACCTCGATGCGCGAGATGTTGTTGAGGTTGAAAAAACCAACCTCGATGGAGCGCGTGGTGCCGGTGGGCGTGGGGAGGCCGATGCCGCCGAGCGTGATGGGGGTGTTGGCGGCGGGCGCGCCCTCGATGGAAATCCAGCGGCCGTCGCCGCCGCTCTGATCGACGGTGACACCGGGAAGATACTTGAGGAACTCGGTGACGTTGCCCTCGGCGACCGCACCGAATTCATCGGTCGAGACGACATTGCGGATATTCGCGGCGAAGCGCTGCTCATTGATCGCGATCGCAGCGCCACTCATCTCGCGCGATTCGCCGACGACGAACTGATCGAGTTTCACGATGTCGCCCCGGCCGGCGGCGGTGGCGACGAGGGAGACATCGAGCGTCGCCGTCTGATTGGCGGCGACGCGCACCGTGGTGAGGCTCGGTTGCGCACCGGTGTAGAAGACGCGCACGCGCACCTCGCCGACGGGAACCCCGGCGAACAAGTAGCTGCCGTCATCATCGGTGAAAGTCTCGAGCGCCGTGCCCTCGACGGTAACCCGCGCCCCTTCGACGTAGCTCGCGCTGGCCGCATTGAGAACGCGGCCCGCGATCATGCCGGTGGCCCGTTCGGCAGGCTCAGGGCGGGCGGTTTGCGCTTGTCCGGTGAGTGCCAGCGCCAAAGAACCGAACAGCAGGGCGAAACGGGTGACGAACGAACCGAAGTCAGGGGTGGGGTTTTTCATGGGACCGTAAGGCAGCAGGGCAGGAACACGGGGCCGGCCGCTCGCCGGATGGGCAAAAATCCGGGCGAGCGAAAGGGAAAGCGCCCAGTTGGGTTTCACTAAAGACAGTTTCTTCGCGCCCAGGTCAACGCGGGGAAACCGACGAGCGGAAATTTTTCAAGGATCCGGCGTCGCGCCAAGGCCGCGCAGAATTTTCGGATCGCTCTCGTTGAAAATATGGAGGCCGTCGGCCCCGGCGGCATACCAGCGGGCGGCGCGCGCACGATATTGATCGACGGTGAGGCTTTGGCGCGCGGGCGGGATCATTTTGCCGGCGGCGATGAGCTTGTCCTCGGCGGCGGTGCGATCGTGGCCGTTGAGAATCGCCTCCTCGGCGAAAAGCACGGCGCAGCCATGGCCGCGGGCCGAGGCGACGAACGGCGCGAGATCGAACTCATAACCGCCGAGCGAGTGCTGGCCGACGGCGAGGTAATCGAGGAGGTTTTCGTTCAGCCAGGTCGCGACATCGCAACCGACCGCACGGTGCTCGCGCCAGTCGATGCGTGCCGACAGACCGAGCCGGCGGCCCTTTTTCTCGCCGGCTTCGTCGAGCAACTGGCGCACTTCGCGCAGAAACCCCGTCATGATCTCGGCGCGCAAATTCAGCCAGCGCGCATCGTCGGCCGGGCCCGCCCGTGAATCGGAGCCGAATTTTTTTTGAAACGCGTCGACGAGGGGCGCCTCGAAGCCGAAGAACGGCGGATGCCGCAGAAAATCGAGATGAATGCCGTCGATGTCGCGTGCCGCGGCCTCGCGCAGAATCGCGAGCTTGAAGGCGCGCACCTCGGCAAACGCATACGAGAGCTTGGTCTTGTCTTCGCCCTTGGGCCCGCGGACGCGGAGCTCCGGGTGCGCGCGCCAGAAATCACTGTTGAATTGGCGCGAAAGCGAATCGTCCTTCGTCGTCGCCGCGTAGTCGCCGTTCATCCGCATCGTGGCGTAACAAAGCAATCCGGCCTCGTGACACGCTGCGGCGACGACCCCAAGCGTGTCCACGCCCGCGTCGGCGAGCCCGCGCAACGTCTCCGCCGCGAGCTGATCGCCACGCCGGCCGAAATCCGTCACGCCCGTGCCGATGAGCTCGGAGATGCGGGTGGGAAAATTCACGCGACTACCCGAGGTGATGCACCATTCAAACACCGCGACCGGCGTGTCGCGATAGGTGAGCACATGCGCACGGAGGTCCGGCGCCGTTTTGTAGCGCCCGCTGAAAAAGGCGCTGAAGCCATCGTCGTTGATGACGATCAGTTTGGTTCCACCGCGGGGCGGAGGAGCAACGGCGAAGGCGGACGCGCCGAATGCGGCGAGGAGAAGAGCGCGCTGGAGGCGGGGAAACAGCTTCACGCGACGCGTTCGAGTTTGACCGGGTAGGTTTGAAACGCGTTCCACTGGCAGACGATGAGATCGCCGGTTTCCAGCACACAGACGTCGTGCCCGTGGTCGATGATCGGCTGGCCGCGGGTGAGCGGATGGAGTTTGCCGTCGATGTAGATGGGCTCGGTGCCGCCCGGCGCGCTGATGACCTTGCCGGCGGCGTCGAGCACGACCGCAAAACCCGAGGGATTACCGGGGAGTTTGCTGGCGACGGGATCTTTCGACCAGCAGACACCGGCGTAGAGTTCCTGCCCGGAAATGACGGCGCGGCAGACATTGCAGCCGGGCACGGGGAGCGTCTCGAGATATTTTCCGGCGAGCGTGAAACGACGAAAGCAGTGATCAGCGCGCGAGGTCACCAGTAGTGTAGCATTGTCGACGCCGGCGCGGAGATCGACGGCGATGCCGTGGGCGTTGTCGAGCCGTTCGGTTTCAGGCACGCTGGTCTTCCCGCCGAAGCGTGAAATAAACTTCCCGTTGCGATCGTAACGCAGCACGAAGTTGGAACCGTAGCCATCGACGACATAGATGTCGCCATTGGGCGCGACGGCGGACTCGGTGGGATTGAACGGCATTGTCGGCTCATAGGCACCGACGCTCATGGGATGGCTCAGACTGAAAATTTCGCGGCCGGTGAGATCGATTTTCGTGACGCGGCCGGTTTGGCGGTAGGCCCCGGTGCCGGTTTTCCAGAGACCGGAATCGCAGACGAAAAGAAACTCGGCGCCATTTTCGCGCGCGAGCGTGAGACCGTGGCCGCCGGGCCAAACGCTCCCCCACGATTCGAGGATCGTGCCGTCGGGTTTGAACACGAGCATCTGGTGATCCGGGTGATCGCCGATCATGAAGAGGCGGCCGTCGCGCACCTGCACCATCTCGTGACAGTTGAGGATGGGGTGGAAACGCCCTTGGCCGGGCGGCACCCAGTTTTTGTTCACCCGGTAACGGTGGTGCCCGTGGCCGACGATCATGTCCTTTGCGGGATCGGCGGCGCGGAGCGGTTGGATCCAAGTCGCCGCGGTGGCGGTGCCGAGTCCGGCAAGAAAATGGCGGCGGGTGGTGAACATGATAGGGTGAGGCCGATGGGCGAAACAGCTAAGAATCTGGGTCGAGCCTGGCGGGGTAGCGCCAAAGAGTAGTCGTGACCGTGCTGCGTTTGTCCGTGACTGCCAAAGGCAAAATGGCAGGCGGCCGAAAGGGGAAGAGTCAGAACGGGCTCAATCGACTGAAAGGCTCGGTTGGCCGTGGGGGAGGAATTGGGCCTTGCCCGATTTTCCGGGCATGGGCACGGTGCGCGCGGTGAAAATTGGATTTCTCGGCGGGAGCTTCGACCCAGTTCATTTCGGGCACCTATTGGCGGCGCAGGATGCTTATGAGCAGCACAAGCTCGACCGGTTGATTTTGGTTCCAGCGGCGCAGGCGCCGCTCAAGCCCAGCGACGTCCAATCCTCGATTGAGGATCGTCTGGCGATGTTGCAGTCGGCGGTCGAGTGGGACCGGCGGTTCGAAATCTCTGACCTGGAGCTGCGGCGCGGAGGAGTGAGCTACACCATCGATTCGGTGCGGCATTTCCGTAAGCTCTATCCGAACGATGAGCTTTATTGGGTAATTGGCGGGGATCAGCTGCCGAAGTTACACCTCTGGAAGGATATTGGGGAGCTGGCGAAACTGGTTGAATTCATTTTTTTGGAGCGGCCCGGATACCCAATCAAGGCCCGACCTGACATTCCCGGTCTGCGCTTGCATCGTTGCGACGGACACCTGCTCGCGATCAGCTCGACGGAGCTGCGCGATCGCACAAGACAGGATCTGTCGCTCGACTACTTCGTGCCGCACAAGGCGATCATTTACATCCGGGAACACTCCCTGTATCGCGATAGATGATGAAACTAAAAAAAGCGGCCGTCCTTGAAGTCGTGAAGTTGTGCTGCCGTGCGCTTGATGATAAAAAAGCAGGGCAATTGACGGTGCTCGACGTGTCAGAGCAATCGTCCATCACTGACTATCTTATCTTGGCGACGGCAACTTCTGAGCCTCACCTTCGCGCCCTGCGGGTGGAACTGGAGAAAGCGCTGGACGCTAACCAAGTTCATATCGTCGGAATCGAAAAAGCGCAGGAAAGCGGCTGGATGATCGTCGATGCGTTCGACGTCATGGTGCACCTATTTATCGCCGCGGCGCGTGAAAAATACGGCCTTGAGCGGTTATGGCGTGACGCGAAAGAAGTGTCCGTCGCCAGGTTGTTGGGCCCGGCACCGAAGCCGGTCACGAAGAAAAAAGCCCCCGCTCGTCGCGCGCCCAAACCAAAGCGCAAGCCCTCGAAACGTTAGGCGTTTAAGGTGGTTTAATGGAGGGTTTTGAGCGGATGCCTTTACCGGGTTTGCGGTGAGGCATCGATGGAAGTGCATAGGCAGATTTGCGGTAGTGGTCTGGCTTGTCATGGCGAGGTGTCCGCGAAGCGGACGCCCAAGCAATCCATCTCGCTGAATCGCCACATCCGACTACGCCGGGCTCGCGACGACAGGATAAACTATACCACTACCGGATTTCGGCTTGAAGCTACTCGATGCTGTCTGGCTCGGGTTGATGTTTTTACAATATTTTGCTAAATCATGTCTGACATGTGTTTACAATTCTTTGCGCTTGTGGAAAATGAGGCCTAGCGCCAATCTCCGCATCACTGCTCACGGCTGAGCGAATATTAATACATCATCACGACCGCTAGGTTTACTCACCGAAATAACATGAAAAAGCACACCTCCCAGAACAAGGGTTTCACCCTCGTCGAAATCATGATCGTCGTTGTCATCATTGGCCTCTTGGCCGCGATGGCTATCCCGGCCTTCCAAAAGGTCCGCGTCGCGTCGCAGGACAAGGCCGTCCTCAACAACGCCCGCCAGATGGCGGCCGCGGCTGACCAATACTACTTGGAGAACGGTTCTTCGTTCGCCAACTCGTCCAGCCTCGTCGGTGCGACGAACTACGTGAAGGCCCTCAACACCGTCGCGAGCGAGACCTACCCGACCGCCTACACGCAGGGCATCACCATCACCATCACTGGCGTGGCGAGCGCCCGCACGATCACCTACGCTCCCTAATTTGGCGTAGGAGGACTTTCAAAAGGCCGCCCGATGAACCTCGGGCGGCCTTTTTTTCATCCCATCGTGCCCTCACGCTCGTTTCGCTGCTGGCTGCACTGGAGCCGCGTTAGTGTGAGCGGCGCCCTGCGATTCGGTAAAATACGCAATGCCCGCATTTGAGCGGATGTTATTCCAACCGTTTGATATCCTATGAGATCTCCGCGTCGAGTTGCCTCGGCCTTCACCTTGGTCGAAATCATGGTCGTTGTGGTGCTAATCGGCTTGCTGGCGACTTTGGCGCTGCCTGCTTTTCAGCGGATCCGCGCGGCTTCGCAGGACAAGGCGGTGCTTAACAACGCCCGCCAGCTTTCATCGGCCGCCGATGCCTACTACTTGGAGAATGGCTCTAACTTTGCCCCGTCGGTGAATCTTATCGGCGCGACCAACTACGTGAAGTTGCTCAGCACGGTGGCCAGCGAGATCTACCCCGACAATTTCACGCAGGGAATTACTTTGACCGTGACCGGGGTTGGCGGCGCTCGAACCATCACCTATACGCCGTAGGTTCGAAGCCCACGGCTTGGCGTCCATTTCAGATGTGAATCGGCTGGCGGAGATTTTTTCAGGTTGGCGTTTCGTGGCTGGTCTGAAATCGCTTTCGCTGTTCGCCCGGGATTTCTTTGGGTGTTCGCATGACTAATCCGTTGCTTGCTGCATTCGTTTCAGACCGTCGTTGCTGGTTATTCGCGCTGATTGCGGCGCTGGCTTGTGTGCTTGGATTCGTGGCCGTGCCGGATCAGTTGGCCATCAAGTTGGTTTCCAAGGTCGGTTTCTGGTTCGTGCTGGCGGCGTTTGTGATTTGGGTGCGGGCCCTGTGGTTGACGTTTTCCGCCGAGCTCAAGGCGTGGTCATGGCGCACCGCCGATTGGGCTTCGATCGTCGTCGTGGCGGTGGGCGGCATGGTGCTGCTCGCACACGAGTCGTTCGGTTTCAAGATCGTCATGGATGAAATCATGCTCCTTGGGACGTCGATGAGCATGCACCTCGACAAGACGGCACTGACGCCTCTGCGCGGGAATGATATCCAGGGCGCGTTCGTCATCCTCGAGGGGATCGTCGACAAGCGCCCGCTGTTTTTTCCGTTCCTCGTTTCGCTGTTGCACGACGTGACGGGCTATCGCCCGGCCAACGCCTTCGTGCTCAATGGCGCGCTCTCTTTCATTTTTCTCGGGCTCGTTTTTCTCGCGGGCCGGATGCTCGCCGGCCGGGTGGCGGGCTGGTTGGGGGTCGTGCTTTTAGCGGGGCTTCCTTTGTTGGCGCA
This sequence comes from Opitutaceae bacterium, assembly GCA_031379235.1. Classification (GTDB taxonomy): domain Bacteria; phylum Verrucomicrobiota; class Verrucomicrobiia; order Opitutales; family Opitutaceae; genus ER46. The sequence continues at coordinate 13,394 of JANNEY010000083.1, read as the reverse complement.
CAACAGCACGGGCGGCGGTTTCGAGCTGCTTAACCTCACGATGATTCTGGCCACGTTGCTGCTCGGAGTGCGGTGGCTGGATAAACGTGACGGCAATTCGCTCACAGCCTTTTGCTTTTCCGGCCTGCTCCTGGCGCAGGTGCGCTATGAATCGGTCATCTTTCTTTTGCCGGTCGCGCTGCTCGTGGGCTTCGTCTGGCTGCGTGAACGCCGGCCGATTTTCACCTGGCCTGTAATCTTCGCTCCATTGCTGATGGTGCATTATCCGCTTCAGCACCGGATTTTCGATGTGCGTGCCTCGGCTTGGGAAATGGGCAGCAAGCCCGGTTACACGACGCCCTTTTCGGTCACCTACATTCCGGAAAACTTGGAGCACGCCCTGAAGTTCTTCTTCGACGAGGCGAAGAACCAACCGAACTCCATTGTGCTCTCCGCGCTGGGGCTGATCGCGCTGCCCTTTTTTCTGCTGCTGGTGATTAAGCGCCTGCGTTCGCTCGCCGCAGAGCCTCCCTTGTCGGTGGCCGTGGTAGGTTTTGCCGTAGGTTTCGCTCTGCAGTTTCTGCTCTTGATGTGTTACTTTTGGGGCAAGTTCGACGATCCGGTGATTCGGCGGCTCAGCCTGCCGACGCACCTCGCGCTGGTCTTGGCGGTGCTGGCGGTGCTGCACCAATTCAAACATCCGGCGGTCTTGCGGGTGCTGCTCGGGGTCGCCGGGCTCGCGCTGTTGGGCCGCAGCGTGCCTTCGATGGCTTCCCACGCCTACAGTCAGGAATATCTTCCGGGGCGCGAGACCGCGTGGCGTCGCGAATTTATGGCCGCACAACCGCGACCTGATTATCTGATGATCGATAACGACTCGACGCTTTGGGTGACGCACCGCGTGTCTTCGACGCCGACCGTCGTCGCCGTGAAGCGACGTGAAGACATCGCTTATCTCATGCGGAACCGGATTTTTTCCAACGTCTACGTGTTCCAGCGGCTCAAGATCGATCCCGAGACCGGGGCAAAATCGATTCGGGACGGTGATGATCTCGGCGCGGAGTTTGCGTTGGAGACCGTCCTCGAAGAGCGGCTTGAGGCGATGAGCGTGACCCGAATCAGCCGCGTGACCGAAATCAAATCGGGCGATGCCACGATCAGCACGCGGGCTTCCGTCGGCCATGCGCCGACGAAAAGCCGGGAAGAAATCGAAGCCGCGCGCCGACTCTTCATGGAGACGCACATGAAGAAACTGCCGTGACGATGCCGGCTCATCCGCCGCCCCGATTCGCCATCTGAACCATGGAGACAACGGGAATCCGTGGCTTGCTGTCGCCGCGCGGCACGCGCGTGGCGTTCGGACTCTTTGCCCTGTCGGCGGCGCTGGCGATCTGGCTCGCGTTTGTAGCGGTAGCGCCGGCGCGCGCGGAACGGCTGATTGTGCAGGGCGGGTATTATTACATTCTCGCGGTGTTCGCGCTGTGGGTTTTCTTCGGCGCGCGTGTGGCGGCGGCGCGCCGCGGAGTGTGGACGGCGTGGTTGCGCGCGCCCGGGCGGGTCGGGCTGTTTCTCGTGGCGGCGACCGCGTTTGCGGTCTGGACCGATGTATTCGCACACAAAGTCCTCTTCGACGAATATGTGCTCGAGGGCACGGCGTGGCACATGCACCTCACCAAGGAGGTCGGCACCCCGATCCGCGCCTACGATTTTTCCGGCACGTGGCTCGTGATCGACACGTTTCTCGACAAGCGCCCCTACTTTTTCGCATTTCTCGTTTCGCTGCTGCACGACCTGACCGGCTTCCGGTTGGAAAATGTTTTCGTGCTCAACGTCGCGCTCGCGTTCCTGCTCCTCGCGGCGACCTATTGGCTCGTGCGGGCGATTACCGGGCGCGTCGCGCCGGGTCTCATTGCGGTCGCCTTGCTCGCGACGCTGCCGCTTTTCGGCCAAAACGCCACCGGGGCGAGCATGGAGCTGCTCAACCTCGCGATGATCGCCGGGGTGATGCTCGCGGCGGTGCTCTATCTGCGCGCGCCCGGCGATGATCGGTTGTCGGTCCTCGTCCTAGGCGCGGTGCTGCTGGCGCAGACGCGTTATGAATCGGTGCTGTTTGTTTTTCCCGCCGCCGCCGTGATCGTGCTGGGCTGGTGGCGGGCGAAGCGCGTGCTCCTGCCGTGGCCGGCCTTGCTCGCGCCGCTGTTGCTCGTGCCGTATGTCTGGCACGACCGCTTCGTCTCAACCAAGCCGATCCTTTGGCAGCTCCGCGAGGGTGAGACGACGCGCTTTGCGTGGAGCTATGTCGGGAACAACCTCGAGGGCGCGCGCCATTTCTTTTTCAGCCTCGCGCCGTCGCAGCCCAATTCGCTTTGGCTCGCGGTCGTCGGGCTCGCGGCCGTCGGTTGGGGCGTGGTTCGGCTCTGGCAGCGGTGGCGCGCGCGGGAACTCGCGCCGGTGCTGGCGACGGCGGAGTTTTCCGTCGCGGCGCTCTTCGCCCTCACCATCGCGGCCAATCTTGGGATGCTCATGTTCTATTATTGGAGCCGGCTCGATGAGCCCATCGCCTCGCGGTTTGCGCTGCCGCTTTGTTTCGTGTTCGCGCTGGGAGGTGGGTGGCTGGCCCATTCGGTGGGCGCGCGTTGGAAACCGGCGCCTCTGGTCGTGGGGGGCGGACTTGCGGCGTGGGTGCTGGTGCTTGGCGCCCCGGCGTATGCCCACCAATTTTACACCGCGCAAAATATGGTGATGCACGAGCTGAACTGGGAGCTGGAGCAGATCACCGCGCGCCGGCGGCCCGTGCTCCTGATCACGGCCAAGGCCACTTTGCCGTTCCTGCTGGAGAAAGTTCCGGCCGTGAACACGGTGCTCGCCCGGGTGCGCTCGGCGCAAATCGCCTGGCACATGCAACAGGGCACGTTTCGCGAGGTGCTCGTCTCGCAGGTGCTGCGGCCAACCTCGGCTGACGGTGAAGCGATCGTCGATCCCGACGAAGAGTTGCCGGAAAATTTCCGCTTGGAAATGATCGCAGAGAAACGATTTGGCGCCCGCTGGCTCCGCATCAGCCGAGTGACAGAAATCTTGCCCGAGGCGCCCACCGCAACTCCCGTTGCGCCGTAAAATCAGCGCCGTTTGATCGCGGCTTCGATGAGGTCCTGATATTCCTTCGCGGTGCCACCCACGGCCCCCTGGATCTCGGGCGGCGTGAGACGGAAAATAAAAATCGAGTGCCCGATGACCGCGTCCGCCTGCCGCGCCCGCAGGTAGTGACACAGCCGGGCAAAGCGGAGCGTCTCGTAGCGCTTCCACACCGGCTTCCAGTCCTCCCCCGCGGGCGTGGCGGTAGGATTCGCCTGGTGCGCGAGCAGCGCCGGCTCAACGGCGCGCAGTTTTTGAAAATCAAGTTCCTGCTCCAGCGTCCACTCGCCGCGCACCGAGCTGTAAACGTGCTGCAGCATGGTTGCGCTGATCGCGTAGACGCCGGTCTCCAGCGCGTGCCATTTCCGCGGCGTGCCGACTTCGGGCAGCGTGGGCAGCGCCGTCGCGCGAATCCCTTCGTAATCCGGATCGCCTGTGCCGAAGTAGGAGACGAAGATTTTTTCACCGCGCGCGTTTTGATCGAGCCATTGCTTGAGGCCGGGCAGATCCTGGCCCCAGTCGAGCGAGCTGTCGACCAGGTGGAGCCAGCCGTTGCGCGAACCACCGACGATTTCGTTGAAGTAGGCGAGATAGTGCGGCCGTGCCTTGAACGACTCGCTGACGTGCCACGCCAGCGCGCCCAAAATACACATGGCGGTGAGCGGTCCGCGCCCATCAATCCGGCGGCCCAGCCAGCCGGCCGCGATGAAAAGCACCGGATAGGTCGGCAAGATGTGGCGGTGCCCGATGTTGAGATGGCTCAGGAGCGACGTCGCCCAGTAGACGACAAACAGCACGAGCAGCGGCGTGAACGGTCGCAGCCGTGTGAACACCGCACTCAGGCCATTTTTGGCCCGGCGCCGGGCGAGCGCCATCGTGCCCGCGATGGCGGTGCCACCGACGAGCAGCAGCACCGGCAGCGTGGTCTTGATCGCGAAGGCGTAGGGGAAAAATGAAACCCAGCCAGTCACGCCATACTCGCCGCCCATAAACGCACCGCGCGCCTTGGAAAACTGCAGCACAAACGTGAGCCCGTAGAGCCAGGCCTCCGGCAGCACGTGGTGATCGCGCAGCCAGATGATACCGCTGCCCGCCGTGCCCATGCCCGGCAGAATCCACTCCCAACCATGATTGAAACTCGATCCCGCGGGCATGCCGGGCGCAAACGCACTGAAGCGAAAGCCGTAGAAGACCCAGATGATTACCCACGTCACAAACCCATGCACTAGCGTCGAGCGCCCAAGGCGCAGGAGCACCGCCCGCCAACCCGTGCGTCCGGCCTCACCCGTGGCCCAGACCAAGCTGATCAAGGCGAGCATCGGTGGCAGCAGGCCGCAGGAAAATTTGGAGACAAACGCGAGACCGAGGGTCAGGGCGCTGATGGACGCCCATCTGAACCCTGGTTGTTCCAAGTGCCGCCACCAGGCGCCCACCGATGCGACGAAGAAAAACGTCATCACGACGTCGGACGTCGCCAGCGCGCCGTGCGCGAGAAACGTCGGTGAAAAGACCAAGAGCGCGAGCGAGAGAAACCCGCCCCGCCAGCCGAACAGTGCCCGCGACCAGAAAAACACCAGCAGCCCGGTCGCGGCACTCACCAGCGCGATCATGGCCCGGCCGAGCCAGAGCCATTTGTCGGCGGAGATACCCTGGCGGTAGAAAAATTCGTGGCCGTAGTTCCACACGTCGGCCGTGCGCCACGACTCACGCGTCACCGGTGGCTGCGGCACGCCGGCCAGCGTCATCGGCAGCGCGGCGAGGCGCTGCGGCAGGTTGCCGTTCTCGGGTTGGAGCCGGTAGTCACCGCGGGTGTTGTAGGCCTGCCCTGCGACAAGGTGCGCAATCTCGTCTGACGTCATGCTCTTCTCGTTCGTCGCGGTGACGGCGAGCACGGCGTGCAAAAGCGCGAACAACACCGCGAGGGTGATGAGCCAACGCGAATCGAACGCGAACGGGCGCCGCGGGGCGGAGTCCGGGGTGTGGTTCGCGGGGGCGGATGCGGGGCTGGCGGTCATGGCTTCTTAGTTTCAACCACCCCGCTCCGCAGCGTCCAGTTGCCGATCACTTCTTCGTGGGAATTCGGCGGGAGCATCCGGCGCGCGATGCCCCAGTCGGTCCAGTCGTTGCGAAACGCCATCACGCGCAGCGCGGCCGGCAGATGATCGGCGGCCTGCTTTTCGGACAGCGGCTTGCGCGCACTGAAGCGGACGTAGAGTCCGTCCTCGTCGTGGTAGGAGCGGCCCTCGCTGTAGAGCGTGACGAGCGGATGAACCGGAAACCAAATTGCGCCGCGATTCTGCGCGGCGAATTCCGCGGCCTGCCGATAGTCGGCGGTCTGCGGCCGCAATTTTAGCGCGGGCTCGTGCAACACGCGGCTGCTCGCCACGCCCGCGGCGACCACGGCCGCAAGCAGGCACGCGCCCCAAAGGCGGCGGGCGTTCGGTTGGGCCGTGAAGAAAACGGCAAGCACCGCTGGCAGCCAGAGGACAAAACTGTGAATCGAGTTGGTCCAGCCGCCGAGTTTCATCATGCCCGCGAGGCCGAGCGGCAGGGCACAGAGCCACGCCAGCGCCGGCAGCAGCAATTCGGGTTTCGCGAACGCGCGCCGGAAAAAAATCATCGCGAGCGCGGGCAAGCCGAGTTCGAGCCCGAGTTCGGGCGCGACCTGCATGAGCCGCTGCCACGGGGCCGGCGTCCAGCCGATGCCGCCGGGCGTTTCCACGAGCGTGAACCAGAGCCCCGGCCAGCCAAACATCGCGATCGCCGCACCGCCGATCACTGCGCCCGCGACGACGCAGCGCAGCCCGTGCCGCAAGGCGGCTGCTCGGCCGACGGTGCAACCCAGCCATACGACCTGCGCGAGCGGGATGCCGAGACAGATTTGTTTACACGCGACCGCGGCCGTCGCCGCAATGGCGGCGAGCCACAGGGCGGGCGCGGATTGCGCCCGCACGAGCAACAGACTTCCGACCAGCCCGAGGGCAACGGCGAGATTGTCGGAAAAAAGCACCGAGTAGTGCAGCTCCGGCCACAGCGCGAGGCAGAGCAAGAAAGCGCTCGTTCGCCCAACCAGCGAATGCGATCCGCCGCCGTCCGCCGGCCACATGAAACAGACCAGCGCGAGCGGCACGAGCGTGAGCGCGACGTTGAGCCAGGCCGCGATCATCAGCGCCCCCGCGGCGCTCGACGCCCACGACGCCGGCCAGAAAAAAAGCAACGGCAGCGGCCCATACATCCACGTGCTGATCGTGCCGCTGGTCGCGGTGGGGTAAACCGACCAGCCCTGGGAAAGCGCGATGGTCGGTGCGAGGCGCATGTCGTTCCACGGGATAGAGGGGAAGCGACAGATGCGGCTCCACAGCCAGATGGCGAGCAGCAGGCCCGCGACGGCCAAGGCGAGCAACGCGGCGAGTCGCACGGCGGGCAACGCCGGGCGATCCGGCGCAACAGTGTTCGGAGCCAAACTCATTCCGCGCGCCCCCGCGCGATCGATAGGCGGCCAGCGCGGGCGCGGAGCGAAGGAGCGATCATCGACGGAGGATTTTTTGCCGGGCCGCAGGGGAGTCGAGTGCATTCTCGGCGGCACGGCGTTGGCGGCAGGCTTTACCAGCTTTTGCACTTGGAGCGTGTCTCCGGGCGAAACAACGTCCTCTTTCCTTTCCGCATGGACGCCGCCGAATACGCCAACATCGCCGCCCTGGAGGGCGAGCATTGGTATTATTCCGGCAAGCGCCGGTTCGTCCAGAAATGGATTCAGCGGGTGCGGCCGCCGTCGGCGAGCGATCTCCTGCTCGATTGCGGCGCGGGCACGGGACGCTTTGCCGAGGAAATGCAGCGTCACTGCCGCGTGCTGGCGCTGGACGATCACGAAGAAGCGTTGCGGATTTTGCGCACCCGCTTTCGTGCCGAGCAAATCATCAGCCTGGCGGGCGATCGCGTGCCGCTGCCCGATGCGTCGCTCGAATATGTGACGGCGCTCGACGTGCTCGAGCATGTGCCCGACGACCGCGCAGTCGTGCAAGGTTTTCACCGGCTGCTAAAGCCCGGCGGGCTCGCGGTCGTGACCGTGCCTGCCAGCATGGCGCTGTGGAGCGACTGGGATGTCGCGCTGCACCACTTCCGCCGCTATGATCGCGCGCAGCTGCGGGCGCTTTTTCCTGCGGGTGAATGGGAAATCGTCCATGCCAATTACACCAACGTGCTCGTCTATCCCGCCGTCTGGCTCGTGCGCAAATGGCGCGCGTGGCGTGGCGCGGGAAAAAAACCGGCGGCCGGTGGCGCGGCGCGCAGCGAGGACCAGATCCCGATCGCGCCGGTGAACGCGCTGTTGCGCGCCCAATTTGTGTGGCTCGCGCAATGGCGCGTGCCGTTTCCCTTTGGCGTGAGCCTCGTGCTCGTGGCGCGCCGGCGCGGCTGACTACGGCGCGACTCGGGCGAGCGCGACTTCTTGGCCGCTCGCGTCACGCCCGACGATCGTGGCGCCACCCCTCATGGGTTCGAATCGTTCGCGCTCGAAATAGACGGACAGAATTGCCGGGCCGGAGATCGCCAGCGGCCACGCGGCGGCGCGCGCCGGACCGGTCGGCTCACCCCGGGCGTTGGCGGGTGCGACTTCGAGACGGGCGTTGGCGGCGTTCAGGAGCGCGGCGCCCTTCGGGCCGAGGGTCGAAATTTCAAGGCTGGCGATCGCGGCGCGTGGCGGCGTTAGCAGGGAAAAACGCAGCAGTGTGCTCTCGGCCCCGGGTTTCGCGGCGGCGGCGGGCGCGAGCGTGAGCAGCTCCGCCACGAGAAACGGCGCAATCTTGCGCCCGCGACGCACGCGAAACTCCACATCGTCGAACGCAAACGCCGGCTCAAAATTTTGCGTGATGTAGTCGAAGAGAATTCCTTTCGGCGCGAGGTTGCGGTCGGCCAGAAACTTCACGTGCCCCGGCTGCGCGATCACGCAGGCGCGCGGGTGCGCCTCGAGCTCGCGGATGATCGCTTGCTGGCGTGTGTCGTCGAGGAGCGAGAACCAATGGGTGACGTTGGCGTGCGTCGGCGTCGGCACGCCCGTCCAGAGGTTGAAGCTATACGTGCCGGGCAGGGAGAAGAGCACGTCGGCGTGCGCGACGGCGTTGTGCGCGAGCACGCGGAAAAGCGCGGCGGAATTGTCGGGCAGCCGAATCGCCTCGGCCCCCGGCAGCCCGATGCTCTGACCGCCGGGGTAGCGCGCGGCGATCTGCGCAAAGCTCCAGCCGGTCCCGCCGGAAAACATCACGAGCGCGACGCTCACCGCGAAGGCCGTTCGGGGCGCCGCCAACCAGGTGCCCGGGGCGCGGCGCGCGAGCCACGTCGCCGCTTCCCACGCCCCAACTGCGGCGAGCGGAATCACGAGCACCGTGCCCCACGCGATTTGGCTGCCCGGCACGGGAAAGACGTGGAGGCTTTGCCCGAGCAGGAGGAGTGCGAGCCACGCGCGGGCCGATGTTTTTTCCGGCGCTGCTCCGGCGAGCGGCCACGCAAACAACCACAGGCACGGCAGGGCGCAGCCAAACGCCAAATAGTCCGGTCGCACCGCCGGGTAGCGGGCGAGGTTCACCGCCAGCGCCACCGCCGCGATCAGACGCAGCCATGCGACGATGACATCGCCGCTCTCATGCCCGCGCCGCCGCAGCAGCCACGCGCCACCGCACAACCCCGCCGAAGCCATCGCGATCACGGCGATACCCGGCGGCCACACGAAAGGCAGGCTGAAGCTCACGGGATGTTTGATCGGCCCGAGCAGCATTCCTTCGAGCAAGTCGGAAGGTGCTGTGCCACGCAAAATCACGACCGTCAGCACGACCGCGGCGGTGACGAGCGCCGCGGTGAGCCCGATGCCCAGCGTGCGCCAGTTCACGCGGCCGGTGGCGCCGCGCGAGGTGGCGGCGGCGAGCGCGATGGCGGAGCAACTGAAGACGATCGCGAAATCGCGCACCCAGGGCGTGCCGAGCAGCGGGCGCATCAGACCGAATGGCAAGGCGACGCCCGCGATGCCCACCACCACGGGTGCCCAGCGGCGCAACACTCGGGCGCGATGATGCAGCAACCACCAGGCGACGGCCGAGAACGCCGCGAAGATCCCGACGTTGATTTTTGTGAGCAGGAGCGCCGCCACCACCACGCCGACCAAAATGGCCCACTGCGTCCAAGCCCCGCGCTCGATCCAGCGGTAGCCGAGCCACGCGAGCAGCGCGGTGAAGAAGACAATGAGTCCGCCGGGATGCGACGGCTCGCTCGCCATCACCCAGAGATAAACAAACACCCCGACCAGCACACCGAGTCGCAGCGCGAGATGGCGCGTCACCTGTCCGACCAGCGCGACGCACGCCCACGCTGTCCCCGCCCACGCGCCAATCGTAATCAGTCGACCCACCGTATGGTTGAGCGGGAGGCCGAAAGCCTGCAGCGCGTAGTAGGAGACGAAGGGAAACGGGCCGTATTGTGTGTAAACATCGCGGTAGAGTCCGCCGTGCTCCGCGAAGTTTCGCAGCGAGAGCAGGACGTAGCCCTCGTCGTCATAAAACATGAACGTGCTGAACATCACCATCGCCGCCGCCGCCACGAGCGCGATCGAGGCGAGCGTGAGGACCATCGTGTCCGGCTGGAGCCGCCGGATTTTCGCGGGCGCCTCGCTCACGCGCCGGGGCCGCGCTCGCCGGCGGCGCGGTCGCGCGCGGGCGGTTTCACGATGTAGTTCGGGCGACGCTTCACCTCGTCGTAGATGCGCCCAAGGTATTCGCCGAGCACGCCGATTCCGATGAGTTGCACCCCGCCGATGAAGAGCACGAGCGTGACGAGCGTGGTGTAACCGGTCGGCGCCGTTTCGATGCCGAGGATGCGGCGCATCGCGTAGAAAATCGCCGCGGCAAAACCGGTGTTCGCAATGATGATGCCGGAGAACGTGAGCAGGCGCAGCGGCAGGCGGGAGAAGCTGAAGAGCCCGTCGAGCGCGTAGCGCATCAGGTGCTGGAAAGTCTGCTGCGGCTCGCCGGCTGCGCGCGCCTTGCGATCGTAGGGCACATCGGCGGTCTGGAAGCCGATCCAACTGCGCAGACCGGGAAAGAAACGGTTGTTCTCCGGCAGGGAATTGAAGGTCGCCAGGGCGTTCTGGCCGAGAAGCCCGAACGTCCCGGTGTTGGGCTCGATCGGATAGTCGATGAGTTTGCCGAAGAGGGCGTGAAACAGGTCGAAGCCGACCCGCCGCAACCCCTTCTCGCTCCGCGAACGCCGCACGGCCCGGACCACTTCCGCGCCGCCCCGCCACGCCGCGACGAGATCAGGGATCACCTCGGGTGGATCCTGCAGGTCGGCATCCATCGTCACCACGGCGTCGGCGGCCGCGGCACGCGCGAGGCCGGCCGTGAGCGCACTTTGAAAACCGAAGTTGCGCGAAAGCTCCACGAGTTCGAAGCGCGGATCCCGTGCGGCCTGGGCGCGCACGAGTGCGGCCGTGCGGTCGCGGCTGCCATCGTCGACGAGGATCGCGCGCCACGTGCAGCCGGGATTCGTGGTGAAGACCGCGGTGAGCCGCGCAAACAACTCGGGCAGCACGGCCTCCTCGTTGAACACGGGGGTGACGACGGCGATGGCGGGCAATGACACGGGAGAAAAAGAGAGGCAGACCGCGCGGCCACGCAACGCCGTTCTACGTGATCCCGGCCGGGCGGCGGATCGTGCGATACAGGGCCAGGGCGAAGATGAGCGTGAGCAGGGTCAGGATGGCGATTTCCTGGGCCGCAAAGGCGTCGCCGAAAAACGCCCACTTGTTTTGCAGTTTGGCCCGCAGGTTCAACTGCGCGATGGGCGTGTAGCTGGCGAGGGTCTGCGCCGACGTGCGGCCGGGCGCGAGCCACTGATCGAGCAGGAAGCTCTGGACGCCGAAATGCAGCGCGATCCCGCAGACGAAATCGAACGCGGCCCCGAAAATAATGAGCCGCCGCCAGCCCCGGCCCAACGCATCCCACCACGCGGCTAGCAGCGCGAGGCCCCCGAGCACGAGTGGTTGGAGGCAGATGTGTGTGAGCCCCCAGGTGTCGCGCGCGCCGTGCACGCCGACGCCGAGCAGCACCGTGGCACCGAGCGCGGCGATCCAGCCGAGGCGTTTTCCGGCGGTGGTGGCCCAGCCGGCCCGGCCGAGGAGGATGAGGATCACGAGCCAGGCGGTGCTGCCGAAGGCGAAGAATAGGTTCAGTTGGTAGAGCTGAAAAAACCAGTCGCGACCCTGGCCCCACGGGCTCGATTGCGCGATAAAGCCCGAGTCGACGGCCCGCAGAAAATGCGGCACGAGCGTATCGCGGAGGTTGAGCAGGCTCACGAGCAACTGCGCGCCTGCGCTCGGAGCCGTCTCGGTGACGCTCGTGTTGGTCAGAAAAGTCCCGCGCGCACCATACGTGGCGAGCGCCCACCCAAACCACGCAGCCAGCACCCCCGCACCCGTCGCGACGGCTGTGGCGGTCTCGCGCCACCAACCCGCTTCGCCGCGCCGAACCCAGCCACGAACGAGCCATGCGGCCGCGATGACGACGGCATAGGGTCCGGCCGAATAGTGGGTGAGCAAGGCCGCGGCGAGGGCGGCGGCGCACCCCAGGCCGGCGCGGCGTGAGGCCGGTTCGCCCGACCGCAAAAAATAGTGGACCGCGGCGAGCGTGAAAAACGCCGCGAGCAGTTTTGTCCAGGCGAACGTCGCGTTCTGCACGAACAGCGGGCTCAACATGAAGAGCACGGCGAGCAGCGGGGTGGACTTCCGCCCGCCAAAGTGCCGCGCGAGCAAGGCCGCCGGCAGGAAGGCGAGGGTGCCGAGCACGGTCGTCGCGAGCTGGTAGTGGGCGAAATCGATTTTCGTCACGGCCAGCAGCGCCCCGGTCACGACGTTTGCCAGGGGCGGTCGTGAGGTGAGGGGATCGAAGCCGTTGAAGAGAATGTCGCGCGGGCCGTGCTCGAGAAAAAATACCGTGCGTTGCCAATGACCGAACCAGTCGCCCGTCCAGCCGCCGCCGGAATAGCTGACCACGAGCGCGAGCCAGCCGACGCACCACCACGTCACGAGCAGCTGCGCCCCGACGAGTTCACGCACCTCGGCGTCGCGCCACATTTCGCGCAGCGCACGCCGCGACCACGCCAGACCCAACACTGCGCCAAGAGGCAAAACCCAGAATGTGGCTTTCGGCAGGGCACAGACGTAGATCGCCCACGCGAAAGCAAAAACGCCGAGTAACGAGAGGGTCGTGCTCGCCAGTAGTTTCTCCGATCCCGGCCACTTCAGGCGTGCGGCCAGCGGCCAGGCGAAACCGAACGCCACCACCAGATACAGCAGGACCGAGCCAAACGTGTCCGCGATCATGGCGCCAGTCTGTAACGCTTAGCGCAGGAGATTGTATTTGAAGATCGCCCAGAGCGCGCGAAAGCCGTCGCGCCAGCCGATCTTTTTGCCCTCGGCGTAGGTGCGGCCGTAGTAGCCGATGCCGACCTCGTAGATCACGACGCCGAGCTTCGCCACCTTGGCGGTGATCTCGGGCTCGAAGCCGAAGCGGTTCTCCTCGATCGTGATTTTCTGGAGCACCTCGCGACGGAACATTTTGTAGCAGGTCTCCATGTCCGTGAGGTTGATGTTGGTCCCCATGTTCGAGAGCAGCGTGAGGAATTTGTTGCCGACCATGTGCCAGAAATAGACGACGCGGTGCGCATCGGCGCCCATGAAGCGCGACCCGAAGACAACGTCGGCCTTGCCGTCCAAGATGGGCTTGAGGAGCCGCGGGTATTCCTGCGGGTCGTATTCGAGGTCGGCGTCCTGCACGACCACGACATCGCCCGTCGCCGCGGCGAAACCCGTGCGCAGCGCCGCGCCTTTCCCTTGGTTGACCTCATGGTAGAGAATCTTGTCCACGAGCGGGGCGATTTGCGTGCGCAACAAATCGCGCGTGCCGTCGCGCGAGCAGTCGTCGACGATGATGATCTCCTTATCGGCGATGGGTGCGGCCCGCACGCGGTCGACGATGGTGCGGATCGTCTTGGCCTCGTTGTAGCAGGGAATGACTACGGTTAGTTTCATGCAGGCGAAAGCGCACGGTAGGAGCCGCCGAGGCGAACGGAAGCCGATTTTCTGGCCTGCGGTAAGGAGGGCACGGTATTCCGGTTTGGGCTCATGACGAGTGGCGGGAGGTGCGCAAGAAGCACAGGGCGGCGGCGGGCCGGGAGGCGTAGTGTTGGGTGCGGGCGGAGAGGTTGAGGGAGCCGGCGCGCAGGAGGGCGCCGAGGAGGGC
>JANNEY010000081.1:0-8698 GCA_031379235.1 Opitutaceae bacterium | reverse complement strand
CGATTCGCAACGGAAGTAGTCCTTGCGCTGGTAGTGATCCGCGAGCTCCGCGCGCAGCGAGTGGATTTTCGCCTGCGGCGCGAGATGGTCTCGGCTCATGCTGTGCAAAAGCAGCGCGAGCCGCTCCGAGGCGAGCGAGGCGCGCTGCAAGATGAGCGTCTGCTCCTCGCGGCGGTATTGGTGCGCGGTCTCGAGGCGCAGGTGCCGTTGGCAGAAGCGGACGAGCGGCAGGTTGTCCTTGAAGAACTGCGGCAGGTAGAAATTTTTCCGGCCGTCGTAGCTCTGCTGATCAAAATCCATCGCGCGGATGCGCACCTGTGCCTCTTCGAAGTCGGGCGTGACGACCACCACGAAATTGTAGGAGCGCATGTCGCCGAGCAGCCGCACGAAGCAGCGCTCGTTGAATTTCACCAGCTCCTTGGCCACGCGGATCGGTTTCAACTCGGGGCGCCGGCCGAGCCAGTCGGTGATGAAGATGTCGCCCGGCACGCCCGCGACGTGCTCCTCGATCAACGTGTCGCCCTGCGAGAGAAAATTGAGGCGGTTGGGCGAGAGCAGATGCTCGAGCTCGATGCCGTAGATGCGCGAGGCATCCGCCTTCTTCACGTAAAAGTAGTCCTGATTGTCGTTGTAGGCGTTGACGATTCGCACGCGAAACGGCGTCGAGTTCCCAAACGTGCAGAAGTCCACGCGATCAACGTAGAGATGACTCACCACCGAGAGATCGCCGTCCACTTTCAGCCACGCGTAAACTTCCTTCAGCGCCTCGTTGAGCGCGCTCATCTCGGACGCGGGATAGATGACGGTGTCCCAGAGCGTGGGTTTGCCGGTCTCATCGGTGAGCGGAATGACTTCCTGAAAGGCGCGCAACCGCGCGTAAGTGACGGGCAACTCGCGCTCGCGTTTGTAGCGATGCAGGTAGCTGCGCAGGTCCGGGCTGATCGGGAAGCTGGGCTTGCGCTGCGTCGGCAGTGGATTGCGGGTGCCGGGTTCGGCCATGAAGCGAACGCTTGGGTGCGTGCGCAGGCGAAGCAACCCCGCGGTGCGGATGGGTTCTGCGCTTGTGCATTCCTTCGCCTGAAATCTAATCCGTCCCGTTCCCATGCGCTGTCTCTCCCTGCCGATTTATTTCCGCCTTCTCGTTGGGCTTTGGGTAAGCGCCGTCGCGCCGCTGGGCCTGCGTGCCGCGGAGGTCGTGGGCGTGGTCGAGGTCACGGAGGTTTCGACCAGTGGATCGACGGTGCGCTGGCGGACGGATGTGCCGACGGGCTCGCGCGTCGATTACGGCACCGCCCCCGACCGGCTCACGCAGAAGGCGGAGGGCGGGGCGGTGACGGACGCGCACGTGGTCGCGCTCGCGGGGCTCACGCCCGGCACGAAATATTTTTTCGCGGTGGGCACGGCGCGGCGGCAGCTCGCCAAAGGTGAATTCACGACGGCACCCGTGGCCGGGCCGGCGAAAACCATCGCGCCGGCGGCACCGTCGGCACCGATCGCCGCGAATCGTTCGGCACCAGCCGAGGGGAAATCCCTGCCACCGCCCGGCGCTGCGCCGCCGACACGCCAGACGTGGGGCAACGTCGCCTCGCTGGCGGATCACTTTCAGCGGCACGGCGCGGATGTCGCGGCGAAAAACGCCGACGACTATGCGCGCAAGGCGTGGGAGTTTCGCCAGCGCGCACGCACCGGCGAACTGCTGGTGAAAATTGATGACGACGGCGTGCAGCGCGTCTTCGATCCGAAGAGCGGGCTCTTCGCGGCTTACAATCGCGACGGCACGACAAAGACTTTTTTCAAGCCCGACAGCCGCGGTTATTTTGAGCGGCAACCCGGCAAGCCCGTGAAAGCGATCACGCCCTGAAAATTGTGAAGACCCACTGCTGCCCTGTCTGCGCCTGGCCCGAATTGAAAGAGCTGCCCCGCCCCAAGGTGGGTGGCGGCTCCTTCGAGATCTGCCCGTCGTGCGGATTTCAATTTGGCGTCTCCGACGATGATCGCGGGCACACGTTTGCCGGCTGGCGGAAGGCGTGGGTGAAAGCCGGCGCGCCGTGGTCGAGCCAGGCCCGGCCGGCGCCGGCGGGTTGGAATGCGGCCGCGCAGCTCAAGCAGATCGGCGGCTGAGACCGCGCCACGTCGCGGCTCCTTCCGGTGGCTCAGGGTGCGGGCACTTCAAACCAGAACACGCTGCCACCCGTCGCGGGAAAATCCGCGCCGACGGTGCCCGCCTGCGATTCGACGAGGTGTTTCACAATCGCGAGACCGAGGCCGTTGCTCTCTTCGCCGCCCGTGGGACGGACGGAGATGCGCGCATGCTCGCGAAACAACTGCCCACGCTCGGCCTCGGGCACGCCCGGGCCGCTGTCGTGCAGCTCCACGCGCACGCGCGGGCCGGCGACCCGCGCGCGAATCATCACGCGGCCGCCGGGCGGCGTAAACTTGAGCGCGTTGCTCGTGAGGTTCGTGAAGGCCTGATAGATCAGCGTGGCGTCGCAGCGCGCCGGCGGCAGCGCTTCGTCGGGCTCGGCGGCGAGGGCGATCTGCTTGCGCTCCGCGGCGGGGGCGTGCTGCCGCACGACGGCATCCGCGAGCAGATTGAGATCGACGCGGGCGGCGGGGCCGACGTCGGCGGCCGAGGGAGCGCGGAGCCCCAAAAATGTGTCGATGATGCGGCGCATGTGCGTGGCGGATTCGGCAATGCTGCCGAGATGCCGCGCCAGATCGGCGGAGCCGCGGGCGGCGGGCTGGCGACGCGCCATCTCGCCGGCCATGAGAATCAGGCAAAGCGGATTGCGCAGATCGTGGCCGGCGATCCGGCTGAAGCTTTCCTTTAGCGCCAGTTGTTGCTCCAGCTCGCGGCGCAGCCGGCGCAAGGTGAGGTGCGTGCGGACCCGGGCGAGCGCCTCCTCGTGCTCGATGGGCTTCGTGATGTAGTCCACGCCGCCAGCGGTGAAGGCCTTCACTTTGTCGGCGGTTTCACTGAGCGCCGTCATGAAAATCACGGGCACATCGGCGGTGCTCTCGCGGGCCTTGAAACGCCGGCAGGTTTCAAACCCGTCCAGGCCGGGCATCATCACGTCGAGGAGGATCAGGTCGGGCTGCGTCTGCGTCGTCTGGGCGAGCGCCTCTTCGCCATCTTCCGCCACCATGAGCTGGTAGCCGGCGGCGCTGAGCGTTTCGACCAGCACGCCGAGGTTGGCGGGCGTGTCATCCACGATGAGAATCGTCTCGGGCATGGTCAGGGCAGGTAAGTGGAGACGAACTGGCGGACGGCCTTCATCTTAAAGCGGGCCGCGAGATCGAGGACGTGCTGGGCGAACGGTTCGTATTTCGGATCGAGGGCGAGGAGCGACTCGGCCCGTTGGCGGAGGCCCAGCACATCGCCCTTGGCGGCGAGATCGTGCAACGCGGTCGCCTCGCCCGGAGGCGGAGGAGCGACGGCGCCAGCGAACGGCTCGCGCGAATCGACGGCCTCGGCTTGCTGCCACGTGAGGCTCAGCAACGCGCCCATCTGCGCCCAGAGATCTTCTTCGCGAAAAGGCTTGGCGAGAAAAGCATCGCAGCCCGCGGCGAAACACTCGCGCCGATCGAGGTCGTAGGCGCTGGCGGAGATGGCGATGATCCGCAGGGCTGGGCCCAGATCGAAACGCCGGATACGGCGCGTGGCTTCCAGGCCGTCGATGCCGCCGGGCAGCCGGAGATCCATCAGCACGAGATCGGGGCGGAATTGGGTCGCTTCGCTCACGGCGGTTTCGCCGTCGGCGACCGCCGTGACCTCGAAGCCCAGCGGCGCCAGCATATCGACGAGCACGGCGCGATTGGCGGTGTTGTCATCGACGACAAGCACGCGGCGGCGTGGTCCTTCGTAGCCGACGACCGCGCGGTGGGTGCGACTGGCGACGGGGGCAACGGCGGTGTCGGGCAGCACGACATCGAACCAAAAGCGGCTGCCCCAACCGGGTTTGCTCTCCACGCTGAGGTGGCCGCCCATGCGCTCGACGAGACTGCGGCTGATCGCGAGCCCGAGGCCGGTGCCGGAAGCGGCGGCGCCGGCGCGGTGGCCGACTTGGGTAAACGGCTCGAAGAGTTTGGTGATGTCGGCCGCGGCAATGCCCGGGCCCGTGTCGCTGACCGAAAAACGAATCGCGCTGCCACCCTCGATTACGACGCGCTGCACGGAAAACACGGCCCCGCCCTGCGCGGTAAATTTGACGGCGTTGGCGACGAGATTGAACACCACTTGGCGCAGCCGCTGCTCGTCGCCATGCACCCAGCGCGGCAGATCGGTGGCGACGGCGGTCTCGAACAGGATGTTTTTTTCGCGGGCGCGGGGCGCGAACACCCGCTCGACGCCCGCGGCAAATTCCGGCAGATCAAAATCCGCCGGGTGCAGATCGATGCGCCCCGCCTCGATCTTGGAGAGATCGAGCACGTCGTTGATCAGCGCGAGCAAGTGCTCGGCGGATTCGTGGATGACGTCGATGCCGCCGCGCTGCTTGTCGCCGAGGGCGGCATCGCGGCGGAGAATCTGGGTGTAGCCGAGAATGCCGTTGAGCGGTGTGCGCAGCTCGTGGCTCACGCTCGCGAGGAAATAACTCTTCGCGCGGCTGGCGGTGTCAGCGGCCTCCTTGGCGGCGTTGAGCGCGCGCGCGGCTTCGTGCCGTTGGGTCGTGTCGTTGGCGACGCCCTCAAAATGATCGATTTCGCCGGCGGCGTTGCGCACCACACGCACGGACTCCGAGACCCAACAGGTTGTGCCGTCACGACGATAGACCTCGGACTCGAAACCAGAGACTTCATCGCTCCGCTGAATGAGGGCGAAAAATTCTTCGCGGCGATTGGGCCGGACATAAATCTGATGCTGGATGTCGTTGACGGCAGCGACCAGCTCGGCGGGCGAACCATAGCCGAGCATGCGCGCGAGCGCGGGATTCGCGCTCATGAAGCGGCCATCCGGTGAGCTGAGGTAGAGGCCCTCGAGGGCGTTTTCGAAAATGCTCCGGTATTTTCGCTCCGCGAGCGCGAGCGCTTCGTCCGCCTGACGGCGTTGCACGGCCACGGCCGTTTGCTCGGCGACGAAGTTTAACAACCGCAAATCCTCCTCCCGGTAAGCGTCGGCGCGCGCGTAGTCCTGCAGGGCAATCACACCGAGCGCGCGGCCGCCGACGATCAGCGGCGCGGCGAGCCGCTGGGCGGCGGTGTGTTCGAGCGGGTGATAGGTGCCCCGGGTGGAGAGCAATTGCGGCAGCTCGGCCGCATTGACGATCGCCGGGCGCTGGGTGTGCAGGATATATTCGGTGAAACCGTTACCCGGGGGGCGCGGCGGCGGGGGAGCGACGCGCTCGTCGGTGAAATAGGGAAAAGAAAGCTCAGTGCCGTCGGCGTTCAGCAGCGCGACGTAGAGATTTTTTGCGGGCATCAACCCGCCGATGATTTTGTGGACCTCGGCAAACAGCGTCGCGAGTTTCTCCTCGGCCAGGGCCGAGCGCGAAATTTGATACGTCGCCGACTGCACGCGATCACGCCGGTGACGCTCGGTCACATCGACGCCGACGGTGAGCATGCACGGCGCGCCGCTGAGCTCGATCAGCTCGGCGTTGAGGAGCAGGGTGCGGATGGTGCCGTCCTTGCTGCGGAAATCCGCCTCGTGGTCGCGGATGACGCGGTGGGTGCGGATGCGTTGGAAAAACACATCGCGCTGAGCGGGATCGATCCAGAGCCCGAGTTCGAGCGTGCTGCGGCCGATCGCCTCGGCCTTCGTGTAGCCGGAGCCGCGCTCAAAGGCGGGGTTGACCGCGATCAGGCGGCCGTCCGCAGCGCTGGCGATCAGCATGAAGGCGGGGCTGGAGTTGAAGCTTTTCTCGAAGGAGGCGTGGGCGTCGCGCTGGGCCGCCTCGATTTGCCGGCGATGCACCGCGGCCGCCGCCTGATCGGCGACGAACATCAGGAGCTTCAGATCGGCGTCGGTGTAGGCATCGGGATTGTGGTAGTCCTGCGCCGCGATGACGCCGATGGCGCGGCCGTCGATGATGAGCGGCGCGCCCAGCCAGAGCGCGGAGGGCCGGCCGGTAGGCCGGTAGCGGTCGTCGCCGCGGAGCATGACGGTAATTTGCGCAGCCGTCGTGCGGAGGGGCTTGGCCGTGTGCAGGACGTATTCAGTGAGGCCGGTGCCGCGTTTGCGGGGCGCGGGGGGCGAGGTGGTTTCGTCGACGAAGTAAGGAAACGACAGCACCTCATTGTCCGGGCTGAGCAGTGCGACGTAGAAATTCTTGGCGGAGATCAGGCTGCCGACGATGCGGTGCATGACGGCGAAGAGCGCGGGCAACTCGCCACCCGCCAGCACGGCCTGGGAGATGGCATAGGTGGCGGACTGGACCTGTTCGCGCCGCCGGAGTTCGGTGATGTCGGTGGCGACGGTGAGCAGTGAGGGCTCGCCGTCGTGCATGAGGATGTCGGCGTGAATGAGGAAATGACCGATCTCGCCGGATTTGACGCGGAGGGCGCCTTCGAAGTCCCGCACCATGCCGCGCTCCTTGAGCTGGGAGAGGAAGACGTCGCGTTGATCGGCAAACGCCCAGAGGTTGAGCTCGTCGGTGGTGCGGCCGAGGACTTCCTCATGCGCGTAACCGGAGGCGCGGCAGAACGAGGCGTTGGCCGCGGTGATTTTGCGATCGGAGAGCCGGCTGATGCCCATCAGGGCCGGACTCGCGTGGAAACTTTTCTCAAAGTATGAGTGTGCCTCGCGCTGCGCCGCCCCGACGGCATCGGTGGTGGGCGCGGGCGGATTGGTGGAAGCGGGGGCGGGGGGCGCGGGCGGCACAGGACGGCAGGGAAACAAACGGGGCCGCGCAGCGCAATAATGCGTTCGGCTGGGCTGGCGACGAGCGAATCGGTTCAGGCGGCTGGCAAATCGCGCCCCGATTCCATCAGCGTGTCCGCGAGGAGCGAGTAAGTGCGGGCCCACGCGGCGTGGACGGCGGGCGTGAAATCGCCGCCGAGGCCTTTCTCCAAAGTCCAGAGCAACGCGGTGCCGGCAGTGGTGCAGTGTTCGCTGCCCAGACCGAAACCGGCCTGGCACATCCCGACGCGGCGGATCGCGGGCAACACGGCTTCGATGTGATCGAGCGAGCCGACCGCCGCCGCCATCGTGGCCATGAGTTTGGAGCCCTGCTCATGCATGTCGCCGGAGAAGCGTTCCCGTAGCGTCGGATCCAGTTCAAACAGCCGGGCGAAGAACAGCGCGGCGGCCTGAGGTGCGATCCGGGCGATTTTGCGAAACGAGTCCTGCACGAGACTGATTTCGACGGGAGTCATGGTAGGTGGCGAGCGGCGGTCGGGACGCGAGAAGGGCGGGCTTAGGCCGCGAAGGGGTGACGTTCGCGCTCCCGCGAAGGCCGGGCCGGCGTCGCCGCGGCGGCGGGCACAACGGCGAGACGGGGCAACCGGACCCGGCAGCAGCGGCCGCGGTAGTCGGCGTGAATGATGCAGCCGAGAGCGGCGGTGAACGCCAGGGTGCCGGCGGCAGCAAGGCTGAAGGGAAAGGCGACCGTCGCGGCAAGAGCCGCAACAATTGCGGGCAGAGGGAATGGGAATGATTTCATACGGACACAGAGTTCGATGTGGCCGACATGATGCCACGAAGCTCCGGCGCGCACCATGGGCCGGACGGTAATGGGCCAGTTGACCCAAAATGCCGCGCGGCGAGAAGACGCGGGGGGCGGGACACGGCCGTAAATCCGTTTTTACGCCGGCGCGGAGCGAGGGTTGCAGACTGGCGTTGCGATCAGGCGCCGCTCCGCGAGGCCGACCGACGCAGACGCCCAAGGCTGAATCGCGCCCCTGGGCACCGGCCGCTTCGTGGCGGCTTTACTTCGATTCTTCGGCCACCCACGCTCGGCCCGGTGAAACGTATTCTGGTCATCGACGACGACGCGAAGTTGCGGCAAACGTATGCCGAGCTGCTCAAAAGCGAAGGTTATGCGGTGACCGAAGCGCGAAACGGGCGCGAGGGGGTGGAGCACGCCCGGCGCGAGCCGCCAGATTTGGTGCTCTGCGACATCACGATGCCGGAGATGAACGGCCACCGCGTCTTGGAGACGCTGCGCGCTGAGCTCCGCACGGCGCACCTGCCCTTTGTCTTTCTCACCGGTTGGAATGAACGCGAAGACGTTCGCACCGGGATGAATCTGGGCGCTGACGACTACCTCACGAAACCGGTCGTGCCCGACGATCTCATTGCGGCGATTCGCTCCCGGCTGCGGCGGGCCGAGGCGGCTGCCCCGGCCGGGTCGGTGCGCCGACCAGTCGGTCCGGCGGCACCGGAGCAACTGGTGGGATTGGGCCTTACGCCGCGCGAAGCGGAGGTGTTGTTCTGGGTCGCCCGGGGAAAAACCAACGACGAAATCGCGACCGTGCTCGGCATTGGTCTCACCACGGTGAAGAAACACCTTGAGAGCACGTATGCGAAGCTCGGCGTTGAGAACCGCACGACGGCGGCGGCGATGGCGCTGGAGCACCTTGGCCGCGACAGCTGAGCCGGATTCAGCCGTTGCTCGATCGTTGCCGACGGGAAGGGCAAACCCGAAGGGTTGTAGCAGGGCAGGGTCGCCGCACCCCCCCATCCGGGGAATACGGAAGCGGCTCCAAAACCGGGGGGGTCGGGGTCCCCGCGCAAAAACATAGACATCCAAGAGTACGGCGG
>JANNEY010000496.1:0-5601 GCA_031379235.1 Opitutaceae bacterium | reverse complement strand
AGCCGAAAGTTGCGATACTCAATCTTCATCGGCGGGCCGACGTGGACTTGCACGCCGAGAAGGCCTTCAAATTTGCGATTCTTTACGTCGTCGTCGATCACGACGCTCATCACGTGGCCGTTAAGGATGTGGGTGAGGACGTTGCCCCGGATGATGAGGTGGTAGTGGTTCCACTCGGCGCCCGTCTTGACGAAGGCCTTGAGCGCTTCGGGTTCGCCCAGCGACGCGATGACGACGGGCTTGGCGCTCGCGCCGAGGTGGACCATCTCGCCGCGCTTGGCGAGAAACGTGCGGCCGCGTTCCTCGTAGTTTTGGCCGGTGTGTTTGCTCGGACCGTCGATGTCGGCCTGATAGCCGGCGAGCGACCACTTGGCGTCGGTGAGCTCGACGCTGCGATAGTTGAGTCCGCTGTTGCCGCGATCGGAGACGCGATACTCGACCTTCAGCTCGAAATCCTTGGGCGCACCCCCGCGCCAGATGAGAAAGGTGTTTCGCTTGATGATCGTTTCGGGCGTGATTTCGCCGAGGATGGCGCCGTTTTCCACGCGCCAGTATTTGGGATCACCGTCCCAGCCGGTGAGGGTTTTACCGTCGAAGAGCGGCACAAAGCCATCGTCCGTGGGGGCGGACTGGGCGAAACCGCGGGCGAGCGTGGCGAAAACCAGGAGGGCGGCGAGCAGGGGGCGGGGGATTTTCATGGGTCTTGCGAGCGTGTGCGCCGGGCGTGTAGGTGAAACATTTTTTTTCGACTTCGTGGCGCGCGCGAGATTGCCTTGCGGCTCACGGGCGCTCCGCTAGCGATCCCACGTCCTGCGAATACTCCCCCAACCTCTGCCCACCTGCGTCATGAAAATCCGATTTGCACCCGCTGCCCTTGTGTTCTGCGCCCTCGTCTGTGGTTCCGCCCTGCTCGCCCAAGGTCCGAAGGGGGGCGACAAAGGCGGTGACAAGAAAGCGCCCGCACCGAAGACGCCCGCTGACCTCGCGTTCGACGAGTTTGACAAGGCCCGCAAGGAGCCCGGGGCGAAAGATCAGGCCCGCTTCCAAAAGGTAATCGCCGCGGGCATCACCTATCTGGTGAAGAATCCGACGCACGGCCGCGTGAATGAGGTGATTCGTGAACTCGCCTTTTACGGCAACAACAACATCGACGCCAAGCAGGCTCCGCTCCGCACGTCCTATCTCTCGAATCTGCGGTTCGAGATCACGAACCAGCGGTTTAAGGACGGCGTGAGCGAACAGACCGCGGCCGCGCTGCTGGCGGTCGACGCGGCGACCGTGGACGCCGAGGTGCGCGCCGCGCCGACTCCGGCGGGCCTCGTCACCCTGCGCGAGAAAACCGACGCGTTGGCCGAGGCCCCGCAGTCCAGCCGTTTTCTTTTCGATCGCGAACGCTCCTACGTCCATCTTCTCATCGCCCTCACGGCCCCCAATTTTGCCAAAGCCGAGGACCATCTGAAAAAGCTGCTCGCCCACGCCGACAAGGGCATCGCCGGCATGGCGCAGACGGAGATTAATATCATCGAAGCCCGGAAGGTGCCCGTCGCGTTGAAGTTCACCGGACTGGACGGCAAGGAAACGGATCTCGCCCTGCTCCGGGGCAAGGTTGTCGCGCTTTATTTTTGGAGCGCCGCCAACAAAGGCTCCGTCAACAATTTCGAGGGGCTCCAGCGCGTCATGTCCGACTACCGGAAAAAGGGACTCGAAATCGTGACGGTGAATTTCGACAAGGAGGAAGATCGCCCGAAAGTCCTCGCCGCCGTCAAGGAGGCTGGCCTCAAGTGGCCGGTCCATTTCGACGGCAAAGGAGCGAAGAATGCCTTCGCTGCAAAGCTCAACGTGACGGGTGTCCCGGCCATGCTCATCTTCGATCAGAAAGGCCTGCTCCAAACGACCATGCAGGGGCTGACCCTCACGCCCAACCTGCCGGCGAACCAGATCGAGAATTCGTTGAAGCGACTGCTCGAGCCGGCGAAGAAGTGAGGGCGGCACCGCGGAGCCTAGACAGGAAGTCTGCTCGCCACGCGGCCGAATGACTTCGGAGACACAGGCGCGCCCGAGTGACTTCGCCGAACGTTTCGGCGGCGTGGCGCGGTTGTTTGGCCGCACCGCGCTCGAACGACTGCGTGCGGCGCACGTGTGCGTGGTCGGCGTTGGCGGCGTGGGTTCCTGGGTGGTCGAGGGCTTGGCGCGCAGCGGCGTCGGCGCGCTCACGCTCATTGATCTCGACGATGTGTGCGTGACCAATGTGAACCGCCAGCTCCCGGCGCTCGATGGCCAGATTGGGCGGCCCAAAGTGGCGGTGCTGGCGGAGCGCGTGCGCTTGATCAATCCGGAGTGCCGGGTGACCGAAGTGCAGGAGTTTTTCACCGCGAGTTCGGCGGAGCGGATGCTCGCCCCGCGTTTTGATTTCGTCGTCGATGCGGTCGACCGGATGTCGCACAAGGCGCTCCTGATCGCAGGCGGCCGGGATCGCGGGGTGCCGGTGCTCAGCGTGGGTGCGGCAGGCGGGCGGCGCGATGCGAGCAAGATTCACGCGGGTGACATTGGGGAGGCGGGGGATGAACTCCTGCGGCAGGTGCGGAAAAAATTGCGGCGGGATCACGGGTTCACGTCCGGGGCGCACCGCGGGATCACGCGGATGGGCGTGCGTTGCGTGTGGTCGAGCGAAGCGCCGGTGTTTCCCTGGGCCGACGGCACCTGTGCCGCGCAGCCGGAGCCGGGCAGCACGCTGACGCTCGATTGTGAGACGGGCCTCGGCACGGCGGTGTTTGTGACCGGGGCGTTTGGGCTTTTGGCCGCGGGTGAAGTGGTCCGCGCGCTCGTGGCGTCCGACGATCAGCAAAACAAGCGCTGAAAATTTTTCTCCACCTGCGCGGCCAGCGCGTCGACGGCCAGGCCGCGGATTTGCGCGAGGGCGGCGTAGGTGGCCGCGAGATTGGCGGGGTGATTCACGCGTTCGCGGGTGGGAGTATCGGGCAGGGTGAAGCGGCGGTGGGGCGCGGGAAGTTCCATCGCGGGCGCATCGGTTTCAACGAGCAGCCGTTCGAGCGGGACCGCGGAAAACACCCGTGACTTGGCTGCATGACGCGCTTGCAGGAAGTAACCGTTGTAGGAAAAATATGCCCCCAAGTGAGCAAGCGGGCGGACCAGTTCGAGCGGTCCGCTGTAGGCGTGAAGCAGGAAGCCGCGGGCGGGCAGTTTCGCCGTGCGCAGCAGATCGAGCAGCGGAGCGATGGCCCGCAGGCAGTGGATGGAGGCGGCGCGATTCAGTTCGGTCGCGAGGGCGAGTTGGGCGGAGAAGACCTCGGCCTGTTCGTCGAGCGGCGCGACCCTCAATCCGGCGAGCCGCGGATCGTCGGGCCGGAGGTCGTCGATGATCCAGCGATCGAGTCCGATCTCGCCGACCTGACTGGCCGGTTCCGCGAGAAGGCGGGCGCGCAGGTTGACGAGATAGTCGGTCGAGCGGTTGCCGGCGTCCCATGGATGCACGCCGTAGCTGGGCAAAATCCAATCGTGCTCTGCGGCGAGCGCGGCAACCACCGGCCATTCCTCCGCGCACGTGCCGTTGACCACCGCGCGGCGCAGGTTGATCGCGCGGAGATCGGCGGTCACTTGTGCGCGATGCGGGAGCAGCGCGGGGAAGTGGAAGTGATTGTGCGCGTCGTAGAGATTCATGATTTGAAACGTGGAGCACACGGAGAGCGCGGAGGAAACAAAGGCACGATGGATTCTCCCTGCGCTTTCCGCGGTCAACACGCCTCGCCTGTCAATCGACTTGGGCTTGAGCGAAGGCGCGAATCGTGGCGCGCACGGCGGCGAGTCCGTTTTGGCGGGTGGGGGAGAGATGTTTCACGAGCCCGAGCTCGGCGAGCGGATCGAGATCCGTGGCGGCGATTTCGGTGGCGGGGGCTCCCGTGAAAAAATTGCAAAGAAACACGACCAGGCCGCGCACCAACGGCGACTCGGCATCGCCGTGGAAGTGGCACACGCCACCACGATACTCGCCGACGAGCCAGACGACGGAAACGCAACCATGCACGCGACGGGCGTCCGTGCGTTCGCCGGATGGCAGTGGCAGGGCTTTGCGCGCGCGATCGACGACGGCGTTGAGCCGTTCGTGCGGATCTTCGAACACCGCGAAATCGTCGTGCAGGCGCTGAAGCTGCTCGGGGATGAACACGTGGGCAGCGTGCCGGACAATTTTGGTGCGGCAAGCCCACGCCTAACGCTAAAGGGCGGCGCGCAACGAGCCGTTATGAAGGGCCGGTGCCAACCATGACCGAAAATGTCCTGATTCCGCTGCCCGGCTTCACTTTGCCCGGCGATTTTCCGAACCGAATCGGGTTTGTCGGGCTGGTGGATCATCAATTGCGGAAATTGCGGGCCACGGGGCACTTTGTGCCGCCGCGTTTTTTCGGCTACTATTTTCAGTCCCGTGTGCCGATTGGGGTGGGTGGCAGCTGGACGGTCACGCTCGATGATGCACGACCGATTTCTCTTTTGCCCGATTTGTTGGAGCGAGTGACGCGTGGAAAGTATCGCATCGTGGGCCGAGGGCGGTCGAGCCCGCCGAATTTTCTTCTCGTGCACGATCGGCGGGACGGAGCGTGCTGGCTCTGGACGTTTCAGGAAGGGCTGCGCTTCGTGGAAGCGGCGGAGCCGATGATTGACGGTCGCGGCGGCGCGGAAGCGCCAAAACTTTCCGGGCAGTAAGGCGGGCAAGAAAAAGCCGCGGCCGAATCGGCCGCGGCTTGCCGCCTTGATTTTCGCGGGGCGCTTAGTTGTAGAACATCGCCTCGTTGCTCTGGAAGAGGGCGTGGGCCAGCTTGGTCCACGCATCGAGCGGGGCGTGTTTTTCATACACGCCCCCGACCTGGGTGTTGAAACGGCCTTGCTGCTTTTTCCCGGCCATGGCGACCATCTCGGCCTTCTTCGCCGCATTCTTGGCGTCGCGGGGGCTGAGTTTTGAGGCAGCTGGCTCGGCCGTCGGCAGCATGACTTCGGTGCCGGTCGGGTTGGACTTCACGTATTTCAGGCCGAGCACGACCTCGTCCCTCGTCGGCCAGCGCTGGAAGATGGCGAGGTAGAGGAGTGTGACACGCTCCTGATCGGACTTCAGGTCGGCGAAGGCGGGACGGTCCACGAGTTTGCGGGCGGTCTCGATCACCATGGGACTGTTCATTAAGAACAACGCCTGCTGCGGGACTAGCGTTTCATAGCGCCGGCCGGAAGCGACGTCAGGGCTTGGAAAATCGAACTGGGTGAGCAGTTCCGGGGGATTGGTGCGGTCGATGAGGGTGTAGACGGCGCGGCGTTTGGCGAAGCCATCGCTGGAAATCGCGACGGGCTTGCCGCCGTAGGTGAGATCGAGCTCCCCAGTGATGGCGAGGAGCGAGTCATGCACTTCCTCGAAATCCATCCGGCGGAGATTGTAGCGCCAGAGAAGTTTGTTGTTGGGATCGAGCTCGGCGAATTTCGGATTGTTGAGGCTGCTCTGCTGGTAGGCCGCGCTCAGGACAATGAGCCGGTGCAGCGACTTGATGGACCATTTGTTTTCCACGAAGGTGGCGGAGAGCCAGTCGAGCAACTCGGGGTGCG
>JANNEY010000059.1:0-3133 GCA_031379235.1 Opitutaceae bacterium | reverse complement strand
ACGGGAGCGACGGCGTTGTCCTTGTCCTTTTTGTCCTGCTCGACGAGGTCGGCCAATTTTTTTTCGTCGGCGGCGGTGAGGTGGTCGAGGGCCTGCTTGGCCTGGCGCTCGCGGGCGCGCGCCTTCGCGTTTTCCTTCCAGAATTTTTCGTAGGCCGTGTTCCGCTCGTCGCCGTCGGCGTTGAGTCCGACGAGGCGCTCCATCTGCCGCTGCTGGCCGAGCATGTGGCGCGTCTGCACGACCTGCGTGGAGGTGAAGATGCCGGCCAGCGCGTAGTAGTCGGCCGTGGGGATCGGATCGAACTTGTGGTCGTGGCACCGCGCGCAGCCGAGCGTCTGGCCTAGCACGGCGCGGCCGACGGTGTCCACGAGCTCGTCGGCCACGTCCATTTTCTTCTGCTCCTTGTTGTCGCTGAGCAGCACTTTGGGACCGACCACGAGAAAACCGGCGGCGATGCGCTGGCGGTCGCGCTGCGCGATCGAGTCGTAGGGCAGCAGGTCGCCGGCGAGTTGCTCGGTCATGAACCGGTCGAACGGCATATCCGCGTTAACGGCGTCGACTACCCAGTTGCGGTAGCGCCAGGCCTCGCGGAAGAGGAAATTTTCGTCGAGGCCGTTCGAGTCCGCGTAGCGGGCGAGGTCGAGCCAATGCCGGCCCCAGCGCTCGCCGAACTGGGGCGAAGCCATCAGTTGCTCGACGACACGCGCGTAGGCGTCGGGCCGTTTGTCCTCGAGGAACGCGGCGAACTGTGCCGGCGTCGGCGGCAGGCCGGCGAGCTGGAAAGAAACGCGGCGCAGCAGCGTGCGGCGGTCGGCATCCTCGGCGGGCCGCAGCTTCGCGGTTTCGAGCTTCGCCAAAATAAAGTTGTCGATGGGCGACTTTGGCCAGGCGGACATCCTCACCTTCGGCGGCTTGGACAGGGCCAGCGGGCGATAAGCCCAGTGCGACCGGCCGGCGATCGGATCGGACGCGTGCGGCGAGAGGGATTTTTCAAACTCGGACCCTGCGCGCGGATCGGGGGCGCCCATCTTCACCCAGTTTTCCAGATGGCGGACCTGCTCCGGCGAAAGCGATTTGCCCTCGGGCGGCATTTTCAAATCGGGGTCCGTGTAGCGCACGGCCTTGATCAAGAGACTGGCGTCGGCATTGCCCGGCACCACGGCCGTGCCCTGCTCGCCGCCCTCGGCCCAGCCCGCGCGGCTGTCGAGCACGAGGCCGGCCTTTTGCTTCTTATCGCGGGAGTGGCACGAGTAGCAGTTTTCCGCCAAGAGCGGGCGGATGTGCTGCTCAAAGTAGGCGACCCCGGCCGCGCTCGGCGCATCGGCCGCGCGCACAACCGAAACGACGGCAAGCAAGCCGACCAAGCTGCGAACGAAGCGTTGCGGGGCATTCATGGCGACGGGGTGAACTCGGGCGAGATGGATCAGTTGGGTTTCGCCAGCCAGCCGTTGACCTGCATCCACTCGGCGACGCGATCCATGAAGCGATCGGCCCCACCGCCTTTGTTGACGAAGCCGTGGGCGCCCATCTGGAAAATGTGCAGCTCGACGGGAACGTTGGCTTTGCGCCAAGCGAGAAAAGTCGCGATCGAAGCCTCGTAGTTGACGTCGTCGGCGGCGACGGCGAGGAACAGCGGCGGAGCTCCGTCGGGCACTGTAACCGCGACATCCTTACTGCCCGCTGCGTAGATCATCACGGCGAAATCGGGACGCGCTGGGAGCGGGCCGGTCATCGCACCGCGAATGGGACCACCACCGGCGGAGAAACCGATCAGGCCGATGCGGTTGGCGAGAATCTTAAATTCCGCCGCGCGCGAGCGCACGAGTTCGACGGCGCGGCGACCGTCGAGCCCGGCGAGCTCACGGACATTTTGTCCGGCTTGAGGTCCGGTCTTCGCGGGCTCGGTTCCGTCGATGCCCGGCCCAGTTTGGATGAGACGATACTTCAAGACGAACGCGTCCACGCCCGCGTCGTTAAGTTTCTTGGCGATGTCGAAGCCCTCGTAGCTCATCATCAACGAGCGCGTGCCGCCGCCTGGGGCGACGATCATCGCGGTGCCCACGGGACGCGCGGCGGGAAAATAGAGGAGCGTGGGCCGCACGACATTCTTGACCTGCGGACCGGATTTCCCCTGCACCTCGATTTCCGCGTAGTCCCATTTTTCCGAGCCGGGCGCGATGCCGGCGTAGAGCGGGATTTCTTCCTTCGCGCCGAAGAGCGAAGGCCGCGCGGGCGCTCCAGTCTGTGCGACAGATTCAGCAGAGAGCGCGAGCAGCGCGACGGTGAGTGGGGCGAACGAGGCGAGAGCTTTCATGCTGGTCGTGGGGCTGGACTTTGGGGTGTGACCTGCGTCTGCGTGGGTAAATCTCGCGGCTCAAAAATCAAACGAGTTCGAGAGCTCCCACGTGCGCGGCTGGGCGACGCCCCAGACTTTCGATTGGTCGGGGTTGATGGAGATTTGGCGCAGACCGTGTTCGCCGAAGAGATTCTGCGCGTTGAGCTGCACTTTCCACATCACGCGGTCGCGGTAGATCTTTTTTCGGTAGCTGGCGAACGCGCCGCCGTTGAGCGTCGAGCTGCGGATGAAGGGGCGGTTCGGGTCGGAGACGGTGCCCGCGTAGTTGTCGAGGCCGCCGATGTTGAAGGTCGTGTTGAGCAGCGCGAAGCCGACAATCTTGCCCTGCTCCCAGCTCGCGTTGCCGCCGATGGAGAAACCCTTCAGCGCGCCTTGGCGAAACGCGTAGCTCGTCACCAGCTTGAAGGTGTATTCCGAGATACCAGGGTTGGAGGTGCCCTCCTTCAGGATGTTGCCGACGTAATTTGCGGCGACGGCGTTGATGAAGCTCGTGCTGATGAGCGTGGCGGAGCTGGGGTTGGCGTTGGTGGAGCCGTCGGTGCGCAGGCCTTCCTGAAAATATTTCCGGTAGAACGGCGCGCGCACCGCGAGGAACTCGCCGAGCTCGCGGCCGACGTTGGTGCTGACGTTTTTCAGTTTGCTCGCGTTGAACGCCATCCGCCAGCCGGGGAGCGGCGTATACACGACCTCGGCCTCGAGGCCCTTCGAGACGGAGTCCTCGGTGGCGGAGATGTCGAGCGGGCGGTTGTATTCCGTCGTGACTTTGCCACCGGGGCC
>JANNEY010000493.1:0-7260 GCA_031379235.1 Opitutaceae bacterium | reverse complement strand
GTTCTACAACCCCCCCCCTCTTTTTTTGTTGGTTTTTGTTGGGGGGGGGGGGGGGGGCGCCCCCCCGCCCCCGGCCGGGGCCCCCCCCACCCCCAACCCCGGGGGCCCCGGCCCCCCCCCACGCCACCCTCAAAAGCGCCTTTGGCCGGCGGGCGCGGACGAGCCGCGCCCGCCGGCTAAAATTTCCTCGCGCGGCCCTGCGCTTGCCTGTCGTCTGACCTTGCTTGGACTCGCCGACCACAACCGCGCCGATTGGAGCCTCCGCCTTGCCGTCCTTTGACGACGATGCTTGGGAGGACCTCCTCAATTTTATCGAGGAAAAGCGCGTCATCCCCATCGTCGGCCCAGAGCTACTGCGGGTTGAGACCGACTCGGGGCCACGTCTGCTCTACGATTGGCTCGCCGAGAAACTTGCCGCGCGGCTCGGGGTCGCGGTGGCCGCCTTGCCGCAGCCTTACACGCTCAACGACGTCGTTTGCCAGTTTCTCTCGGCGCGCGGCCGTCGCGAGGAGGCCTACACCCGCCTTCGCTCAATTTTACGCGAGACGACGTTCGCTCCGCCGCCCGCGCTGCGTCAGCTTGCGCAGATCACGGACTTCAACCTGTTCGTCACGACGACGTTTGATCCGCTGCTGGAGAACGCCATCAACGCCGAGCGCTTTGCGGGCGCCGCGTCAGCGGAGGTCATCGCCTACTCGCCCAACCGCGTCGCGGATTTGCTGACCGAGCGGGAGCAGCTGCAGCGGCCCGTCGTCTATCACCTGCTCGGCCGGCTCTCGGCCTCGCCGACCTATGTGATTTCCGACGAGGACACCCTGGAGTTTATCTGTGCGCTGCAGAGCGAGCACCTCGCACCGGAGAAACTCTTCCACGAGCTCGAGCACAATCACCTGCTTTTGCTCGGCGGTAATTTCTCGAACTGGCTCGCGCGCTTTTTTCTGCGCATGGCCAAGCGCCGCCGCCTTTCCGATCCTCGCGATGTAGGCGAGGTGTTTGCCGACGACGGCACGTCCCGTGACGAGCGGCTCGTCTCTTTCCTCCAGCAGGTCAGCGCGCGCACGCGGGTCTTTGATGGGGCGGAGAAATTCGTCGCAGAACTGCACCGCCGCTGGCTGCAGCGGCGCGGCGTGACCCCGGCCGCGCCCGCGCTCGCCGAGGTGCAACGCATTTTGCCCCCCGCCCGCGAGATGCCGGAGCGCGCCGTCTTTATCAGCTACGCGCGCGAGGACCTGCCGGCCGTGCAGCGGCTCAAGGCCGCGCTCGACGCCGCGGGCGTCACGACGTGGTTCGACATGGAGCGCCTTGAGAGCGGCGACGACTACGACCGCAAAATTCACCAGAACATTGCCCGCTGCGCCTTCTTCGTGCCGGT
The DNA here is from genome assembly GCA_031379235.1 of Opitutaceae bacterium. GTDB lineage: Bacteria > Verrucomicrobiota > Verrucomicrobiia > Opitutales > Opitutaceae > ER46. Next base: position 5,888 of record JANNEY010000493.1, on the reverse strand, counting down.
AATTTCTGCGACCACGCAGCGGCGGCTCGAAGCCTATTTTCGCCGCGAGTGGAGCTACGCCACCGATCGCGCGCGTAACATTGCCGAGGGTGCCGTGTTCATTTTACCCGTCTGCATCGACGCCACCACCGAGGCTGAGGCGCTCGTGCCGGAAAAATTCAAGGCCCTGCATTTCACCCGCGCCCCCGGCGGCGAGCCGTCGCCGGACTTTGGCCTGCGACTGAAGGAACTCACGGGCGGCCGCTGACCGCCCTCTCACCTGCGCATGAAAGCCCCGCTTTCCGATCTCAACCTCAAGCCCGCCGACTACGTCAGCCCTTGGCTCGGCCTCGCCTCGTTTACCGAGGAAACGCGTGCGCATTTCCACGGCCGCGACGAGGAGGTCGCCGAGCTGGGCCGCCGCGTGCAGCGCAAGCTTCTCACCGTCCTCTTCGGCCAGTCGGGCTTGGGCAAAACCTCCATCCTCCGTGCCGGCCTCGTGCCGCGGCTTCGGCCCGAGGGTTACTGCCCGGTCTATGTGCGGCTCGACTACGGTCGCAGCTCGCCGCCGCCCGCTGAGCAAATCAAGCAGGCGATCATCCGCGCCACCCAGGTCGCGGGGCATTGGACGCAGCCGGGCGTCGCTGCGCAGGGCGAGTCGCTCTGGGAATTCCTCCACCACCGCGACGACATCCTCCGCGACCGCTCGGGCCGCGCGCTCATCCCGCTGCTCATCTTCGATCAGTTCGAGGAGATCTTCACGCTCGCGCAGGGCGACGACTTTGGCCGGGCCCGCGCCGCGCAGTTCCTCGAGGAACTCGCCGACCTCGTGGAAAACCGTGCTCCCCGCGCGCTCGAGGCGCGGCTCGACGCCGACGAGGCGGGCCTGGAGCGGTTCGACTTCACCCGTGCCGACTACCGGCTGTTGATCGCGATGCGCGAGGATTACCTCGCGCACCTCGAGGGCCTCAAGGCCACGATGCCCTCCGTCACGCAGAACCGCATGCGCCTCGCGCGCATGACCGGCGCGCAGGCGCTCGCGGCCGTCACGCGTCCCGGCCGCGGGCTGGTGAGCGACGAGGTCGCGGCGCAGATCGTGACCTTCGTCTCCGGCGCGGCCGATCTCGCAACCGCGGAGATCGAGCCCTCGCTGCTCAGCCTCGTGTGCCGTGAACTCGACGAGACGCGCCGCGCGCGCGGCCATGCGGAGATTTCCGCCGACCTGCTCGCCGGCTCGCGCGACACCATCCTCTCGGAATTCTACGAGCGCACGCTGGCCGACCAGCCGGCCGGCGTGCGCGCCTTCATCGAGGACGAGCTGCTCACCGATTCCGGCTACCGCGAGAGCATTGCCGAGGAGCGCGTGAAAAAAGGCTTCGCTGCCGCCGGCGCGCCCGCCGCCTCGCTCGCCACGCTCATCGACCGGCGCCTGCTGCGCGTCGAGGAGCGGCTCGACATGCGCCGGGTGGAGCTGACGCACGACGTGCTCGTTGGCGTCGTGCGTGCCAGCCGCAGCGTGCGGCACGAACGCGAAGCCCGCGCCGACGCCGAGCGCCAGCTCGCCGCGACGCAGGCCAAGGAGGCCGCTGGTCGCCACGCGCTCCAGCGCGCGCGTTTGATCGCCGCGGTCTGCACGGTGCTCGCCATCGGCGCCATCGGCGCCGCGGCGTGGGGCTGGGTCAACTGGCGTCGTGCCGACGCTGCCGAGGATCAGGCTTCGCTGGCGCGCGACCGCGCTCAGCAAGCGCGCGGCGAGGCGGAGCGGCTCGTGTCCTTTTTGCTCGATGACCTCTACACGCAGCTCGAGCCGAGCGGCCGGCTTGAGGTTGTCGGCGGCCTCGCCCAGCGCGCGGTGGCATACTTCGACTCGCTGCCGAAGGAATTTCGCGATGCCCGCAGCGACCGCTACCGCGCCATCGCGCTCAGCCGCCTCGGGCTTTCTCTTTCCGGCAAGGGCAAGACCCTCGACGCCGAGAAGCCGCTGCACGAGGCGGAGCAGTTGTTTCAGTCGCTGCGGCAAGATGGCGACCGTTCGCCGGAGGTGGCGGTCGAACTCGCCGCAGTGCTGCGCCAGCAGAGCCGTAACGCCTACCTGCAAAGCCGACCACAGGTCGCGATCGACCTCGGGCAGCGCGGGCTGGCGGTCATCGGCCCGGTCGCGGGCGTGCCCGAGGCCTCGCGCGAGGCCAAGCTCGAGTTTGGCCGCACGCAGATGAATTTGGGTTTCGCCCTGCTGCGTGACCGGCGGTTTGCGCCGGCGCTCACGAGTCTGGAGCAGGCGCGGGCGGTGTTGCGCGCCCTCCGCGACGATCTGCCGGCGCGGCAGCGGGCGAGCGTGTTTTTTGGGGAGACCACGGCGTGGTTGGCCGAGACCTTGCGCCTCAGTGGCCGCGGGGAAGACGTGCCGCCGGTCGTGGAGGAGGCGATGCGCTTTGTCGATGAGGCGGTGCAGCGGGAGGCGGGGAATCTCGGCGCACTGCGCTCCCGTGCCCTGCTGGGAAGCCGGACGGCCCAGATCGCCCTCGACGCTTTCGACTACGCGAAGGCCGAGACGCTGGGCCGGCGCGTGGCCGACGACTATACCGAGTTCTTGCGCTTTGATCCCGACAACGATTCCGCCCGAACCAATCGCCGGGTGGCGCAGAATTTTGTGGCGCAGTCGTTGTGGCGTCAGGGCCGTTTGGACGAGACGATCGCTCTGACCAAGACCGGGGTGCGCGAGGCGCTTGAGTTTGGCGGGTCGCCGAGCTCGACCATTGGGGCGGCTTTTGCGACGGCCCGCGTGTCGAATCTCGAATCCGCTCTCGGCCGAGTCGTCGATGTCAACGCCGCCGTCGCCGAAGGCGACCAACTGCGCGCCAAGGGCACGGCCCAAACCGATGCCGAGAGTTTCTTCCGCGACCTGCTGCCCCTTTGGAATCAGGGTGCCCGCGCGGAATTGCAGTTGGCCGGTGGCCAGACGGAGGCGGCGCTCCAAGCCGCGCGGCGCGACGAGGGCAGAATCGTGGCGCTGAAGCCGCTTTCCGGGTTGGAAAAGAATTCCCACCTCGGTTCCATGCAGGGCAACTTTCGCGTGCAAGCCTTGGCCAGCCTGACGCTGCGGCAATGGAGCGAGGCTGCGCGCACGGGCCGCCTGCTGCTCGCGGGTCGGCCCACGCCCGACGACGTTTCGGTGAGCGCGCTCGACGAACTGGCCGCCGACCGCGCGCTCGTCGCGCTGGCGCTGGCGCGCAACGGCGAGGCCGAGGAGGCGCGCAAGGTGCGCGATGCGGCCCGGGCGTATTACCAGCCGTTGCGCGCTGCCGGGGCCAACGATCACGAAACACGTTTCCAAACAGCGATACTATTGCTCGCGGACGGCCTGCTCACGACCTCGGCGGCGGAGAAACGCACGGCGTATGAAGCGGGGCTCGCGGAAATTGCGGCCATGCCGGCGCAGCCGAAACAACTCCGCTGGGTGCGCGAACTGAAAACGACGCTGGAGCAGGAACTCGCGCGCGTGGCGCCCTGACCGGGCGAACGCTCAACGTTTAACTTTTAACGCTCAAGTGACTCCTCTGAACTAAAACGTTAAGCGTTAAAAGTTGAGCGTTCAGCGTTCTCTTTCAACTCCGCCCTATGAAATCCGCCTCACGTCTTGCAGTCGTTTGGCTCGCGTCGATTGCGCTCGCTGCCGCCGCCGAATCACCCGCGCCTGTGCGCGACTCCGCCGGCAACACCCCGCTCCATCTCGCCGCGCTCAACCACGACCTCGCCGCGGTGCAGGCGCTCCTCGCGGCCGGCGCGGAGGCGGATGCGAAGAACGCCGCCGAGGCCACCCCGCTCCTCTACGGCGCCGGCCACGCGGAGATTGTGCGCGCGCTCCTCGCCCGTGGCGCGAATCCCAATGCAGTCTCCGCGCTGAAGAACACGCCGCTGATGGCGGCGGTTTCGCATCCGGACTCGTTTGAAGCGGCGCGTCTGCTCCTCGAGGCGGGTGCGGATGTGCATGCCGTCAAGCAACCGGGCGAGGAAATCCTGCTCAGTCGCGCGGTGGAGGCCAGGGACCGGCGCACCGTCGATTTGTTGATCGCGCGGGGCGCGGCGAAAAACCCGCAGTCGGCCACCGTCGCGCTGCAGTCGGCGGCGTGGCTGGGGGATGCCGCGCTCGTGCGCCTGCTCGCGGAGCGCGGGGCGAATCTCAACCACAGCGATGGTTTCACCGGCCATGCGCTGAACCTCGCGCTCTACGGTGGCCATCCCGAGGTGGCGCGCCTGCTCATCGAGCTGGGTGCGGATTTGAACCTGCGCTCGCCGCGCGGCCACGGCATGCCGCCGATGGTGTGGTCGGCCTACAACGACACGGGCGATCCCTCCGTGGCGCGGGCGCTGGTCGCCAAGGGCGTCGATCTCAACGCCGCCAACGATGCGGGCGCGACCGCACTGTCGTTTGCCGAGAAAGTCGGATCGGACACGCCGCTCATACGATTCCTCCGGGAAGCCGGGGCCAAAGCGCCGGAGTCCGCGCGCGCGCGGAGTGTGCCCGATCGCGCCGTGCCGTCGACCCCGGCCGCCCGGGCGGCGCTCGCGCGCGAGCGGCTCCAACCCACGCTCGATCTGCTGGCCCGCGGCTCGGGCGCCTTTCTGGACAACGCGTTTGTGCAGAAATCGAAATGCACCTCGTGCCACCAGCAGGATTTGCCCGCGGTCGCGTTTGAACTGGCGCGGGCGCGCGGCCTGCGCGTCGACGATGCGGCGGAGGGCCGGCAACACGAGGTGCTGACCGCCCGCTGGAACGCCCGTGCTGAGCGTGCCCGACAGATGACGCAGCCCGTGCCGGACCCGATGGTGAGCATCGGCTACGGGTTCTTCGGCCTGAAGGCCGCGCATTTTGCGCCGGACGAGATGACCGACGCGATGATCCGCTATCTCCTGCGCGTGCAGCAGCCCGATGGCTCGTGGGCTGGCTTCGATCGCCGCCCGCCGATGGAGGATGGCCCGGTGATCGCCACCGCCTGGGCGGCGCTCGCGGTGCGCGATTATCCGCCTGCGGTGCTCGCACGCGAGGCGGCGGCGTCGCAGGCGCGTTCGGCGCGCTGGCTCGCGGCGCGGACGCCCGCGACGCACAACGAGGCGGTCTTTCAACTGCTCGGCCTGCATTGGAGTGGCGTGCCGGCGAGTGGCAGCGTGGCCGCCGCCGAGCGCATCGTCCGTTCGCAGCGGCCCGACGGCGGTTGGTCGCAATTGCCCGGCCTTGCCAGCGACGCGTGGGCCACGGGCAGCGCGCTCTATGCGCTGCACGAGGCTGGCGGCACGAAGACGGGCGATGCGGTTTATCAGCGCGGCGTGGCCTTTCTCCTGCGCACGCAATTCGAGGACGGCTCGTGGTGGGTGAAGAGCCGCACGTGGCCGTTTCAGCCGCACTTCGACGGCCAGTTTCCCCACGGCAAGGACCAGTGGATCTCCGCCGGCGCGACCGCCTGGGCCGCGATGGCGCTGATCTTCACGATCGAGCCGGTGCAATCCGCGGCACCGGGGCCGACGGCGCGCGAGATGATCGCGACGTATGCGAAGTCGCCCGCGGCGCTGCGAAACAAAGCCGCGGCGGCGTCCGGCGCGACGGCGGCGGCGGCGTCCGCGGCCGGGGCGAGCGCGTCGGTCGCGACGATCAATTTCACCCGCGACATCGCGCCGCTCTTCGAGCGCTCCTGCGCGGGCTGCCACGGCGGCGAGAAACCGCGCGGCGGCTTCGCGCTCGTCTCCCGCGAGGCGCTGCTCAAGGGCGGCGCGAGCGGCGAGCCGGCCATCGCGCCCGGCTCCGCCGCCGACAGCACGCTCATCCGCTACGTCACCGGCAAGATTGAGGATTTGGAAATGCCCCCGCTCGACCGCCGCGAAAAATATCCCGCGCTCACGGCCGCCGAGGTGGA
>JANNEY010000488.1:0-6159 GCA_031379235.1 Opitutaceae bacterium | reverse complement strand
GCGACTGGCTCTACGTCGTCGATCACGCGGAGGCGCTGCATACCGTGATCGCTCGTGGCACGCTCGGCCAGACCTACAACATCGGCGGCAACAACGAGCGGAAGAACATCGACCTCGTTCGCCTCCTCTGTGCGCTCCTCGACGAACTCCGTCCGCGCGCCGACAAAAAATCCTACGCCCAGCAAATCGCCTTCGTCACCGATCGGCCCGGCCACGATCTCCGCTACGCGATCGATGCCACGAAGATCAACCGCGAGCTCGGCTGGACCCCGCAGCAGGACCACACGTCCGGCTTCCGCAAAACCGTCCAGTGGTATCTCGACCACCAACCGTGGTGGCAGTCGATCCTCGACGGCAGCTACAAGCTCCAGCGCCTCGGCGCGGGCGCCAAGCCGCCCGTTTAAGTCCGAAGTTTAAGTTGAAGACATGGAATCTGGCGATGAGTCGTTCGAGAAACTGGACGTGTGGCGACGCTCACATGCGCTGAGCATCGAAGTTTATCGACTGCTGGCCGACTGCCGCGACTGGGGCTTCAAAGATCAGATCACGCGCTCCGCGAACAGTATTTCCGACAACATTGCCGAAGGCGCCGAGCGCACCGGCAAAGCGGAGTTCAAACAGTTCCTTGGCTACGCCAAAGGTTCCGCTGGCGAGACTCGCTCTCAGGTTCTTCGCGCCATCGCGCTCCTCTACATCCCCGCGGAAACCGGTCGTAAACTTGTCGCCGAGCTGCGCGAAATTTCTCGTATGATCCACGGCCTCATCAAATCCCTCGACCGCTGATGTCCTCTCTTCAACTTCAACCTTCAACTTCAACTGGCGCGTCCACTCGCCGCGGCATTATTCTAGCAGGCGGTTCGGGGACGCGCCTCTACCCACTCACGATCGCGGTGAGCAAGCAGCTCATGCCGGTCTACGACAAGCCGATGATTTATTATCCGCTGTCTGTCCTCATGCTCGCCGGCATCCGCGAGATTCTCGTCATCTCCACGCCCACCGATCTGCCGCTCTTCAAAAAACTCCTCGGCGACGGCACCAACCTCGGGCTCAAACTCTCCTACGCCGAGCAACCCAGCCCCGACGGCCTGGCCCAGGCGTTTCATATCGCGGGCGACGTCGGCTTCCTGAAAAACGAGCCCGCCGCCCTCGTGCTCGGTGACAATCTTTTCTACGGCCACGATTTCGTGAGATCATTGGAGCAAGCCGGGGCGCGCACCTCGGGCGCGACCATCTTCGGCTACCACGTCGCCGATCCGAAGAGTTACGGGGTCGTCGAGTTTGCCGCCGATGGCCGCGTGCTGTCGCTCGAGGAAAAACCAGCGCAACCCAAGTCGAACTACGCCATCCCCGGGATTTACTTCTACGACGCCGATGTCGTCCGCCGCTCGCGCACGCTCAAACCTTCCAAGCGCGGCGAACTCGAAATTACCGATCTCAACCGGCTCTACCTCGAAACCGGTAGCCTCCACGTCGAATTGCTCGGCCGTGGCACCGCCTGGCTCGACACCGGCACGCACGACTCACTGCTTGAAGCCGCGCAGTTCGTCAGCGTGATCGAGAATCGCCAAGGCCTCAAAATCGCCTGCCTCGAGGAAATCGCCTTCCGCAAGGGCTGGATCGACCGCGCCGGGCTCGACGCCAACATCGCGAAGCTCGGCAAGTCCTCCTACGGCGCCTATCTCCGCCGGATCGCCGAGGAGAAACCGTAGGCCCGGCTCGACGCCACGGCCGGCGCACCCCACGCTCCGCCCGCGTGCAGGTCAGCTTCATCATCCCCCTTTTCAACTGCCTGCCTCTCACGCAGGCGATGTTTGCCAGCTTGCGCGCCACGCTTCCCGCCGGCCTCGCGCATGAAATTATTTTTGTGGACGACGGCAGCACGGACGGCACACGCGCATGGCTTGCAAGCCTCGCCGGCGATCCTGCGATTCGCGTCGTCCTCAACGAGCGCAACCTCGGCTACGCCGCCGCCAACAACCGCGCCGCCGCGATCGCCGGCGGCCGGTTCCTCGCGCTGCTCAACAACGATCTCGTGCTCCAGCCGGGTTGGTGGGAGCCATTGCTCGCAGCCCACACCAGCCTGCACGATCGCGCGGGGCTCGTCGGTAACGTGCAGCTCAACACCCGCACGGGAGCCGTCGATCACGCGGGTCTAGTCATCAATCTCACTGGCAAGCCCGTTCATTCTCGCACCCGGCCATCCAAGATTTCACGCGTGCTATTTCCCGTGCGGGAGGCCCCCGCCGTCACCGGCTCCTGCGTGCTGATCGAGCGGACGCTGTGGCGGCAACTTGGCGGTTTCGACGAAGGCTACGTCAACGGCGGCGAAGACATTGACCTTTGCTTTCGGGCGCGGGCCGCTGGCCGGATCAACGCGGTCGCACTGCGCAGCGTCGTGCGGCATCATGTGAGTTCGTCGCCCGGCCGAAAACTCCGCGATGAGGAGAATTCATTTCGCCTCGCCCGCCGCTGGCGCACCGAACTGATCGCTGCGGCGGACGACGGCACCCGCACGTGGTGCCAGGATTATCTCCTCCGTGCGCTGGCCGAGCCCATGTCGGCCGAATACCCGCTCGCGCTCGCCGCCTGCGCGTTCCTCGGCCAGGTTCGCCGCTCACCGCCCGCCGAAGCCGTGGCCGCGGTGGCGCTGGGACTCAACGGCGAGTTTGCCCGTTGGCAAAAGATGTTTCAGGCCTAGCGGCGATCCGCCGCCGGCTTCACGCACTGCGCACAATTTCCCGCACGACCGATTGCGGACGCTGATTCACCGCGAGAAACATCCGCCCGATATACTCGCCGATGAGGCCGAGCATCACGAGCTGCGTGCCGGAAAAAATCAGCAGCGCCGCCATGATCCAACCCCAGCCGGTCGCGGGGCCGGTATCATTCCACCACAGCCACGCGACCAGCCCCAGCGCCACCACGCCCACCAGGGCAATCGCGAGACCGAGCATCGTCGCCGCGCGCAGCGGCAGCACCGAGAAATTGATCCACGCGCTCAGCCACAGCCGCAGCAGACGCCGCAACGTGTAGGTGCTCGCCCCCGCCTGGCGCGCCTCGTGCCGCACCGGAATCGACCCGATGCTTTGCGTCACCTGCAGGAGCAGTCCGTCGATGTAGGGATGCGGCCCGGCGTAGGAGACGACCTGCTGCGCCGCGAACGCACTGACACAGCGAAAACTCGAAAGATAAAAACCCGGCGGCTTGTCGAGCGCCCAATCGGTCATCCGGTTCGTGAACCAGCTGCCGAAATTACGCCACGCCGAATGCTGCTTCGCTTCGTAGTGGCCAAACACCACGTCGAGGCCTTGCGCGCAGGCGTGCTGCCACAGCCGCACGGCTTCGGCCGGCGGATTCTGCCCATCGTCATCGAGATTGACGATGTGCTGGCCGCGCGCGTGCCGCCAGCCGGTGAGCACGGCGTTGTGTTCGCCGAAATTCCGCGCGTGCTCGATCAGCGTGATGGGCACCTTCGCCCCTTTCACCGCCGCGCGCGCCGCCGCGCTCGTCGCCTCACCGCTCCCATCGTGCACCAACACGATCTCGTGTCCGCCTTCGATCATCAGCCCCTCGATCGCCCGCACCACGGCACCGATGGTCTCGGCACTGTGATAGAGGGGGATGACAAAACTGAGGGCGGGGCTGGACATGAATCTACCGCCAACGCTGATAGCCCAGCGGAGGGCTCGCCACCTCAAATTTTCCCGATCGCAGAAAAGAGGCGCACTTCAGTTTCTCTGCCCTGGCGGCAGGGGACCGCCGGGGAAAACCAGCGAAAGCTCTGGTTTCATCACCGGCTTGGCGCCGAAACCAAAGTCCACGTCTTTTTCCGAAGTGATTTGTCCCGCAGACAGAGTGAAAATCCTCCGGCCACCAACCTCAATCGTGGCGTCCTGCGCTTTCATCGTGACGCCGTTCGCGCGAATCGTGGTTTCACCCGTGCATTTCATGCTGCCCTTCTGCTTGTCGAACGTGATCTCGGCCGCACTCACCTGGACTTGAGTATCTTTGAAAATCACGGTCGCTTCCGTCGCCACGATCATCTGATCACTCACTGTGACTGACTTTCCCTTCAGCAGCACGGCCCCCGCATCGGCTGCGGCTTGAGCTGACAATGCCGCCAGAAAAATTCCGGCGAGAAAAAATGATTTCATCTTCATGGCGTGATGAGGCGCTGTTGTCCGCCCGAACCTCGGGCTCGGAAATCACACGTAGAATCGCCGTTCTTTCCGAAAATACGCCACCGTCCGCGCCAGCGCCGTGCGCAGATCGGTGCGCGATTTCCAGCCGAGTTTCCGCGTGATCAACCGGTCGTCGGCATAGTAGTCGCCGATATCGATCTTCTTCCGGTCCGCCGGAAATTCGCGCAAGGCGACCACCCCGCCACGATTGATTTCCACGAGCAGTTCCGCGAGCCGCTGCAACGTCACCGGCGGCGGACCACCCAAGTTGAAGACCTCACCCACCGCCGCGTCCGTCGCGGCCGCGAGCAGAAACGCCTCGACCGCATCGTCGACATACGTGAAGTCGCGCAACTGCGCCCCGCCCCAGACCTCGATCGGCTGACCTTCGAGCAGCCGCCGGATCCACACCCCCACAAACGTCTGCCGCGCATCCTTGATCCGCATGCGCGGGCCAATGGTGTTGGTGAGCCGCAGCGCCGTCGCCGCAATGCCGTGCACGCGCGAGTAGAGCAGATGAAACGATTCGCCCGCGATTTTGTTGATGCCGTTCACGTCGACCGGACGCAGCGGGTGTTGCTCATCGACGGGCAGGTAGTCCGGTTTACCGTAGATCTGCCGCGTGCTTGCGAACACGATCCGAATCGCGGGGTTGTGCAACCGGCACGCCTCGAGGATTGCGAGCTGCGCCCGGCCGTTGATGTCGAGGTCCGTGATTGGATCGGTCATCGAGTCCATGTGGCTCGTCTGGCCGGCGAGATTGAAAAGAAAATCCTGCCCGCGCACGAGGCTCGGCAGCCGCGGCCAATCGCGCACGTCGGCGACGTGGATCTTCACGCGCGACGTCAGGCCCGCGAGGTTGCGCCGGTTGCCACCGTATTCCGGCACAAGGCTGTCGACGATCGAGACGCGTGCGCCCAGTGCGACGAGCGCCCGCGCGAGATTGGAACCGATGAAACCCAGCCCGCCGGTGATCAAAACGCGTTTACCGGAAAAGGTGCGGCGCAGGTTGATGGGCTTGGGCATCGTGCGCGGAGCAAACACCCCAACAACGCGGCGCGCCAATCCAAATTCTAGCGCCGCGCCGCGACGCTCAGTCGAAACACGGCGACGCCAAACATCCGCAGGTCGCCCGGCACTGTGGTCGGAGGCGAACTGACGCGCAAAATAAGCGTCGAGCGGCCCGGCGGCACCGTCACGGGTGGAAGCGCGACCGCACCGCGCTCCTTGCGAATGGGAGTGAACCCCGCCAGCTCACCACCCTCGCGCTGCAACCCCACTTCGCGCTCCACGGGACTCCATCCGTCGAGCGTGCAGGTGAGCGTCAACGCGTGCGGTTGCGGATTCTCGACGAGCAGCATCGCTTCACCCTTCGTCCATTGCCACCTCTCGCCTTTCCCATCGCGCTCGGGCGCGTGCCAGCCCGCTCCCGGTTGCACGCGCACAAAGGTCGGCGCGCGCGTGTCCACGAGCGCAAAGTGCGGCGTAAGCTGCCGGCGCGCCTCGCCTCCCGGCTGCACCGCAAACACACCCGCTGCGAGATCCCACTCGCCGCGCAACGACGTGTGCCAGCGCGCTTCGTAGGTGTCGGTCGGGAAAAATTGTTCTTTGCGCAGGAGAAACGCATTCGCCCAAAGCCGCGACCACATGTCGGACTCGGCAAAGATCATGTTCACCGATTTCACCTCGGCCATCGCCTCGATTTTCCGCAGTTGCCGCAACTCACCATCCACGATGAGCGGCGGGCGGCTCAGTTTCCAAACGAACATCCCGCACGCCACGAGGTTTAGGCCGATGACAAACGCCCCAATCGCGACGACGAATAGCCACTCGTGCAGGCGCCGGCTGCGGCGCAGCGTCACCCACCAGCAGAACGCGGGGAGCAGCAGCGGATAAAAAACCGCGAAGACCTTGTAGGCATCGTAGCTCGCGTTGGTGCCGAGCCGCGCGCCACGCACTTGGAGAAACCAGTAGCCCG
>JANNEY010000659.1:0-17222 GCA_031379235.1 Opitutaceae bacterium | reverse complement strand
GCAGGAATTCGATCAGCGCGTCGATGAGAAATTGCGCAATCTGGCGCTGCCGGAAAACGGGATCGATGTGGTCCGCCAGCGGTCCCTCGTTGGTGTAGGCGGCAAAACCGAAGCGCGCGGCCTCGGGCCGAATCTCGATTTCGTTTTTCTTCGCGGCCTCGCGCGATTTTTCGACAAAGGTCGCGAGATCGAAATACGCGTCGGTGCGGGCCCCCGGCACTTTGGCGCTGCGAATTCGCTCCGCGGCGGGACCGCGGCCCTTGAGTTCACCCTGCATCGAGGCAAGCGCCGTCTGCGCCTTGGCCAGATCGCCCTCGATCGCGGTGGCGACTGCACGGTTCGGCGGCGGCATGAGCACGGCCATGCTCGCCAGTTCGCCCTCACGCTGCGTGAGCTTGGCCGCCGCCGCGCGTGAGGCGGCGAAACGCTCGTAGATTAACGCGAGTTCACCCAGCACGACGATGCCACACACCGTGAGCCCGAGCGCGAAGAGCGGATTTTTTCGGAAGAAGCTCACAGCGTTTTCTTCGGGTTGATGACGAGCGTGAAATCGAAACGCAGCAACCCGTTCTGGTTGTTGTCGAAGCGCTCGTTTTCCACGGCCCCAATGAATTGCGAACCAGTAAAGCTCGCGAGCAACTGCTTCACGCGCAGGAGCGATTCAGGGCTGACCTTCGAGGCGGGATTCGTGACATCGAGCAAGCGACCGCTGAGCGTGAGCCGGAGCGGCGGCCCCTTGGGCGCTTCCGGGACGGGAGGATTTGTGGCGTCGGGCGCGGGGGTCGCCCCGTCGGGTTGGGGCGGAATCTCGGCCACGACGACGGGCTCAGGGGCGGGCGGCCGCACGACTTGAATTTTGTCGAGCCAGACATCCTCAACCTTCACGAGCCGCTCCTGCAAATCCGCGAGAAAATTGATCCAGTTGGCCTTGGTCTCGTAGGCGCCGCGCAACGCGGTGATCTGCTTCGAGGCTTCTTCGATTTGGCGGAGATTTTCGGTGTTGCGCTGGGAGACGGCGTTCAAGGGCATGAGCTGCCCGTTCACCTGCGTGATCCGTTCGGAAATAGCGGTGTTGACCCCGTGGAAATAGACAATCGGCGGCACGAGCGCCAGCACCACGAGCGCCGCCGCCGCCAGCAGCCAAGGCTGGCGTTTGCGAAAAGCCAGGGCGGCGGTGAGCGCGGGCGGCAACAAGCTGGCGTCGACCTCGTCGGGTTTCACCAAGTGCGTCGCCAAGCCCACGAGATCGGCGAGCATTTCGGCGGCGCCCTCGGCCCCGGACGCACGCGCGTCGGCCGAGAGATCGACGTTTTTCAGCGCCGCGTAGCGCTCGACGGGCAGGCGGAGTTTTTCGGCCAGCGCCGCCGGCAATTCCTCGATCAGCGAACCTCCACCCGTGAGGAAAACGGTGTTGGCCGCGCCCCCACCCGAGTGGCGCCGGTGATTCACCGCCGAGCGCGTGATCTCCAAGTGCAGGCGCGTGATGAAACTGGTCGTGGCGCGCGCGACCGCAGCCCGCGACGGCGACGTGGGCGGAAGATCGCTCTGCCCGGAAAGCACCTGGACTTTCAGCACTTCGGCCGAGGGGAAATCGATGCGCAGCTCCTCCGCGATGGCTTGGGTCACCGCATTGCCCGCCAGCGCGAGCGTGCGGACGTAAAAGCGTTCACCTTCGACGAACAGCAGGTTGGTGCTGCGCGCCCCGATGTTCACCACAATCACGCTCTCGTGGGCCTGGGGGTAGTTGTAGCGGAAGGCCCGGTAGAGCGCGAGGCTCGAGGGCACGGCGCGCTCGGCGGGGAAGCCCGCGGAATCGGCCGAGGCGCAGAGCGCCTGCATCGCATCAAACTTCACCGCCGTCAGCATCACTTCGAGATCGAAGCCATCGTCCGCCACCACCATGTGATCCCAGACGACCTCGTCCAACGGATAGGGGATGTTCTCGGCGGCCTCGAAGCTCACGATCTTCACGCGCTTCTCCTTGGCGACCGAGGGGGTCTTGATGAACTTAGTCAGCGCCAAGTGCCCCGGCACCGCAATCGCGGCCGCCCCGGACAGTTTCCGCCGCGCCGAGATCGCCCCGAGCGATTGGGCGATTTCAATCGCCCAGCGCGACTCATGCGAAGGATCCGAGGTATGCGCCTCCAGCGCAAATTGCTGGAGGACGAGCCGTCCCGAGGCTCCGACCGCGAATACACCGCACGCGACATGGCCGGCTCCAATGTCAACGGCTAGGACGCGGGGTGCTCGCATAGTGGGTGAAAGGGAATGGCGATTTCAGATGGGGCGAGACGCGGCAAGCGGATTAATAGTTACCGGGATCTACCTGCACAGCTTTAACGCACCTCGCGCCGCACAAACGAGGGCGTCGCGCGCGGGTATTCGTTCGCAAAGGGCGTCAGGTATTGCGGCACCATAATGCCCTCGTTGGCCGCGGCGGCGGTGCCGGCCTTCGCCTGGAAATTTTTCCTCTGCTCCGCTCCGGCCAGCGCGGAGGAATAGGCGGCGCGCGCGGCCGGCAGGGGCCGGCCGGCTACCGCGAGCTCGACGCCCCAGTATTTCGGGTCGCCGTGGAGCTGATCGCGCTTCACCAACTCCGGCGGCAGGTAAAAGCGGACGTTGGCCCGGCCGGCTTCCAGCGCCACGCATTCGGCCTCGGCCCGGAAATGCTCCAACCGCCGCTCCGCGCCGGCCAGCGCCGGCAGCTCGAAACCCGTGAGCAAGGTCACCTTCACCCGGCCCACCATCACACCCGGAGTGCCCGGCGCGGGCCGGACGTTGAGCGTGATATCGGCCTCGACCCACGTGCCCGGCACACCATTGGGCGCCCGGGCGTTGGTAAATTTCACCGCCGTCACCTCCACTTCCTCCGCCGCCGAAACGGTCAACGCCGCGACCCAAAAAATCAGGAGTGCGGCGAGGCCACGGCCAACAAACTGGGGTAAGAAACGCACGAGGGAAAAACGTGGGGTGCCGCGCGGGATGCGTCACGCTAAAAGTCGCGCCCAAACGGGACGGGGCGGACCCATTCCGCACCTCGCCACGAAAAACTCCTTGGCGGACGCGCGAGCGTCCGCGACGCTGAGTCCTCCATGCCTCTGCCCGATCTCCTGCCGATCCCGCCGTTCACGCGCCCCGTGCGCGGCAATGTCGTGCTGCCGGGATCGAAAAGCCTCACGAACCGCGCGCTGCTCCTCGCGGCCTTGTGCGATGAGCCGGTCCTGCTCACCGGCGCGCTCTTCAGCGAGGACACGCATCTGATGGCCGAAGCGCTGCGCAAACTCGGCTTCACGGTAGCGGCCGACGAGACGGCGCATACGCTGCGTGTCTCCGATCAGGCCAAGGGGTTTTCCGGCACCGACGCGCCCGTCGATCTCGACGTCGGACTCGCGGGCACGGCGGCGCGGTTTCTCACGGCTCTGTGCGCCGCGGCGCCGCGCGGCGTCTATCGCCTCGATGGCGTGCCGCAGATGCGCAAGCGCCCGATGAAGCCGCTCATCGACGCGTTGCGCGCGCTCGGCGCGGATATCCGCTGCACTGGTGCCGAGGGGTTTTTTCCGCTGGAAATCCACGCCCGCAGTCTGGCCGGTGGCGCGGTCGAACTCGATGCGAGTGAAAGCAGCCAACTGCTCTCCGCGCTGCTGATGGTCGCGCCACTCGCCGCCAAGCCGATCACGATCACGCTCACAGGTGAGGTGCGATGGCCGTTCGTTCAAATGTCACTCAACATGATGGAGCGATTTGGAAATAACACCGTCAGCTCTCAAAAAAATCCGCCTGCGATTCAAATCCGCCCCCAGTCTCACTATCACGCGCCTTCGAACCAATACCGCATTGAAAGCGACGCTACTGCGGCAAGTTACTTCGTTGCGCTTCCAATCGTAGCCGGTGGCGCGCTGACCATCCGAGACTATCACCTATGGCAGCCTCTCCAAGGTGACACTAAGTTCACGATGCTTCTCCAAGAGCACGGTTTGATTAGTCCTTTAGCATCTATCATGATCGAGAATCAGGAGATCTCCCGCGGTCCAAGATTGGATGGCATCAACGGCGCTGATTTCTCTCTTTTTTCCGACACGTTTCTGACGCTTGCCTCCATCGCACCATTGTTCAGAGGCCCTACTCGGATCACCGGCATCGCCCACTCGCGCAAGCAGGAGACCGACCGCGTCGCGGGCATGGCGCGCGAGTTGACCAAGCTCGGCCAGCACGTCGTCGAGGAGCACGACGCCCTCACGATCACGCCGCAGCCGCTCAAGTCCGGCATCGAGATTGAGACTTATGGCGACCACCGCTTCGCCATGAGCTTCGGCATCCTCGGCTGCCATGATCTCCACGGCGACGGTCGCCCGTGGCTCTCGATCAAAAATCCCGCGTGCTGCGCAAAAACTTTCCCGCACTTTTTTGAGTTGCTGGAGACGCTGCGGCAAAACTCCCTCGCCCCATGACCGCCGCGCTCATCCTTGCCTTTTCTTCGCGCGCCTCGCCATGACCGAGCCGGGAAAGTCTTTTATCATCGTCGCCATCGACGGCGGCGCGGCCTCGGGCAAGTCGTCGTCGTCGCGCACGTTGAGCGAGCGTTTCAACTTGCTGCACGTCGACACCGGCTCGTTTTACCGCGCCATCACCGCTGAAATGCTGCGGCTCGGTGTCAATGCCCAGGACCTCGCCGCCGTGCAGGCCGCCGTCGCCCGGTTGAAACTCGGCACCAGCGTCAAGGGTCGTTCCGCGCAAATGGAAATCAACGGGCGGGTGGCCGGCGACGAAATCCGCAGCCGCGAAGTCAACGATCACGTCTCCCACTTTGCCGCGATTCCCGAGGTGCGCACCGCCCTACTCGCCTACCAGCGCGGCCTCGCGGACGTCGCCCGCCAGCAAAAATTTCGCGGCCTCGTGATGGAAGGGCGCGACATCGGCTCGGTGATTTTTCCTGACGCCGATTTTCGTTTTTTCCTTCACGCCGATCCCGCGGAACGCGCCCGCCGCCGCGCGAACGAAGGCGGCCAGGACTCGATCGCGGAGCGCGATCGGCTCGACTCTTCGCGCAAGACTTCGCCCCTCGCGTGTCCGGTCGGCGCCGAGTCGATCGACACGACGCACGTCACGCTCGCTCAGGTCGTCGAAAAAATGGCCGCCCCGCTCGCCGCGAAACTCGGCGTCCCATGAGCCGCGCTTTTCCGCAGGTCGAGATGCAGCGCGTCTACGGCGTCTCGCACTATCTGGCCGCCGCGATCTACGGCATGGCTTTCCGCGACAGCGTGACGGGCACGGAAAATCTGCCCACGTCCGGCGGCTTCCTGCTCGCCGCGAATCACGCGAGCCACCTGGATCCTTTTTTGGTCGGCGCGCAGATGGCGCGACAGGTGACGTTTTTTGCGCGCAAGACCCTTTGGAAGCCCGGCTTCGGCTCGTGGTGGCTCGATGCCGTGGGCGCCATCCCCGTCGATCGCGACGGCGGTTCGGATGTCACCGCCATCAAGCGGGTGCTGCAGGCGCTGAAGGAGCAAAAGGTCATCATCATGTTCCCCGAGGGCACGCGTTCGCCCGACGGTTTGCTCCAGCCGCCGAAACCCGGCGTCGGCCTCTTCGCGTGTCGCGCCCAGGTGCCCGTGGTGCCCGCCCGCATTTTCGGCTCGTTCGGGGCGTTTGGCAAAGGCGCGAAGCTTCCACGCTTGGGCACGCCCGTGGCCGTCGCCTTCGGTCCGCCGCTGCTGCCCGCGGCCTACGACGATCCGGGCGCGGGCAAGGCGCGCTACCAAATCGCCAGCGATCGCATCATGGCCGAGATCGCGCGCTTGCAGCCGCCGCCGGAGCGGGTCATCTAAGCGCCGGTCTTTCCCCGTCCCCATGGTCTCTGCTGCGAAAACCGTCGATGAATTCCTCACCACGCTGGACGCGGGGGATCGCGTTGTCTTCGAAAAAATCCGCGCGCTTTTCCTGCGTTACGCCCCGGGCACGGAGTCGATGCAATACCGGATGCCGGGTTACGGCACCGGCGACATCATGGTCGGCGGCTTCAACCGCCAGAAGCACTATCTTGCGCTCTACATCAACCCCGCGGCGGTCGATCCACACCGCGCCGCGCTAAAAAAACTCGGCCTCGACTGCGGCAAGTGCTGCATCCGTTTCCGCCAGCCGGCGGACCTCCCGCTCGCGCTCGCCGAGAAATTAATCAAGGGCGCGGCGAAGCTGGCGAAGGGCTAGAGCCAGCGGCAGATATCGCTGGGACAAACGTCCCGTCCTTTTCAGATTTTTGTCATTGCGAGGTGCGCGCAGCGCGCCGTGGCAATCCAGCTGGATTGCTTCGTCACTTCGTTCCTCGCAATGACAGTTTAAAACTTAAGGGACGTTGGGATGAGACGCGGATGAGCGGAAACGCGGCAATAAACGATTCCCTCGGCTCCTTCCGCGCTTCCGCGTTGCGACGATCAATTTCTACCTCAGCCCGCACGCCTGGCGGGCGCGGCCAATGACTTGCTCGGCGGTGGCGCGGGCGCGAAGCGCACCCTCGCGCAGCACCGCCTCGACATGATCAAGATTCGCCGCGAGCTCCGTGCGCCGAGCGCGGGCCGCGGCGAAGTGATTCCAGTAGTGCTCGAAGAGCGCCTTCTTCAGATCGCCGTAGCCGAGCCCACCGGCGCGGAGCCGGTTTTCGAAATCCTGCGCCACGTCCGCCGGCACGAAAAATTTCAGCAGTTGCACCGCGAGGTTCTTGTCGGCGTCGGGCTTCGGCTCCGCCGGCGTGCGCGAGTCCATCACGATACCCATGATTTTTTTCCGCAGCACTTTCTCGTCCCCAAAAATCTCGATCGTGTTGCCGTAGCTCTTCGACATTTTCTGGCCGTCCAGCCCGGGGATCACCGCCACCTCGTCGCGAATCTCCGACTCGGGAATCACGAATGTTTCGCCGTAGGTGTGGTTGAACTTAATCGCCATGTCGCGCGTCATCTCGACGTGCTGCTTCTGGTCCCGGCCGACGGGCACGCGATTCACGTCATAGAGCAAGATGTCCGCCGCCATCAGCACCGGATAAGCAAAGAGGCCAAAGTTCGCCTCGATCCCCTTCGCCGTCTTGTCCTTGTAGCTGTGGGCGCGCTCCATCAACCCCATCGGGGCCAGCGAGCCCAGCAGCCACATGAGTTCGCACACTTCCGGGACATCGCTCTGCCGCCAGAACACACTCGTCTTCGGATCGAGGCCGCAGGCGAGCCAGTCGAGCGCGATGCCGAGGGTGTTTTTCCGGCGCTCGGCGGCGTCGGTGACCGTGGTCATCGAGTGGTAGTCCGCGATGAAATAGAAACAATCGCCCCGCGCTTGCGCGTCGATGGCCGGGCGCATCGCACCAAAATAATTGCCGATGTGAAGCGTGCCGGAGGGCGTGATGCCGGTGAGAGTGCGCATGAAAAACTGAGCTTCGACGGCGGAGCGAACCGGCGTCAATCCCGGCGCGGGATCAGTTTAATCGCGGGGCGCGCGTGCGCGATCGTCGCCGCTGGGATGTAGCCACTGACGGCGATGGCCGGCGTCACCAGCGCGCGCGGACCGAGGATCGTGCCGGGATTGAGCACGGCATTGCAGCCGACTTCCGCGGCGTCACCGAGGATGGCGCCGAATTTGCGCAGGCCCGTCTCGTAGGTTGCCGTCTCCGTGCGCACCACGATGGGCTGCTGGTCGAGCCGGAGATTGGAGCAGATCACGCCCGCACCGAAATGCGCGCGGTTCCCGAGAATCGAGTCCCCCACGTAGCTGAAATGCGGCACCTGCACGCCGTCCAGCAGCAGGCAATTTTTGAATTCGCACGCATTGCCGAGCACACAGCCTTCGCCCGCGATCACATTGCCGCGGATAAACGCTCCCGGACGAATATCACATTTCGCCCCAATCCACACCGGCCCGATGATCGTCGCGTAGGCCGGCAGTTTCACACTGGGGTGGAGCCAGACCTTGCCCTCCATATGCACCCCGGGCGGACACTTCGTCGTGTTCGCCGCTTCCTTCAGGCTCGCGAGCGCCGGTGCAATTTCCTTCAACCAAGCCCACGGCGGCACATCAGCCCGGAAATGGTGGGCAAACGGCGCGAGTGACGCGGGCAGCGTGAAAAAATCGGAAGCCTTCATGCGATTGGGTGTGGCAAGATATCGCCGCACATCGGTGGGCATGCTGCAACCGAAGGCAAACGAAACGATTCACGGCGGGCAGCGGCATCGGTTGTGCCGCCATGCGCTTTGAAATTGGGAACCCGACGCAGCCGAGCATGGCAATTCAGCTGGATTGCTTTGTCGCGCCGTCCCCCAAAACGACCGCAAAAATCAAACTGCGCCACTGGCGGCGCATCTCGGGCATTGACGCGGATTTTTCAGGCTCGTTTCCTGACAGCCATGCCTCTCTCCAAGCCCGATGCCCGCCCCAAATACAAGCGGGTCGTCCTCAAACTCTCCGGCGAGGTTCTTCGCGGTGGCAAATCCGGCGACCCGATCGATGCGGCCACGCTGGAGCGCACCTGCGCGCAGGTGAAAGAAATCCACGACCTCGGCGTGCAGGTTTGCGTCGTCATCGGCGGCGGCAATATTTTCCGGGGTCTCAACGGCTCGCAACGCGGCGTCGATCGCACGACCGGCGACTACATGGGCATGCTCGCCACCGTCATCAACGGCCTCGCGCTCATGGATTGCCTGGAAAAATTAGGCGTCAGCACGCGCGTGCAGTCCGCCATTCCGATGAATCAGATCGCCGAGCCGTTCATCCTCCGCCGCGCGATGCGCCACCTGCAAAAAAAGCGCGTGGTCATCTTCGTCGCCGGCACGGGTAATCCTTATTTTTCCACTGACACCACCGCCGCCCTCCGCGCTTCCGAGCTGCACGCCGACATCATCATGAAGGCCACCAAGGTCGACGGCATCTATGACAAGGATCCGAAGAAGCACGCCGACGCGGTGAAATACGATCAGCTCACCTTCATCGACGCGCTCAAGCAGCGGCTCAACGTCATGGACTCGACGGCGTTTTCACTCTGCATGGACAACGACGTGCCAATCCTCGTGTTCGACCTCGGCGACGAACACGCCATCCGCAAGGCGATCATGGGTGAGAAAATCGGCACGCTGGTGCGAAACTGATCCCACGATCCTGCAAAGTTCCGGCTCAGCCCGCCGCCGGGATTGCACGCCCGCCGCCGCCTGCCACCTTCCTGTCATGGCCAAAATCAACTGGGGCATTCTCGGCACGGCGAAGATTGCGGTGAACAAGGTCATTCCCGCGCTTCAGAAATCCACCCTCGGCACCGTGGCGGCCATCGCGTCCCGCGACGCGTTTAAAGCCCGCGCCGTCGCTTCCCAGCTCGGCATCGCACGCGTCCACGATTCCTACGAAGCGCTGCTCGCCGATCCCGCCATCGACGCCGTCTACATCCCGCTGCCGAATCATCTTCACGTGCCGTGGTCGCTCCGGGCCCTCGCCGCCGGCAAGCACGTGCTGTGCGAAAAACCGATCGCGCTCAACGCCCGCGAGGCCGCCGACTTGGCCGTCGCCGCACGGAAATATCCGCGCCAAAAAATCATGGAGGCCTTCATGTATCGCTTCCATCCCCAGTGGCAGCGGGCCCGCGAGATTATCGCGAGCGGTGGCATCGGCGAACTGCGCCTGATGCACAGCCATTTCTCCTACTGGAACGTCGACCCGAACAACATCCGCAACATGGGGGCCGTCGGCGGTGGCGGCATGATGGACATCGGCTGCTACTGCGTGTCATTCGCGCGCTGGCTTTACGGCGCCGAGCCGCGGCGCGTGCTCGGCCTGGTGGAGATCGATCCCAGCTTCGGCACCGACCGGCTGGCCTCGGGCCTGCTTGATTTCGGTTGCGGCACTGCGACGTTCACTTGCTCCACCCAGCTCTCGCCTTTTCAACGCGTGAACATCTTCGGCACCGAAGGCCGACTCGAAATCGAAATTCCCGTCAACGCTCCGCCCGACCGCGCCGCCCGCCTCTGGCACCAACACGGCGCGACCGTGACCGCAATCACGCTCGAAACCTGCGACCAATACACGCTGCAAGCCGACGCCTTCGCCCGCGCCATTCTCGACGATACGCCGGTGCCGACGCCGCTGGACGACGCGGTGGGCAACATGCGCACAATCGAAGCCGTGCTCGCCAGCGCCCGCGCCGGCACATGGCTCACGCCCTAGCGCCCCGCCCTTTTAACGCAGGCTCCACAGCCACCCGAGCGCTCCGCTCGCGAGCACGACCACGACGACGCCGATCTTGAAGCGTTGCAGCGCGACGAACGCCGCCACGCCGACCGCCACCACGAACCAGTCCGTGCTCCCCGGTGCGCTGCCCGTCGGTCGCACCACGTGCCAGCCGAACCACACCGCGAGGTTGAGCACCACGCCCACCACCGACGCCGTCACGGCCGAAAGCGCGCACGTGAGTCGCGTGTTTTTTCGCAGCTGTTCGATGTGCGGTGCACCCAAAAAAATCCACAGGAAGCACGGCACAAACGTCACCCACGTCGTCAGCGCCGCGCCGAGGGTCGCCGCCACGAGCGGCGGCAGCGCGCCCGGATTATTCCACGCGCCGAGAAAACCCACGAACTGCAACACCATGATCAACGGCCCAGGCGTGGTCTCCGCCAGTCCGAGCCCGTCGAGCATCTGCGGCGCGGTCAGCCACGCGTGCTGCTCCACCGCCTGCTGCGCCACATAGGGCAGGACCGCGTAGGCGCCGCCAAACGTCACCATCGCGGCCTTGCTGAAAAAAAATCCCTCGCGCGCCAGCACGCCGTCCCATCCCTGCCACAGTCCCGCCGCGATCACCGGCGCCCACCAGAGCCCGCCACACACCGCCAGCACCCGCGCCGCGCGGCCCCATGACGGCGCCGCGTGCCCGAGCGTGTCATCCGTGTCGTCAATCACCGCGCGGCCGTAGCTCCGGGCCGCGCCTCCATGGCCTTTCACCACGTTAAAAAGATTTTCCCATTTTCTCCCGCCCACCCAGCCGATGAGCGCCGCCCCCGCGACGATCACGGGAAACGGCGCCTTAAGAAAAAATATGGCCGCAAACGCCGCCGCCGCGATCGACCACATCACCCGGTTCTTCAG
The DNA here is from genome assembly GCA_031379235.1 of Opitutaceae bacterium. Lineage (GTDB taxonomy): Bacteria > Verrucomicrobiota > Verrucomicrobiia > Opitutales > Opitutaceae > ER46. The sequence continues at coordinate 6,125 of JANNEY010000659.1, read as the reverse complement.
TGCCTTCTTTCCGATCCGCAGCACCGCCGCGACCACAACTGCGAGCACCGCCGCCTTGAGGCCGTGAAACGCCGCCGCGATCCATCCAACGTTGCCATAGGCCACGTAGACGTAGCTCAGGCCCCACAGAATTCCCGCCGCCGGCAGCACGAACAGCACCCCCGCCACGATCCCTCCCCAGGTCCGGTGCAACAGCCACCCGCAATAAATCGCGAGTTGCTGCGCTTCCGGCCCCGGCAGCAACATACAGAAATTCAGCGCATGGAGAAACCGCTCTTCGCCGAGCCACCGTTTCTTTTCAACCAGCTCCGTGTGCATGATCGCGATCTGGCCGGTCGGCCCGCCGAAGCTGATGAAGCCGAGTTTCAGCCAGAACCGGAACGCTTCGCGAAAAGTAGGATGGACCGGCATGCGCCCCATTCTCTGCCCGTCGATAACGCTCATGGCACGAATGAAAATCCACTTCGAGCCGTGGCGCCGATTGATTCTTTGTTGTCATCGCGAGGAGCGCAGCGACGAAACCATCCCTCTGAAATGCCGCGCGCAGCTACGCGGTCGCGCAATGCCAATTGAAACTGGGCCCCTACCCCACTTCGCCCACGGCTTTCCGGTTTGGGTAGGGGCGTGGCTCGTCCACGCCTCAGGGCGCGCACGAGGCGCGCCTCTACGACGGGCCGGCCAAACCGGAAAGCCGTGCCACTTCGCCGCTCACTCCGTGTTCCGCCGTGCAATCCGCCGGCAACCTTGCTTGGGTTCCTCCTGCGCACCCATGAAATCTTTCCGCCTTCTCGCTGTTCTCTTCGTCGCCAGCGTCTCGTTCGTGACGGCTCAGGACTATGATCTCATCATTCGCGGCGGGCGCGTCGTCGATGGCACGGGTCGCGCCGCCTACACCGGCGACATCGCCGTGCGCGGTGATCGCATCGTCGCCCTCGGCGCGCTCGCCGGCACCGCCCGCACCACGATCGATGCGCGCGGCCTCGTGGTCGCGCCGGGCTTCATCGACGTGCATACGCATTCGGAGGACGTCTGCGATCTGCCCGTGGCGGAAAACTTCATCCGCATGGGCGTCACCACGATCATCACCGGCAACTGCGGCGGCTCGAAGCTCGATGTCGGCGAGTTCTTCCGCGACATCGAGCGGACCAAAGTTGCGCTCAACGTCGCCACGCTCATCGGCCACAACACCGTGCGCGGCCAGGTCATGGGCGGCAGTTTCGCCCGCCCACCCACCGCCGCGGAACTCGACCAGATGCGCGCGCACGTCGAGCAGGCGATGAAGGATGGCGCCGTCGGTCTCAGCACGGGCCTCATCTACCTGCCCGGCACCTTTGCCAAGACCGACGAGATCGTCGCCCTCGCCAAGATCGCCTCCGCCCACGGCGGCGTTTACTCGAGCCACATGCGCTATGAAAACACGCGCATCCTCGAGGCCCTCGAGGAACTCGCGACCATTGCGCGCGAGGCGCGCATTCCCGCCGAGGTCTCGCATATCAAGCTCTCCGGCCCCAACGCCTGGGGCCGCGCCGATGAGATCCTCGGGTGGCTCGACAAGGCGCGCGCCGAGGGTCTCGCGATCACGCACGACCAATACGCCTACACCGCGTCGAGCACCGGCATCAGCACGCTCATCGACGCGGCGTTTCGTGAAGGCGGCGACAAGCGCTACCGCGAGCGCCTGGCTGATCCCGCTACGAAGGCGAAGATGGTCGCCGAGATGAAACACTCCATCGCGACCGGCAAGCGCGGCGACTACACCTATGCCGTCGTCGCCAGCTTCCGCGCCGACAAGCGCTACAACGGAAAAACGATTCCGCAGGCCGCCAAACTCTTCCGCGGCGCCGACACCCTTGATGATCAGATCGAGACCATCCTCGACATCCACGCGCGCGGCGGCGCGCAGGGCGTTTTCCACGGTATGAGCGAGCCCGACCTGACCAAATTTCTCGCCCACCCGCTCACCATGATCGCGTCGGATGCCGGCGTGCGCCGCTTCGGCGACGCCGTGCCCCACCCCCGCGGCTACGGCAACAACGCCCGCGTGCTCGGCCGCTACGTGCGCGATCAAAAAGTGATCACGCTCGAGGAGGCCGTGCGCAAGATGACCTCGCTCCCCGCGACGACCTTTCATCTCAAGGACCGCGGCGAACTCCGCCCCGGCGCCGTGGCTGACCTCGTGATCTTCGACGCGGAAAAGGTAAACGATCCCTCGACCTTCGACGATCCGCACCACTACGCCATCGGCTTCCGCGACATCATCGTGAACGGCGTGCCCGTAATCCGTGAAACGCAGCTCACGGACGCGCGGCCAGGAAAACCCGTCCGGCTGAAGACGCCGTAGCGGTGGCCGCGGATTTCGCGGCGCAACCAGGGCGTGTTTTCAAAATGAACTGTCATCGCGAGGCGCGCGAAGCGCACCGTGGCGATCCAGCTGGATTGCTTCGTCGCCGCGCAGGGCGCGGCTTCTCGCAATGACAGAATTTGAAAACATGCTTTAGGAACGGCACACCGGCGATTCCTCTTAAGCGGACTCGCACTCGCGACGATGGCGAGGGGTATGCAGTCAATTTGCTGTGCGCCTTTTCACCGAAAATTCTCCGCACTCGCCGGCTTCGCATTCATCGCTCTGTCCACGTCCCCCTCCCGCGCTGCTCAGCCCACATGGGACTACGCGGTTCAGGTCGAGGCGGCCGTGCAGGCGAACCCTCCGTTGATCACCCTGCGCTGGCCGCAGGATACGACGACACTTCCCACCAGTCACACGGTCTTTCGCAAGACGCCCGCGGCCGCAACCTGGGGCGCGGGCATCGCACTCGCCGGCACCGCTACGAGCTACATCGACTCCACCGTCGCCATCGGCACCGTCTACGAATACCAAATCATCCGCGAAAACGCGGCTTACTCGGCCTTCGGTTACATTCAGAGCGGCATCGCGGTGCCCCTCACCGATGACCGCGGCAAAGTCGTCTTAATCGTTGAGCGCACGGCGGCGACCGGGCTCGTCTCCGAGCTGGCGCGGCTACAGCAGGATCTCGTCGGCGATGGCTGGACCGTTCTGCGTCACGATGTCAGCCGAACCGATTCCGTCGCGAGCGTGAAGCAGCTCATCAAAGCCGACTACCTCGCCGATCCCGCGCGCGTGAAGTCCGTTTTTCTCTTTGGCCGCGTGCCTGTGCCCTACTCCGGCATGATGGCGCCCGACGGTCACACCGAGCACTACGGCGCGTGGCCGGCCGATGCGTATTACGGCGACATGGACGGCACGTGGACCGACTCGAACGCTAATTTCATCCAATCCGGCAACGCCGATCCCGCCGACAACGCGCGCCTCACGAACCTCCCCGGCGACGGCAAATTTGATCCGCTCGTGCTGCCGTCACCCGTCGAGCTGCAAGTCGGCCGCGTCGATCTGGCAAATATGCCGGGACGCGTCGCGGGCGTGGCGACGTTTCCCGGCGAGTTGGAATTGCTCCGCCGCTATCTCAACAAAGATCACAACTACCGTCATCGACTCACGACCGTGCCGCGCCGTGCGGCGGTGGCCGACTACTTCGGGCTCATGAACGGCGAGGCCTTCGCGGCAAGCGGCTACCGCAACTTCGCGCCGCTCGTCGGCACGGCCAACGTCGCCAATCTCAACCTGCAATACGCCGACGCCGCTGGCGTGTGGATTCCCACCCTCGCCGCGGGCGATCATCTCTTCGCGTTTGGCAGCGGGCCGGGCACCTACACCTCCGCCAGCAGCATCGGCTCCACGACCGATCTCGTGGCGAACAACGTCCGCGTTTCCTTCGCACTCCTCTGCGGCAGCTGGTTCGGCGATTGGGATCACGAGGACAATTTCCTCCGCGCGATCCTCGCGACGCCCGACTCCGGCCTCGCCGCGATGTGGTCCGGCCGGCCGCATTGGTATCTCCATCCGATGGGCCTCGGCGAAACGATCGGCCACGCCGCGCGCCTCACCCAGAACAATGGAACTCATCTCTACTCCAACCAGACCGACTTCGCCGCCGGCTGGACGCATGTCGCGCTCATGGGCGATCCGACTTTGCGCCTTTATCCGATTGCGCCGGGGTCGACGCTGAACGCCACCCTCACCGGCACCACCGCCGCGCTCACGTGGAGTGCGTCGCCCGACAGCGTGCTCGGCTATCACGTCTACCGCGCGACGAGTGCCGCGGGACCGTTTGCACGTCTCACGAGCACACCGGTAACAACGACCTCGATCGTCGATTCCGCCGCGAGCGCCGGCCTGATCTACATGGTCCGCGCCGTGAAACTCGAGACCTCGCCAAGCGGCACTTACCACCACGCGAGTCAGGGAATTTTCTTCACCTTGCCCGGCACCCCACCCGTCGCGAACCCAAGCCCACGGCCCGTGACCTCACCCATCACCACCGCGTGGCTCGAGGACGCATTGCCCAGCGGCGCCACGATGGGCGCGAGCGGCGGCGACGGCTGGCACTGGATCACGTCGAGTCCGGCGCCATTTCGCGGCACCAAAGCCCACCAGTCGCGCGGCGGCAACGGCACCAACGAGCACTGGTTCGACACCACGCGCAGCCCGCTCACGATCGCCACCGGCGACACGCTCTTCACCTACGTCTGGCTCGACCCGAAAAATCCTCCGCAGGAAATCATGGTCACGTGGCGCACCGCCGCCGGTGACCACTGCGCGTTCTGGGGCGCAGACAAGATCGCGACCAGCTCCCGCCCCACGATCGTCCGAGCGAAGCTCGGCGCATTGCCCGCAACCGGCCATTGGGTCCGCCTTGAGATCCCCGCCGGCACCCTCGCCCTCTCCGGCCGCACGGTGAGCGGCATGAAATTCTCCCTCTACAACGGCAGCGCGACGTGGGACTGCGCCGGCAAAGTGTCGCAGTGAGGCGGGACAGGGGAAAATCTTAAGGTTCTTCGCTGTTTTCAGTAGATCGATGGCTCCGTGGCTAGAAGCCCCGAAGGGGCGAGAGTCGAAAGCCCAGGGCAACGCCCTGGGAAACGGATGCGCAAAATTCATCGCCCTGAAAGGGCGACACCGGCGGGGAATCGCGCCCTTTCAGGGCTTGGGGTTTCCCGCGAATATTTCCCAGAGCGTTGCCCTGGCCTGTCAAATTTTTGCTCCTTCGGGGCTCTCGGTCACTGGCGGTTACCCGCTGAAAGCAGCGACGAACCAATTTTAGCGAGGCAAGAGCGATCATCGCGTGCACCTTGCCCATGTGGCCAGTGCCCCCATGCTGCACCGATGGCCCGCATCGTCCTCGCCACCTTCGGCTCGCTCGGCGATCTACACCCGGCCATCGCGCTCGCGCTCGAACTACGGCGCCGGGGCCACCACGTCTCGCTTGCGACGAGTGAGAACTACCGCGGAAAAATCACGGCGCTCGGTTTCGCGTTTCACGCGCTTCGCCCGGATCTGCTCGGTCAAGGCGAGCACATCATCGCCGAGATCATGGATGGTCATCGCGGCTCGGAGCGCCTGATGCGCGACCGGATTTTTCCCGCCGTCCGCGACACGCACACCGATCTCACGCGCGCCATCGCCGGCGCCGATCTGCTGATCGCGAGCGAACTCGTCTACCCCGCCCCCATTCTCGCGGCCACGCACGGGATTCCGTGGGTGTCGTTCCAGCTCGCGCCCGTCTCGCTCTTCTCACTCCACGATCCGCCCGTGCTCCCCGCACCCGATTCCGTGCGCTGGCTGCTCCGCGGCGGGCCCCTGGTCTTTCGCGCGATTCGCGGCGTGGCGAAACTGCTGTCGCATTCCTGGTGGCAACCCGTGCGCGAGCTGCGGCGCGAATTCGGATTGCCGCCCGGCCGCAGCCCACTCTTCGCGGGGAAATATTCGCCGCGGCTCAACCTCGTGATGTTCTCGCCGGTGCTCCAACCGCCGCAACGCGACTGGCCAGAAGCGACGGTGCAGACCGGCTTTCTATTTCACGACGAAGCGGAGGCTTTCGGCGCGCTCCCGCCTGCCGTCGACAAATTCCTTGGGGCCGGTGATCCGCCGATTGTCTTCACGCTCGGCTCCGCCGCCGTCTATGTGGCGGGAAAATTCTACACCGCCAGCGCCCACGCCGCCCGGCTGCTCGGTCGCCGCGCTGTGCTCCTCCTCGGAAAAAATCCCG
>JANNEY010000648.1:0-7821 GCA_031379235.1 Opitutaceae bacterium | reverse complement strand
ATTTTCTCGCCATAGAGGATGTAAGGCCGCAAATCGATGTGCCGGCCCTCGAGCTTACCGTCGCACCACGTGGGGGACCGCGAAAGCATGATCGGATCCTGGCCGATGAAGTTGCGGGGGTTGGCGGCGACTTGAGCGCGGAAGTCCTCGCATTCTGCCTTGGAGGACGCCGGCCCGATCAACATGCCGTAGCCACCCGCTTCGTTGGCCGATTTCACGACGAGCTTCTCGATGTTCTCCAAAATAAATTTCCGATCGAGCGGCTCCGAGGCGAGATAGGTGGTGACGTTCGGCAGGAGCGGTTCCTCGCCGAGGTAGTATTTGATCAGCTTCGGCACGTAGGCGTAGATGACTTTGTCGTCGGCGACGCCGGTGCCGATGGAGTTGGCGAGCGCCACGTGACCCGCGCGATAGGCGTTCACTAGCCCGGGAACTCCGAGCTTGGAGTCGCTGCGAAAAACCGTCGGATCGAGGAAGTCGTCGTCGATCCGGCGATAAATCACGTCGACCGGCACGAGTCCGGCCGTGGTGCGCATGAACACGTGCGCATCGCGCACCACGAGGTCACGCCCCTCGACGATCGGGATGCCCATCTGCCGCGCGAGAAAGCAGTGCTCAAAGTAGGCGCTGTTGAAAACGCCGGGCGTGAGCAGCACGACATTCGGCTTGTCCTTGCCGGGCGCGAGATGGAGCAACGCCTTGAGCAAATCATCGCCGTAGCTTTCCACCGGCCGCACGCCGTAACTTTGAAAGAGATTGGGAAACGCCCGGCGCATCGCGGCGCGATTCTCGATCATGTAGCTCGCGCCGGACGGACAGCGAAGATTGTCCTCGAGCACGAGATAGTTACCCTTGTCATCTCGAATCAGATCCGAGCCGCAAATGTGGACATAGATACCACGCGGCACCGAGAAATTCATGAACTCGCGCCGGAAATGTTTGGCGCCGAGAATAAGTGCCGCCGGGACGATTTTGTCCTTCAGGCATTTCTGCCCGTGGTAGATGTCGTCAAGAAACAGATTGAGCGCGTGTAGTCGTTGCACCAAGCCGGCCTCGATCCGGCGCCACTCGCGGTCGGGGATGATGCGGGGAATGAGATCGAAGGGGAAGATCCGCTCCGTGCCCTGCGCGTCATTGTAGACCGTGAATGTGACTCCGCGCCGGAGGAACGCGAGATCGACGGCGGCGCGGCGATGTTCGAACTCGTCGAGCGGAAGCCGGCTAACTCGCTCTGCCAATCGGCCATAGTGGGGCCGGACGTCGTTTCCCCCTGAGGAGGTGAACATTTCGTCGAAGAATTGGCCGGTATCGTAGTGGGAATTGAGGATCGACACGGAGGGTTTTGAGCTATCGCCGCACGTTTAGCAGGACTCTTGCCAGAACGGCGGCCAAGTCAGCTCGTTTACGATGCCAGCCCGCCGCGGAGGACGTTTTCGGGGACTCGCCCGCGGTTGGCAAGGTTGGGGTGGCGATCACCGACGAATCCGGGGTGCGCCTGCATCGCGCGCGGGCAGCTCCATTGCTTGCCAGCAGCCGTCACATGCAGCGCGCAGAGTGGCCGAAGGTGGTGCCGTCGGGGCTGCTTGGCGGGTCCGGTAGTGGGTCTGTTTGATTGTCATTGCGAGCCCGGCTCGGCGGGCGCGGCAATCCAGCTGAAATCCTAGCTGGATTGCTTCGTCGCTCCGCTCCTCGCAATGACAGCCAAAATCAAAGTGACCCACTACCGCGGGTCCCCGCGTTAGTGCTGAACCACGCTCAGTCCTCAACGTCTCGGCAGCGTTGCTCAAGCTGACGCGTGACGAGGTCAATTTGTTCTTCGGTCAACGCGAACTTGGTGGCGCGGGTGATTGCGCCGGAGAGCAGCTGATGATTCACGACGGCAATCGGGCCGGCCGCCTTGGCGGTGACATACCAGCCGGGCAGCGCGAGCACGGGCTGGGCGGTTAGCTCCACCCCGGTCATTTGGTGCAACCATTCACTCAGCCAGCGGGTGCGGGCTTCCGTCTGTTCCAAGCAGCGTGTTTCTTCGCTCCACGGCCAGATAAGTTGCCGTCCGTCGTAGGTGACCTTGTGGGCTTCGACCCCCGGCCGGGCCTCACGCTTTCGGCGCGTCTTCGTTTCGATGGCAAAGACCCCGTTCGCGCCGACGACAATGTGATCGATGTTAAATGTGGCGGTTCCCGCCGTCGCCGGCAGGTCATGAAAGACCTTGTAGCCAATCTCGACGAGGGAAACAAGGGTCTCGCCGACGGCGCGCTCGCCGAGGTAACCGAGCCGATCGTCGCGATCACGGAGGAGGCGCCGCAGGGCCCAATTGCCGGAAGCGACAAGTGTCGCCACGAATACTGCGCCAATGATCGCCGATCCGTAAACGGTGCGCAGTTCGGGGGCGAACCAGGCGAGTAGTGCAACGGTCGCGAGACCGGCACCGACGGGCGCGATGGCGGCGCCGCCGATTTGGATCAGAAAATCCTCATCGAATTTGTTCATGCGCTGGCGCAGCGACTCGCCGGGGCCACGCAGCAGTTTGAATTCGAGCGGCGGTTTTTCCCGGCGGCGCTTGATGCGCCAGAAAGCGATGGCGCCAACGCCAATCATGAAAAGGACAAGATAACCGCACAGGAAAGCGGTGGCTCCGAGTTGCTGGTTCATAGGTTGAGGCAACCCACCGACCTTGAAACCCCAGGGTGGTCGCGCCGCTGGTGGATTTTCGCCGGATGTTACCAATTACACCTTTTCGACAGGTGGGAGTTTCGTTTCACTTTTGAGCGTCACCCCTGCCACGCCTCTTTCGTCAACCTTCCGCATGCCTCACGCCCCGCGTCTCGAAGACCTGTTTCTTACCCGCCGGGATTTTCTCCAGCGGTGCGGGATTGGGTTTGGCGCGCTCGGACTGGCCTCGATGGCGGGGCCGCCGCTCTTCGCCGAGCCGACCGGAGTTAACATGGACCGGCCGCTGGTGCCGCGAGCGCCGCATTTTCCGGCGAAGGCCAAGCGCGTCATCCACATTTTTGCCAATGGCGGGCCGTCGCAGGTCGACACCTTTGACCCGAAGCCCGAGCTGACGAAGTGGCATGGCAAGCCGATCCCGCTCGACCTGAAGACGGAGCGGAAGACCGGCGCGGCGTTTGGGTCTCCGTTCAAGTTTCAAAAATACGGACGCAGTGGGATCGAGGTGAGCGAGCTCTTCCCGCACGTCGCCGAATCAATCGACGAGATCGCGGTGATTCGCTCGATGCACGCGGACGTGCCGAATCACGAGCCTTCGCTCATGCTGATGAACTGTGGTGATGCGCGGCTGCCGCGGCCGAGCCTCGGCTCGTGGGTGACCTACGGGCTCGGCTCGGAAAACCAAAATCTCCCCGGCTTCATCGCGATGTGCCCCGGTGGTTATCCGATTCAGGAATCGCAAAATTGGCAGAGCGGATTTCTCCCCGGCATTTACCAGGGCAACTACATCAACACGGCGTTCACCGAGATCGATCAGCTCATCGAGCACATTCAAAACACGGCGACCTCGCGGCCCGAGCAACGCGCGCAGTTGGATTTGTTGCAGCAACTGAACGTCCGTCATGCCGCCAAACGCCAGCACGAGGCGCAGCTGGAAGCGCGCATCCAATCCTACGAGCTCGCCTATCGCATGCAGATCGAGGCGACCGATGCCTTCACGATCGCGCGGGAGCCGGCGGCGATCCGCGCGGCTTACGGCGACAACGTGCAAGGCCGGCAACTTCTGACGGCGCGGCGACTGCTGGAAAAGGGGGTGCGCTTCGTGCAGGTCTGGCACGGCGAGGGCCAGCCGTGGGACAACCATGACGACATCGAGGTCAACCACCGGAAGCTCGCGCGTGACAGCGATCAGGCGATTGGCGCGCTCCTGAAAGATTTGAAACAACGGGGCATGCTCGAAGACACCTTGGTGATTTGGGGCGGCGAGTTCGGCCGCACGCCAGTCGTCGAGCTGCCCACGGCCGGCGCCAACGCCGGCAAGGTCAATGGTCGCGACCACAATCACCACGGCTTCACGATGTGGCTGGCCGGTGGTGGCGTGCGTGGCGGCACCACGTATGGCGCGACGGACGAATTCGGTTTCAAGGCCGTCGAAAAACCGGTGCACGTGCATGATCTGCACGCGACGATTCTCGCGCTCCTCGGCTTCGATCACGAGAAACTGACCTATCGCCACGCCGGCCGGGATTTCCGTCTGACCGACGTGCATGGCAAAGTAGTCCGTGATTTAATTGCGTGAGTCTACTGATCGATCCACAGAAGATGGCCGCAAAGGGGCACAAAATTTTTTTGGTCATGCCGACGGAAATTTTCCGTGCGCCTATGGGCGCCTTGAGAGCTTCGATTGCAGGACGGTATTTTGTGCTTTTTTGCGGCCAATTGGTTTCGGGCTTCGCCGCCGAACTCCCGGTCGAGCACACCGAGTTTTTCGAGACGAAGATCCGCCCGATTCTCGTCGAACGCTGCTACAAGTGTCACAGCGTGGAATCGGGTAAGTCGAAGGCGGGGCTGCGGCTTGATTCGCGCGATGCGCTGCGCAAAGGCGGCGACACCGGACCGGCCATCGTGATCGGCGATCCGGCGAAGAGCCTGCTCATCGAAGCGGTGCGCTACGGCAACGAGGACTTGCAGATGCCGCCGAAGGACGAAGGCGGCAAACTCTCCAACGAGCAGATCGTCGCACTGGAAGAATGGATCAAACTCGGCGCGCCGGATCCGCGCGTGGGCGGCAAGCCGCACCCGATGGACATGGCGGAGGCGAGAAAACACTGGGCGTTTCAGCCTGTCGCGAAGCCGGCCCTGCCCGCGGTGAAAAACAGGAAATGGGTGCGGACTCCCGTCGATAATTTCGTGCTCGCGCAACTGGAAGCGAAGCGGGTTGCACCGGCCGCGCCCGCCGATGCCCGCACGCTGCTGCGGCGCGTGACCTATGATCTGACGGGATTGCCGCCGACGCCGGAGGAGATGGATGCCTTCGTGCGCGAATATGCCCGTGACCCACGTGCCTACGATCGTGCCATTGATCGGTTGCTGGCGTCGCCGCATTACGGCGAGAGGTGGGGGCGCTTCTGGCTCGATGTGGCGCGCTATGCCGACACGCAGGGTTACCTGGTGGGCAACGCCGAGCGGCGTTTCGCCTATGCGTTTACGTATCGCGACTACGTGGTCCGCGCGTTCAACGACGACAAACCCTTCGATCGGTTTATCGTCGAACAGATCGCGGCGGATCGTTTGCCGCTCGGTGAGGACAAGTCGGCGCTCGCCGCGCTGGGGTATCTCACCCTCGGCCGGCGGTTCCTCGGCAACCAAAACGACATCATCGATGACCGCATCGATGTCGTTACACGCGGATTCATGGGGCTCACCGTTACGTGCGCGCGCTGCCATGATCACAAATTCGATCCGGTGCCGACGAAGGATTATTATTCGTTGCACGGGGTCTTCGCCTCGACGGAAGAACCGGCGGAGAAACCGCTGCTCGGTCCGCTGGTCGATTCACCCGAGTATCGGCGCTTTCTGGAGAAGACGGCGGAGGCGGAGGAGAAGGTGAAGGAGCGGGCGCGCAGCGAGGTCGATAAGTTTCTCGGCGAAGTGCGCGCCAAAACCGGCGACTACCTGCTCGGCGCGCACGATTTCGCGAAACTCGGCAAGGGCGAGAAGATCGATCTCTTCGCGGGGCCGCGGAAACTCAATGTCGAGTTCCTTAAACGCTGGCAGACGCATCTTGCGACGGATGCTGCGCGCACCGATCCGGTGTTCCGCCCTTGGCACGAGCTCGCGGCGCTCTCCGCGGGTGACTTCGAGGAACGTGCAAGATCCCTCGTGGCGGGTTGGAATGGCGTAGAGCGTGAGCAAGGTCGCGCCACTGGTGTCGTCCCTGGCGAGGCGCAGCCTTGCAACCGCATCGTCGTCGAGGCTCTCGCGAAATCGGATAAGCCGGTCGCTTCGCTCAAGGACGTCGCCGCGATCTACAATCGTATTTTTTCCGAAGCGGAAAAAACCGTGTCCGGGGTCGACGCGGAGCGCGAAGCCGTGCGTCGTGTAGTGCATGCCGAGGGGGCGCCGGCGAATCCCGGCTACGAGGTCACCGCCGCGCTGATCAAGCGCCAGATTGATGCCAAGACCTCGGAGTTGCGCCGGGAGGTGGCGGCCCTGCAATGGACCGAGCCGGGGGCGCCGCTGCGCGCCATGGCGCTCGCCGACAAAGCGCAGCCGACCAACACGACGATCATGCTCCGCGGCAATCCCGCGAACCGGGGAGCGGAAGCGCCGCGCCAATTCCTGGAAATTCTCTCCGGGGACCAGCGGGTGCCGTTTACGCAGGGCAGCGGCCGTCTGGAGCTCGCGGAGGCAATTGCGCAGCCAACAAACCCGCTCACGGCGCGGGTCTTCGTGAATCGCGTGTGGGGCTGGCATTTCGGTGCGGCGCTCGTGCGCACACCAAGTGATTTTGGGGTGCGCACGGAAGCACCGCCGCATCGCGCGCTGTTGGATTGGCTCGCGGCTTCATTTGTCGAGGGCGGCTGGTCGGTGAAAGCGCTGCATCGCACGATCCTCTTGTCTTCGACCTACCGGCAGTCGACGGATGGGACCGCGCCGGCCATGGCCATCGATCCGGACAATCAACTGGTGCATCGATTCAACCGCCGCCGGCTCGAGTTCGAGGCGCTGCGCGACACGCTCCTGGCTGTTGCCGGCACGCTGGATCCGCGTCGCGGTGGACTGCCCGACGATCTCACGAAAGCGCCGTTTCCCACGCGGCGCACGCTCTACGGGTTCATTGACCGCCAGAATCTCCCGGGGATGTTTCGCACGTTTGATTTTCCCAGCCCGGACACCAGCAGTGCGCAACGTTTCGCGACGACGGTGCCGCAGCAATCGCTTTTCCTGATGAACAGTCCGATGGCGCAGGATCAAGCTCGCCAGCTCGTGCGCCGCGACGAGATAGCGAAGACCCAGACGGAGGCGGATAGAATCCGGGCGCTTTATCGCGTCCTCTACCAGCGTGCACCCGAAGCGGAGGAATTGAAACTGGCGCGTGATTTTCTCCACCGCGCTGACGTGGCTACGGACGCCAGGCCGGTTGTGATCGGCGGGTGGAGCTACGGCTATGGCGCCTACGATGCGGAATTGAAACGGGTGCGGAATTTTCAAGTGATGACGGTCCGGGCCGAAGGAAAAGTCTCGCCGACCGGAAAGTTGCCGGACGAAAAATTCGGCCGCCTCAGTCTGACGGCGACGGGCGGTCATCCCGGCCGCACGGTGGAACTCGCCAGTATCCGACGCTGGACGGCACCGGCAAAGGGCGTGGTTAAAATCGAAGGCTCGCTCGGTCACGCCAGCGCCAACGGAGATGGAGTGCATGGCCGAATCGTCGCGAGTGCCGGCGGCTCGCTCGGCGAGTGGACGGCGCAGAACCGGAAAGAAGAGACGAAGATCGAGGCCGTTCCCGTGGCCGTGGGTGACACGATCGATTTTGTCGTTGATGGGCTCACGAACGCCAACTCCGACAACTACACGTGGTCGCCGACCATTGTCCTATCTGTGGCGGGCGATGAACACGCGCGCACGTGGAGCGCAAAAAAGGATTTCGACACTCCGGTCATCCCGATGATTCCGCTCACGCGCTGGGAGGAATTCGCCCAAGTGTTGCTGCTCTCCAACGAACTGGCGTTTGTGGATTGAGCATTGAAACGGCGGGGCGCAGCTCACGGCGGCGCGAAATTTACGCAGGCAATCTTTGACTGAAATGTAGGGCGGGGTCGCCGAACCCGCCGGATCCGGAATTTTTTTGCGCGGTTCTGACAGAGG
>JANNEY010000615.1:0-11378 GCA_031379235.1 Opitutaceae bacterium | reverse complement strand
TGGGCAAAGGCGGATTCGGGGAGGTTGAGCAGATTGCGGCCGCTAATCGCGGCCCATTCGCCAGATTTCGTGGAGACGATCGGACTGCCTTTCAGTTCCTCCTGCCAGTGGCTCTGCTCCTCTTCCTCACCACAATGTTCGTCGGCATGATGATCGCTGCCCGGCGTATGGTGATGACAGATGCCCGAGCCGCTCCATTGCCGCCAAAAATAGAACGCCGCGACCGCCAGCAACAGCCCGCCCGCGAGTCGTGAGAACCACTCGACCTTTTCCTCCAGCTGAAACCCGCCCCACGCGATGAGCAGCCCCAGCGCGCTCGTCAGCGCCACATGGCCGAGTCCGGCCACCGCCGTGATCGCCAGCGTCTTGGCCCGCCCCCAGCCGCGCGCCCGCGCCACGAGCACAAACGGCAGCCAGTGGGTGGGAATCGCCGCGTGAAAAAACGCCACGGTAAATCCGGTCGCGGCGATAGTGGTAAGCACGGGTGATTGCATCAGGGAGTGGTGAGCCAGCCCGCGACGCCGCGTGCTGTCGAACGTGAAACCTACCAGAGTCGTCAAGGGGTGACGTCCAAGCTTCATAACCGAGTCGCGAGACTCCGGCGGACGGGAATCGGGTTTCGCACCAGATCCGAACGGAACGGCGCTTTTCCAAGCGCCGGTTTGAACTCGATCTGGGCGGCGGTTAGAAACCGCCGATCCGTTCGGGCCGACCATCGCGTCCGGCACCCTCGCGCGCAAAAAATCATTCTCGTTCTCGTCTCGTTTTTCGTTCCCGCTCTCCTCTCACTTTTACCGCACCAATGTCCGCCGCTCCCGACCTCCCCGCCGTCCGCGCCTATCTGCTGGGTTTGCAGGACGCGATCTGCGCGGGCCTCGAAGCCGAGGATGGCGCGGCGCAGTTTCGCACCGACGCATGGACCCGGCCAGAAGGAGGCGGCGGCCGCACGCGCATTCTGACGGAAGGCGCCGTCTTCGAAAAAGCCGGCGTCGCCTTCTCCCACGTGCACGGCACGAAGCTGCCGCCCTCCGCGACCGCGCACCGGCCCGAACTCGCGGGCAAGCCATGGGAAGCTCTCGGCGTCTCGCTCGTGCTCCATCCGCGCAATCCCTACGCGCCCACCGCGCACATGAACGTGCGTTTCTTCTGCACGCGCAGCGACACGGCGGAGGTGGAGCGCGTTGACCCCAACGCGCTTTCAGCAACCCCGCCTCACGGCGGCGTGTTGAAG
The DNA here is from genome assembly GCA_031379235.1 of Opitutaceae bacterium. Taxonomy (GTDB): domain Bacteria; phylum Verrucomicrobiota; class Verrucomicrobiia; order Opitutales; family Opitutaceae; genus ER46. Next base: position 10,147 of record JANNEY010000615.1, on the reverse strand, counting down.
TCAACGCGTTCCCCCGAGCCGCCGGTCTGGTGGTTCGGCGGCGGCTTCGACCTCACGCCCTATTACGGCTTCGAAGCCGACGCCGCGCACTGGCACCGCACCGCGCGCGCGGCCCTCGCGCCGTTCGGCGACGCGCTTTATCCACGCTTCAAAAAATGGTGCGACGACTATTTTTTCCTGAAGCACCGCGGTGAACCGCGCGGCATCGGCGGCATTTTTTTTGACGACTTCAACCAACTCGGATTCGCGCCGTCCTTCGCGCTGCTCCGCGCCGTCGCCGACGCTTTCCTCCCCGCGTATCGCCCCATCGTGGCGCGTCGCAAAGCCACGCCACACACGGACCGCGAGCGTCAGTGGCAGCTCTACCGCCGCGGCCGCTACGTCGAGTTCAACCTCGTGTGGGATCGCGGCACGCTCTTCGGCCTGCAAAGCGGCGGCCGCACCGAATCGATCCTCATGAGCCTCCCGCCGCTCGTGCGCTGGGATTACGATTTCCAACCCGCGCCCGGCTCGCCCGAAGCACGGCTGCACGACGTGTTCTTGAAGCCGCGCAATTGGGCTGATGAAGTTTGAGTCTATGCCATCGTCCGAGCCCACGCGGCGCCTACCCTCGCTTGGAAGCGAAGGCCTGATGGGTAAATTCGCTGCGCTGCTCGAAGTCATGGGAGTGTTCACCCTCGGCCACATGGCCGCCGGCCATTTCACGCCCCTCGTCGGACTCAAACCGCTCGGCCCTCTCATCCAATCGGGTTTGGCTTCGCCTAACCCCGACTACATCGGGCTCAGCGGTGCCGCGTTCGCGAGCTTCAGTTTCCAGTATGCCTGCCTGTTGCTCCCGGCATTCGCGATCGGCTGGTGGCGCCGCCGGCTGCGGCCGCGGAATTACGGCATCACCCGGGCTGGTCAGCCGTTGCTTCAGCTCGTGACACTCGGCCTGCTCTGTTTTTCGCTGGTGGCATTGCCGTGCGAACTGCTCGCGACCGGCCGGCCTATCTACCAGCTATTGCTGGCCAAGAACTGGACCCCGTCTTTCTGGCTGTTTTTCGCGGTCGTCAGCATCGTGGTGGTTCCGGTCTTCGAGGAGGTATTCTATCGCGGTTATTGCCAGACGCGCCTGGAGGAAAATTTTGGCGGGATTGGTTCCATTGTCATCGTGAGTCTGTTCATGACCTTGGGCCATTCCCAGTATCAGCACCTGGACCTCGTAAGCATCGCGACTATTGTCAGCTTGATTCCGCTCGGTCTCGGAATGGGTTTTTTATTTTGGAAAACCCGCTCGTTGATTCCCGGCATGCTGTTGCACGCCGCGGTCAACACTCCAGCCAAGCCGATGTTTGTCTACCTCCTGCCCCTGGCAATGGTCGTGGCTCTGATCGTGTGCCGCCGGCAGGTGCTGGCATTGCTTCAGGAGTTTTGCCGTCTGCTGACCAGCCAAGGCTGGAAACAAGCGACCTTCGTCGCGTCGCTGGTCGCCATCACCCTGACCATCGGCTTTGAACAGGACGCCGACGTCTTCGGCTGGGTCGCCGCCCTTGGCCTCACTGTTGCGTTGCTCATTGAGTTTTCCGCTCGACGAAACGAACACCCTTCATGACATCCCGCGAACGTTTCCTCGCCGCTCTCGCCTGCGCCCCGCTCGATCGCCCGCCGATCTGGGTCATGCGGCAGGCGGGTCGCTACCTGCCCGAGTATCGCGCGCTCAAGGCGAAGTCTTCGTTCCTCGAAATGGTGCGCACGCCCGCGCTCGCGGCCGAAGTCACCCTCCAGCCGCTGAAGCGCTTCGCGCTCGATGCCGCGATTTTGTTTTCCGACATCCTCGTGATTCCCGAGGCGTTGGGCCAGGCCTACCAGTTTCGCGACGGCGGTGGCATCGCGATGGAGTATCGCCTCGAAACCCGCGCCCAGATCGATGCGCTCACGCCGCCCGACGCGGTGCCCGCGCGACTCGGCTACGTCGCCGCCGCGCTGGAGCTGCTGAAAAAGGAACTCGCCGGCCGTCACGCGCTGCTCGGTTTCGGCGGTTCGCCGTGGACGCTGGCGACCTACATGGTCGAAGGCGGCAGCTCCGATGACTTCGAGCGCATCAAACTCCTCTTCTACACCGAGCGCGCCACTTTCGACGCGTTGCTGGAGAAGCTCACCGCCGCACTTATCGAATATTTCAAGATGCAGATCGCCGCCGGCGCCGATGCGATTCAGATCTTCGATTCCTGGGGCGGCATTGTCGCGGGCCACGACTACGAAGCCGCGTCGCTGCGCTGGATTCGCCAGATCGTCGCGGCCCTCCCGCGGGATTTCCCCGTCATCCTCTACGCGAAAGGCACCGCACCCCACCTCACCGATCAGGCCTTCACCGGCGCGCGCGTGCTGAGCGTCGACTGGACCTGCGACCTTGCGATCGTGCGGCGCACGCTGCCCGCCAACGTCGCCGTGCAGGGCAACCTCGACCCCGTGTTGCTCAATACCACCCCCGACATCGTGCGCCGCGAGAGCACGCGCCTCCTCGAATCGATGCGCGGCACCCGCGGCCACATCTTCAACCTCGGCCACGGCATCATGCCGCAGGCGAAACTAGAGTGCATGGCCGCATTGGTTGAGACCGTGACAACCTGGAAAAACTAAACCGGAAGAACGGGAAGTTTGGAAAGGACCGAGTCCTTCCCGCTCTTCCCGACCTTCCTGTTCCATCGCTGTGCCGAACGCTTCAGCCAAATCCATCGCCGTCCTCGGCGCCGGCCTCACTGGTCTCACCGCTGCCTATCGCCTCGCGCGTCTCGGTCATCGCGTGCGGGTGTTCGAGGCGAGCGATCGCGTCGGCGGCGCGATTCGCACCGAACTTTCCGAGGGCTGGCTCGTCGAAGCCGGGCCCAACACGATCCTCGCGGGCGAGCCGGCGCTCTCCGCGCTCGTCGCCGAGCTCGGCCTCGCGCCCGAGCGTGTCGCCGCGAATCCCTCCGCGAAAAAGCGCTACATCGTCCGTCGTGGCGCGCCTCTCGCGCTGCCGCTTTCGCCTCCCGCGTTTCTCGCGTCGTCACAATTTTCCCTCGGCACCAAGCTGCGCGTCCTCCGCGACTTTTTCGCCCGTCCGCCCGCGCACGCCACCGACCCGAGCATCGACACCTTCATCCGCCATCGCTTCGGGCCCGAGATCGCCGACTACGTGCTGAATCCGTTCGTCACTGGGATCTACGCCGGCGACCCGGAAAAGCTCTCGGCGCGCCACGCGTTCCCCAAGCTCTGGGCCGCCGCGCAATCACACGGCTCGCTGCTGCGCGCGCAACAAGCCTCCGCCAAATCCCGTTCGGCCGATGCCGGCATCTTTTCGTTTCGTCGCGGCCTGCAAACCCTGCCAGAGGCGCTCGCCGCCCGCCTGCCCGAGCGCGTGCTCTCGTTGCGCAGCAAAGTGGAATCACTCACTCCCGGCGCGGCGTGGACGCTCGCATGGCGCGACGGCACCGACCCGCGCACGGAAACATTTGACGCGGTCATTGCGGCGCTGCCCGCGCCCGCGCTCGCGGCGCTGCGCTTCAACTCCGCCGCACCGTCGCCCCTCGCCGTGCTCGACACCATCACGCATCCGCCGGTGGCTTCGCTCTTTCTCGGCTATCGCCAAGACCAGATCGCCCACCCGCTTGATGGGTTTGGTCTGCTCGTGCCCGCCGTGGAGAAGCATTCGTTCCTCGGCGTGCTTTTTTCTTCAACCCTCTTCCCCGGCCGTGCGCCCGTCGGCCACGTCGCGCTCACCGTGCTCGCCGGCGGCATGCGCCAGCCCGAACTCGCGCGGTTGTCCGCCGGCGCTCTGCTCGCGCGCGTCGCGCCCGATCTCGAAAAACTCCTCGGGGTGCGCGGAGCGCCGGTTTTTCAGCGTCACACCTTCTGGCCGCGCGCGATCCCGCAATACGACCTCGGCTACGAGTGCCATCTCGCCGCGATCGCCGCAACCGAGCGCGCGCATTCGGGGTTTTTCCTCGGCGGCCAGGCCGTTGACGGCATCGCGCTGCCCGCCTGCATCGCCGCGGGCGAGCGGCTCGCGGCTCGCGCCGTGGCCTAGTTTTGTTGCCCGCGGTTCGCGGTTTCGCCGCCCGGGGTTTCACCCCGCCTAGTCCCTTGACTCTCCTCTGAGCCGACGTAGCCTCCCGCCCCTTTATCCGGCATGGCCCAAGATCTGAAAGACACTCTGCAGCTTCCGAAAACGGACTTCTCGATGCGCGCCGGTCTCGCGCAACGGGAGCCCGGCCGCGTCGCGCATTGGGAGAAGATTGGGCTTTACGCCGCCATCCAGAAAAAACGCGCCGGCGCGCCCGCCTTCGTGCTGCACGACGGCCCGCCCTTCACCAACGGCGACGTCCACATCGGCACCGCGCTGAACAAATCGCTCAAGGATTTCGTCAACCGCTACAAGTCGATGCGCGGCTTTCGCACGCCCTACGTCCCCGGCTGGGACTGCCACGGTCTGCCGATCGAGCAGAAAGTGTCGAAGGAAGTCCGGGAGGAAAAACTCACGCTTTCGACCGCGGAACTCCGGGCGCGCTGCGACGCCTTTTCCGAATCGTGGATCGCGAAGCAGACCGCGCAGTTCAAGCGTCTCGGCATCCTCGCCGACTGGCCGCACGAATATAAAACCAAAGCGCCCGCCTTCGAGGCCGACATCGTCCGCACCTTTGCGTCGTTCGTCGAGCAGGGCCTCGTTTACCGCAGCAAGAAGCCGGTCTATTGGAGCATCCCCTTCGAGACGGCCCTCGCCGAAGCCGAGATCGAATATAAGGACCACACCTCGATCGCGATCTGGGTGAAGTTCAAGGTGCCGCCGACTGAGGCGGAAAAATTCGGCCTGCCTGCCGACAAACCACTCTTCCTCGTCATCTGGACGACGACGCCCTGGACGATCCCCGCCAATATCGCGATCGCGCTGCACGCGGAGGTGGATTACGTCGTCGCCGATCTCGGGGCGGAACGAATCATTGTCGCCGAAGCACTCCTCGGGTCCGTGCTCGCCGCCGCAAAGATCGAAGCTGCTCCAGCGGTCGTCGCGAAAAAGAAGGGCGCAGAACTGGAGAAACTCGCGCCGCGCCATCCCTTCGTGGACCGCGCCTCGCCCGTTGTCCTCGCCGATTACGTCCCGACGGACAGCGGAACGGGTGCCGTCCACACCGCGCCCGGCCACGGCGCGGACGACTATCTCACCGGCCTCCGCACCAAACTTCCGATTTACTGCCCCGTTGGGAATGATGGCCGCTACGCTGACGACAAAGATTATCCCGAGCTGGCGCTGCCGAGCGACTTGCTCGGCATTTCCACCCTCGAAACAGTTGAGGACCTTGCCGCAAAGAAACCTTCGCCGGCCAATCTCGCCGTCCTGAAAAAACTCGCCGAGGCCGGTGCGCTCCTCGCAAAGGCGAAATACCTGCACAGCTATCCCCATTGCTGGCGCTCGAAGACCCCGATCATTTTCCGCGCAGTCGATCAGTGGTTCGTCTCGCTCGACAAGAACAACCGCCGCTCGATCGCCCTCGCTGAGATCAACAAAATCGCCGCGGCGCAGGGCTGGATTCCCGCTTGGGGTGAAGCCCGCATCCGGGGCGCAGTCGAGTCCCGGCCCGACTGGTGCATCAGCCGCCAGCGTTCATGGGGGGTGCCGATTCCGGCGTTCTACGACCAAAACAAAGCTGCTTATCTCGACGCCGGGGTCGCCCGCGCCGTCGCCGACAAATTCGCGCAGTCCGGCACGAATCTCTGGTATGATGCCACACCCGCGCAGATTCTCGCCGGCGTGACGCTTCCCGCCGACTGGCCCGCGCCGTCCACTCTCACCTGCGGCCGCGACACGCTCGACGTCTGGCTCGACTCCGGTTCCTCGCATGCCGCGACGCTCAAGCGCGGCCAGGGCGACACGTCGTGGCCCGCCGACCTTTATCTCGAGGGCAGCGACCAGCACCGCGGTTGGTTCCAGTCGTCGCTTTGGACGAGCGTGATCGCATTCGGCGCGGCGCCCTACAAGGCGGTGCTCACGCATGGTTTCATCGTCGACAAGGCGCGCCAGAAAATCTCCAAGAGCTCGACTTATCAAAAACCGCAGACGAGCGACGCCTACGTTGCCCAGCACGGGGCCGACGTCATTCGCCTCTGGATCGCTTCACAGGATTTCCGCGACGACATCCCAGTGGACGACGAGATTCTGAAAAATGTCGGCGAATCCTACCGGCTTTTCCGCAATACGTTTCGCTATCAGCTCTCGAACCTCTTCGACTTCGACGCCACAAGGGACGCCGTGCCCGTCGCGCAGATGGACACGCTCGACCGCTGGGCACTACACCAGACTGCCACGCTCATCGGCGAATGCACCGCGGCCTACGACGCCTACGAGTTCCACCGCGTTTACCAGCTCTGCAACCAGTTCTGCGCAGTCACGCTCTCGGCGACCTACCACGACATCCTGAAGGATCGGCTCTACACGCACGGGACGAATTCCCCGCTGCGCCGCTCGTCGCAGACTGCGATTCACCACATCTTCGACGCCCTCGTGCGCTTGCTCGCGCCGGTGCTGACGTTCACCTGCGACGAAGCCTGGGCCTACGCCACGGCCAAGGTCGAATACTCCGGCGATTCGATCCACCTCCAAGACTGGCCGGTCGCGCCCGGCGCATGGACGAATTCCGAAATCGAGGCCGACATCGCCGCGCTCCTGAAAATCCGCTCTCTCGTTACTGAGGCCATCGAGCCCCACCGCGCCGCCGGCAAACTCGGTAAGTCGCTCGACGCGGCCATCACGCTGACCGTGGCCACAGCTGACACCAGCGCGGCTCTGCTCCAGAAACACCGCGACTTCCTTCCCGAACTTTTCATCGTCTCACATGTCAGTCTCCGCCCGGTCGCAGACGGCGCCCTGCACGTCGGCGTGCAGCCCTGCAGCGAACTCAGCTTCGTCCGCTGCCCGCGCTGCTGGCGGTGGGTGCCGGCGCTGGCGGCGAGCACCCACGGCGAAGTCTGCCCGCGTTGCGCCGAGGCCTTGCACCCCTGATCCCTTTCTTATCCCAAACTCCCCATGGCCAAGAAACAGAAACCGAAGTCTCCCGCAAAGAAACTGGCTGCCAAACCGGCCGCCAAGCCGGTGGCCAAATCAGCCGCCAAACCCGTCGCTAAACCCGTCGCTAAGCCCGTCCCTAAGTCTGTCGCCAAGCCCGTCGCGAAAAAACCCGCGCCGGCCCCGACCCGGCCCGTCGCGCCCAAGCCCGACCCGGTCACCAAGCCAGCAAAAGCATCTCCCTCCATGGAAAAACCGTCCAAGAAAACCGCCCTGCGCGACAGCATCCTGAAGCGCAAGGCGCCTGCCAAGCCCATCGCCTTCAGCCTCGATGAGGTCCGCGCCATCGCGAAGACCGTCACGAGCAAGACCAACCTGCCCTTCACGACGAAGCCAGACGCCAAAGCCGCGGCCAAGCAGGCCGCACTGGCGGGGGCGGAAAAAGTGAAGCCGCAGCACGTCAAAGCCGCTTCGCTCGCCGACATCCTCGGCTTCAATCCGAAGAAGGGAAAACCCGCCGATCTTATCAGCGACAAGGATGTGCCGGAGAAATTCAAGCGCTACCACAAGCTGCTGCACGATCTCCGCGCTCATCTCACTGAAGGGATCGAGCGCCATTCCGAAGAGACGCTCAAGCGCTCGGCGAAGGACGACGCCGGCGATCTCTCCTCCTACGGCCAGCACATGGCGGACGCGGGCACCGACACCTTTGACCGCGACTTCGCGCTCAGCATGGTCGCGAGCGAACAGGAAGCGCTCTCCGAGATTGACGCCGCGCTCAAGCGGATCACCGACGGCACCTATGGCATCTGCGAAATCACCCAGAAGCCGATCGCCAAAGAACGGCTCCTCGCCGTGCCCTTCACGCGCCATTCCGCCGAAGCCCAGAAGGATCTCGAACGCAACCGCCACCGTTCCCGCGGCCAAGCCGGTATTTTCGGTGAGATGGGCGATGAGGGCGGCGGCAAAATGATGGACGATAGCGGCGGCGGCGACGAGTGACCGGCTTTTCGGTTTCGGATTCTCGCTTTTCGATTTCGGCAAACATGCCCGAGCACCTTCCCACGTCCGCGCCCATCGCCGGCCCGGGCGAATCGAAAATCGAAAGTCGCAAATCGAAATTGCAACGCCTCGCGGCTTACCGGCTGCTGCTTGGAATCGCGACGCTCGTCCTCGTTCTCGATCAGCTGACGAAGTTCTGGATCGCGGCGCACGTGCCGTTCGATCCCTATCATTCGCACGGCATTGGGACTGACCGCGAGGTGATCCGCGGGTTTTTCTACCTGATCCACATCGGCAACACCGGCGCGGCCTGGAGCATGTTTACCGGCCGCAGCGTATTGCTCGCCGCTTTGGCGGCCGGCACGCTCGTCGCGATTTATTTTTGGCGCCACGCGCTCGGTCTGAGGCAACCGCTCTCGCAGGTCTGCTTCGGTCTCCTCTGCGGGGGCATCGTCGGCAACCTGATCGACCGCCTCCTTCACGGTCACGTGATCGATTTCGTGGACCTGCACTTCGGCAGCTACATCTACCCGACGTTCAACGTCGCCGATTCCGGCATCTGCGTCGGCGTGATTCTCTACGTGCTGCAATCGCTCCGGGCGCCGAAGTGATTTTGTCGGGCGTCTGTCTTGCCGACGCCTCGTTTGGCGAACAACGACCAGCGGCGTCTGCAAGACAGACGCCCTACGAGGTCGGCGCCCGACGCGCGCCCTATTCGACGTTGGCGATTTGTTCGCGCACGCGTTCGAGTTCGTTTTTCAGTTCGATCACCGCGCGCGCGATCGTGAGTTCGTTGGCCTTGCTGCCGATAGTGTTCACCTCGCGGCCGATTTCCTGCAAAATGAACTCCGCCTTCCGCCCGATCTCGCCGTCGGATTTCAGGAGCGCGGCAAACTGCTCGAAGTGGCTGCGTAGCCGGGTGATTTCCTCCGTCACATCGCAGCGGTCGGCAAAGAGCGCAATCTCGCGCAGCACGCGCTCGTCGCTCACATCAAGTTCGAGGCCGGCGTCGCGCAGGCGTTTCGTGAGCTGGTCGCGGTAATTCGCCGGCACTTGCGGCGCACGCGCCACGACGACCTCCACCTGTCGGTGCAGCAGCTCGCTGCGCTTGGTAAAATCCGCCATCAGCGACTCGCCTTCCTTCGCCCGCATCGCGGCAAAGGAGCGTAACGCTGCCCCCACCGTTTCCAGCACCGTCGCCTGGGCCACATCGGCCGTGGGAAAATCGTTCGCGCGCCGCTGCGAGTTCACGACCTGCCACAACAAGTCGGTCGTCGGCCGAAATTCCACGCCGTGCCGCTGGGCAAAAATCTGCAGCCGCTCCAGCGCCGCGGTCGCGGCGGGCTCGTCCCAGGTTGCCTCGGCCGTGGATTTCGCGCCCGTCACTTCGATGTCGACGTGCACCTTGCCCCGCGACGCGTGTTTCCGCACCAGTTCGCCGATGGCCGGCTCCATGCTTTCCCACTGCTCCGGCAAACCGATCGTGAGATCGAGCGTCTTCCGGTTCACCGAGCTCACCTGCACGGTGAGGGAAAGATTTTCGATCGCGGCCGTCGCCCGCCCATAACCAGTCATGCTTTTCATACAGAGTGAATGGCCGCAAAGAGGCGCAGAAAGCGCAAAAAGGAATTGGAGCGCCTCGCGGCCATTCTTGCGCCTTCTGCGCCTTTTTGCGGCCAATTCATAGCGTCACGCCCAAAATTTTCGCCACTTGGTTCACGTCTTTGTCGCCGCGGCCGGAGAGGTTGATGATCAGGATTTCGTCGCGGCGCATCTGCTTCGCGCGTTTGAAGCCATGGACGAGCGCATGCGTGCTCTCCAGCGCCGGGATGATGCCCTCCAGGCGCGAGCAGAGTTGGAACGCCGCCATCACCTCGTCGTCGCACGCGTAGGCAAAATCGATGCGCTTGCGGTCGCGGTAAAACGCGTGCTCCGGCCCGATGGCCGCGTAGTCGAGCCCTGCGCTCACCGAGTGCGTCAGCTCGATCTGGCCGTCGTCGTTTTGCAGAATGTAGGTCTTGCAGCCCTGCAGGACGCCGAGCTTGCCGCCCTCGAAGCGGGCGGCGTGATCACCCCGCTGGATGCCGCGGCCACCGGCCTCGACCCCGATCAAGCGCACCTTCG
>JANNEY010000587.1:0-8910 GCA_031379235.1 Opitutaceae bacterium | reverse complement strand
CTCAACCGACCTGTGGTTCCGCCCCGTTAATTTCGTCAACGCGCCCGACGGCACACTCCACGTCGTCGACATGTATCGCGAGACCATCGAGCACCCGTGGTCGATCCCCGACGACATCCGCGAAAAGCTCGACCTTCTGAGTGGCCGTGAGCGCGGGCGCATCTGGCGGCTCGCGCCGCCGGGTTTCCGCGCGCCGAACCCGCCGCGCCTTGGCGGTGCGAGTGTCGCCGAACTCGTCACCACACTGGAGAATCCCAACTCGTGGTGGCGCGAAACCGCGCAGCGCCTGCTCTTCGAACGTCAAGATCAGGCTGCGGTCGCGCCTCTCCGCGTGATACTAGAAACGAGCGCTCGCGAACTCACGCGCCTCCATGCGCTGTGGACGCTTGATGGCCTCGGCGCGCTGCGCGACGCCGATCTGTTTCGCGCGTTCGCCGACAAGTCCGCTGGCGTGCGCGAAAACGCCGTCCGCCTCGCCGCTCCGCGCATGCCAGGCTCTGCCGAGTTGCGCGCCGCCATCTTCGCCCTCGCGCGCGATCCGGAAATTCGCGTGCGGTATCACGTGGCTTTCGCGGCGGGCGGAGTTTCCGACGGCGATGCGGTTGCCGTTGCACTCGATCTCCTGCGTCAGTCGCCCGGCGATCGCTGGATGCGCGCGGCGGCGTTGAGCGCACCACCGGATCAGTGTGCGCGCCTCGCGGAGCGGGTGATTTCGGATCGGAGTCGCCCCGGTGGCGAGGAGGGCCGCGAGATTGTGCGGCAACTCGCTTTTGTCGTGGGCGCGCAGAACCAGCCGGCGAATCTCGATGCGGTGCTGACGGCGCTCACGCCCGGACCGGACACCGCGGACGTCGAACATTCATTCTGGAGCGGACTGGGCGATGGCCTGCGCCAGGCGGGGAAGAATTTCCGCAGTGCGTTCCGCGATGCCCGACCCGAGGTGGCGCAGCGTGTGGCGAAGGCGCTGAGCGGTGCGCTGGCCATGGCGCGCGTGCCGGCGCTTGAGGCCGATGTGCGGGTCGCGGCGGTCCGGCTGTTGGCCTACGACGATTTTCTCACGGTGCAGCCCGCGCTGGCCGCCATGCTGAATGCGAAGGAGCCTCCGCCGGTGCAGTCCGCCGCAGTCAAAGCGCTCGCCACGTTTGCGCACCTCGACGTGGCGAAAACGCTGCTGGCGCCATGGTCTGGCTATACGCCTGCGCTGCGCGAGGAAGTTCTCGCTGCACTGCTCGCCCGGCGAGAGCGCATCGGGCCGCTGCTTGCGGCCATCGAGTCGGGCGCCGTGAGTCCCGTGCACGTGAGTGTGGCCCGCCGCACGCAGTTGCTCGCGAGTCCCGACGCACCGCTGAAGGCGCGCGCGGGGAAAATTTTCGGCGAAAGCGCCACGGGCACGCGCGCCGAAGTCGTGGCGCGCTACCAATCTGCGCTCAAGCTGCCGGGTGACACGTCGCGTGGCGGAGTGATTTTCGACGGCACCTGCGCGGGCTGCCACCGCTTCGCCGGCCGCGGCATCGAGATCGGGCCGAACCTCGAGACGATCCGTGGTTGGGACAAAGAGAAACTCCTGCTCCACATCCTCGATCCCAACCGCGAGGTGGCGCCGAACTATCTCGCCTACGTCGTCGAGCTGAAGGGCGGCGGCACGTTCTCCGGCATGATCGCGGAGGAGAACGCCGCGAGCGTCACGCTCAAGCGCATCGGGGCGCCGGACGAAATCATCCTGCGGCAGAATATCGCGCGACTCACCAGCTCCGCTTTGTCGCTGATGCCCGAGGGGCTCGAGGCGGTGCTGCTGCCGCAGGCGATGGCGGACCTGCTGGCGTTTCTCAATCCGTAGGGCGGGCTCCGGTCCGCCAGATTCGCACGGCACGCGCTCGACATCCTCCCTTGTTGGTCCCGCCATGAAGGCGGGCTGAAGCCCGCCCCACCTCATGCGCATCCTGATTGTTTTTCTCACTCTCGTCATTGTTGCCCGTGCCGCAGCGCCCGCCGTGACGTTGCGCGTGGGCGCGGCACGGGCCGACATCACGCCCGAGCCCGCAGTGCTGAACTGGGTGACGGGCAAACCCTACGGCTCCGTGCTCGATCCGCTGAACGTTCACGCCCTTGTGCTCGATGACGGGAGCAGCAAGGCCGTGTTGCTCCGCTGGGATTTGGTCGATGTTTCCGAATCGGCGCGCGACGAGGTGCGCCGCGCCGTCGGCACCGCGCTGAAGATGCCGGCGGAAAATATTTTCGTGCATGCGAGCCACACGCACTCCGCGCCGTGGGCGCCGGTTTACGGCGACAATCATCGCGGCCAGGAGCGCGACACCTGGTGGGCGCTCCGTTACATGCCCGCTCAAAACGCCTTTCCTCCCTTCAAGCGCTGGATGGATCGTTTGCTCGCAGCCAGTGTCGAGGCGGCGCGCCGCGCGGCGGGCCAGGCGCGCCCCGCCACGATGTCAATCGGGCGGATCGCGGCGACGGAATATCTGCACAACCGCCGGCCACGCACGCCGGCGTGGGGTCTCGCGGACAAGCCCGCCAACGTGATCGGGCCGGGGCATGCGGATTGGAACCCGGAGGTATTGCAGGGTGGCGCGACGTTTGGGCTGATGGATCGCGCGCTGACCCTTGTGTCGTTTCGCGACAACGAAAACATCATGGTCGGATCGCTCTTCTCGCTGGCGTGCCACGCCGTGTCGATTTACCCGAGCAATCCCGCGATCTCCGCGGACTGGCCGGGCGCGGCGGTGCGCGAGATAACCGAGGCGATTGGCGGTGAGAGCCTGTTTCTGCAGGGCACGAGCGGTGACATCAACCCGTGGCGTCGCGGCGAGGCCGCGGTGGCGGAGATGGCGAAGGGGCTCGCGCAGAAAGCACGGGTCGCGGTGCGCAGCAGCGTGCGGCTCGCAGCTGGACCGCTGCAGGTCGTGCGGACGACGGTCGATTTGCCGCTCACGCCTGAGGCTCGCAGTCGCGTGGGTGAACGCACCGTCGCCGCAGAAATTCAGGCCATCATCTGCGGGCCGCTCGCAATCATCGGGCTGCCCGGCGAGCCGCTGACGGAACTTGGCATGGCGATTCGCGCGGCGTCGCCATTTCCGCAGACGCTCGTGCTCGGCTACTCCAATGGGAACGGCGTCCACTATGTGGGGATGCCCGGTGAGAAGGCGCGCGGCGGCTACGAGGCGGGCGTCGCTGGCGCAGGCACTGACGAGTGCGGCACGCTGCTTGTCGCCGCGGCGGGCCGTCTGCTCAACGAGGCGTTTGCCAAGACGGGACGAGCGGTGAAACCGTGAGCATTATTTCTCGCCGTGAACTGTTGAAAACTTCCGCGCTCGTCGGCGGGGCGGCGTTCACCGCGCCGTTGCTGCGCGCCGCTGCCTCCGCCCGCTCCATGCACCTCGCGTCGTTTCGCTTCGATGTCACCCCGCCGCCCGGCCACTCGCTCTGCGGCGGATGGATCAAACCCGTGGCGGCCGTCGACGATCCGCTGGAGGCGATTGGCCTCGTGCTGCTCGGCGCCGGCGCGCCCATCGTGATCTGTGCGGTGGACTGGACGGGAATTCTTAACGAGGCGCACGCCGCGTGGCGCTTCGCGCTCGCGGAGGCCGCGGGCACCACGCCCGATCGCGTGGCGGTGCAGTGCGTGCACCAGCACAACGCGCCCTTCGTCTGCTTCGATACCGAGCGCGTGCTCGCCGCGCAGCCGGACCTGCCGCGGGTGTTCGACCGGGATTTTCACCAGCGCTGCCTCGCTGCCGCGCGCTCCGCGATCACCACGGCGTTGCCGCGGGCGCGAGCTCTCACGCACGTGGCGCACGGCCGTGCGCAGGTCGAGGGTGTGGCCTCGAACCGCCGCATGGCGCGCGCGGCCGACGGCACCGTAACGAAGATGCGCGGCAGCTCTTGCACGGACGCGGCGCTCATCGCTCTCCCCGAGGGGCCAATCGATCCGTGGCTACGGACGGTGGCATTCTACGACGGGAAAACGAAAGTCGCCGCCTGCCACTACTACGCCACACACCCGATGAGTTACTACGGCGACGGTCGCGTGACGGCGGATTTCTGCGGTCTCGCCCGCAAACTCCGGCAGCGCGACGAGCCGGATTGCGCCCATCTTTATTTCACGGGCTGTGCCGGAAACATTGCGGCGGGAAAATACAACGATGGGTCGCCCGCCGCGCGCGAGCGACTCACCGAGCGCGTGTATCGCGGTATCGTCGCGTCCGAAGAAAATCTCCGGCCCGAAATGCTGGGCGAGGTGGCGTGGCGCACGGATCAAATTTCGCCAGTGCCGAATCCCGCGCTCGGCAGCGCAGAGGAACTGGAGCGGCTGATCGCGACGAAGCCGGCGGCCGCGGTGCAGCGGATGAGGCCAGGGTTCAAGCTCTCGCTGTTGCGGCGCTGCGAGCGAAAGATTCCCGTGGGGCTGAGCGCACTGCACCTGAACCAGCTCACGTTGCTGCACCTGCCGGCGGAACCGTTTGTGGAGTTTCAGCTGCGCGCGCAGGCGATGAATCTGGGCCGCGTGGTCGCGACGGCGGCGTATGGCGACGGCGGCCCGTGGTATCTGCCGACGCGCGCGGAATACCCGGCCGGCGGCTATGAGGTGGAGAATGCCTTCTGTGCGTCGTCGACCGAGGCGCAGCTGCTCGACGCGATGGCGCGCCTGCTGGGGTAGTGCGACTTCGCGGCGTCGCCGGGAATCGGAGTTGTCAACTTCCGCGCCGTGGCAAGCGTTGCCGCACCCCATGCACTTCATTCCGCGCCTGATGTTTTCGCTCGCGAGCGCGCTGCTCGCCACTTCCGCCCTGGCCGCCGATGCGGCCTCGTCCGCCCCGCGTTGGTTCAAGGGTAACCTACACACGCACTCGCTCTGGAGCGATGGCGATGATTACCCCGAGATGATCGCGGACTGGTTCAAGCGCCACGGCTGGCACTTCCTCGCGATGTCGGAGCACAACGTGATGGAAGAGGGCACGAAGTGGTTCGACCTGAAGGCGCCCAACGTTGCCAAAGGCGAGCGAGCCCCGCGCGGCGGCGGCGAGGTGCTGGAGCGATACTTGCAGCGTTTCGGTCCGAAGTGGGTCGAGCAACGCGAGCAGGACGGCAAGAAGACGGTGCGCCTCAAGCCGCTCGCTGAATACCGCTCGCTCGTCGAGGAGTCGGGAAAATTTCTGATGATTCCGAGCGCCGAGATCACGTCCGCCTGGAAGCGCGCGAAAACGGCGACGACACCGGAGCTGACGGGCCCCGTGCACATGAACGCGACCAACCTGCGCGACCTGGTCCCGAAGGCGGACGCCGACAACGCCGTCGAGATCATGCAGAAGAGCGTCGATGCGGTGGCCGCGCAGCGCGCAAAGACGGGGCAGCCGATGTTTCTCCATCTGAATCATCCGAACTTTGTCTGGGGCGTGACCGCGGAGGAGTTGATGCAGGTCGTCGGCGAGCAGTTCTTCGAGGTGTATAACGGGCATCCCGGCGTGCACAACGAGGGCGACGATGCACACCTCAGCACTGAGGCGATGTGGGATGTGATCAACACGCGGCGCCTCGCCGAGCTGAAGCTGCCCGTGATGTTTGGAATCGGCACCGATGATTCGCACAACTACCACCAGATGATCCTGGGCCGGAGCAACCCCGGTCGCGGCTGGGTGATGGTGCGCGCGGCGCACCTCACGCCCGAGTCGATCATCACCGCGATGGAGGCGGGGGATTTCTACGCGTCGTCGGGCGTCACGCTCGCCGACGTGAAACGCCGAGGCTCCACGCTCGCCGTCGAGATCGCGGCCGAGCCGGGTGTAACCTACACGACGAAGTTCATCGGCACGCGCCGCGGCTACGATCCCTCGAGCCAGCTCCTCCCGCCCGGGAAGGACAAGGACTCGGCCAAGACGCTCCCGCACCGCCGCTACAGCAAGGATGTCGGTGCCGTGCTCGCCGAAGTGAAAGGCGCGAGTGCGAGCTACACGTTGAAAGGCGACGAACTCTACGTGCGTGCGAAGATTGTTTCCTCAAAGGCGAAGGAGAACGGCAGCGTCGCGGGGGAGTATGAAACCGCGTGGACGCAGCCGTTGGTAAACGCGACCGTGCGATGAACTCGCTGGGCCGCGGTGTCGCAATCCTCGCAACGATTGCTGGAGTGTGCAGCGCGGTGGAGCGGCCGATTCCGGCTGAGCTGCGGACGGCGTTCGCCCCGCCCGCGGAGATGGAGGGGGAACTGGGCGCATTTCGTTCGCCCCTGAAGTTTGCGGACGGCCGCCCGGTGGCGACACCGCGAGACTGGCCGGCAAGGCGCGCAGAGATTTTGAAATACTGGCACGCGCAGATGGGGCCGTGGCCGGAATCGCTCGCGCGGCCGCGCACGGCATTGTCCGAGCCGCAAGAGCGCGGCGCTGGCATCACGCAGCTCCGGATCGAGTTGGAGGTTGCGCCGGGCGTGATGCAGCACGGGTTTCTGCTCGTGCCCGCGGGAGCGCAGCCGAGGCCGGCCGTGCTCGTGGTGTTCTATGCGCCCGAGGTGAGTGTCGCCTATGCCGGACCGCGTCCGCTCGAGGGTCAGGCGAAGAATATGCTCACGTCCGGCGAGCGCGGGAAGGAAAGGGACTTTGCGCTGCAACTCGCGCGGCGCGGATTTGTCACGCTCTCCGTCGGAACACCGGGCGACGACGCCTACCGGCCGTTGCAGAGCGGAGCGAAATGCCAGCCGCTCAGCTATCTCGCTTACGTCGCGGCGAACTGCCACACCGTGCTCGCGCAGCGTCCCGAGGTGGACCCAGCGCGGATCGGTGTGATGGGGCATTCGTATGGAGGCAAGTGGGCGATGTTCGCGTCGTGTCTCTACGAGAAATTTGCCTGCGCGGTGTGGTCCGATGGCGGCGTGGTCTTTGATGAGTCGCGGAGTGCCGTGAACTACTGGGAGCCGTGGTATCTCGGTCTCGACGCGACGCGCACGCGAGCGCGCGGCCTCGTCACCGCGGAGAATCCGCGCACCGGCGCCTACAAAACGATTTTCGAGAGCGGCCACGACTTGCACGAGCTGCACGCGCTGATGGCGCCGCGGCCTTTTCTCGTCTCCGGCGGATCGGAAGATGGGCCGGCGCGCTGGCCGGCGCTGAACCACGCGGTCGCGGTGAACCGTTTCCTCGGTTTTGAAAACCGCGTGGCGATGACGAATCGTCCCGCGCATTCGCCGACCGCGGAGTCGAACGCGCAGGCGCTTCGTTTTCTGGAGCATTTTCTGAAACCATAACCGGCGATGGCGCTTGGCTTGCACGGCGCGGGCGAAACCCGCATATCGGGCGGGCATGATTAACACGCGCGCGCGCGGACTCGCCAACCTCCATGCGGGGGTGACCACCCTTTGCGTAGCGGTGTTCTTCTGGGCGTATGCGGAATTTATTTTGCACTATGTGCCGGTGGTGCGCCTGACGCGGCAAGTTAACCTACTGCCGTATTTCCTTTGTCTGGTCGGTGGCATGGCCCTCGCCGCGCGCGATCTGCGTCGGCTGGCGGCACGGTTTCACCGGCCTGATCTCGGAGAGGCGGCGCGGCTCGCGGGCAAGCAGGTCGGTTTAATGGCAGTGCTCACGTTTACGATGATGTTCGCCACGCAGGACCGCAGCATCAGCCGGCTTTTCTTGGGCACGCTGCTGGCGGGTTGCTGGCTCGGGCTCGCGGTGCTCAACGCGTGGCTGCCGCGGGTGCTGGCCCGCATGGTTTTTCACAGCGGGCACCAGCTCCCAACACTTTTTATCGGTTCCGTAAGTTCGTTTGTGCAGCTCAAAGACTGGATCGCGCACACGGAACCGCTGGGGATTTTTCCGGTGGGCGTGCTCTCGGACGACGAGGCCGCCGCGGGGTCGGCGTCGCCGATGGTGCCGGTGCTGGGCCGGATCGCGGACTTCCCGCGCGTGCTGGCGGAGCGGCCGGTCGGGCAGGTCGTGTTGCTCGGATTGCCGGCCAGCGACGCGGAGGCGCGCGCCATCATCGACCTCTGCCAGGAGCAGGGGTGCCGGCTGCTGATCCACAACAATCTCGCGGACCGCTACACGCATCCGCTGGTGCCGACGGTCGAGGAGGGCCGACATTTCTACACCTTGCAGGAAGAACCCCTGGAGGATCCGCTGAATCGGATCATGAAACGAGTCTACGATCTCGTGATCGCGGTGCCGGTGGTGGTGCTGATTTTGCCGCCGCTGTGCGCTATGGTGTGGCTCGTGCAACGCTTCCAGGCGCCGGGCCCGCTGTTTCACGTGCGCGAGAGGCGGGGGCAGCAAGGAGAAGTTTTTCGGATGTTGAAGTTTCGCTCGATGCGGGTCGGCCCAGAAGATGCCGCGGCGGAAGCCCAGCAAGCGGCGTCGGAGGATGCCCGGATTTTTCCGGTCGGACGTTTCCTGCGGCGACGCAGTCTCGACGAGTTTCCTCAGTTTTGGAACGTCGTGCGGGGCGACATGAGTTTGGTCGGGCCAAGGCCCTACATGCCGCTGCTCGACGAAGAATTTCGCCGGCAAACGCGCGGTTATCGCACGCGCCACCTCGTCAAACCCGGGATTACGGGTCTCGCGCAAAGCCTCGGCTATCGCGGGGAAATCCTCGAGCAGGAGATGCTGCGGCGGCGGGTCCACTGGGACGTCTTCTACATCGGCCATTGGTCCTTGTGGCTCGATTTCCAGATTACCGTGCGGACGCTCTGGCAAATCGTGCGTCCGCCCCCGACGGCGTATTGAGCGGCTATTTCGGCGACACTTTTGCTTCCAACGCGCGCGGCCGGTTGGCGGGGCCGGGTTTGGGTTCTGGATGGGCGCGGAGGAGTGTCGCGGCGGTTTGCATTGCGCCGGCCTTCGTGTCTGCGGTCGCGAGGTTTCGATATTCGCCCGCGGTTGCGCTTCGATCGTAGAACTCACGGCCGGCGCGGCC